>NZ_JABBWW010000017.1:0-184930 GCF_014161385.1 Microbispora sp. H10670 | reverse complement strand
CGTGGATGACCAGCTGAACGTCACGCAGCGTCCGTGACGAGACGTCGACGTCCCAGCCGCCCTCCTGCACGCGATAGTAGGGATACATGGTGTCGAGCTCCTCGGCGGCGTCGCCGGTAAGGAGCAGCGCTCTGGGCACCTGCTTCTCCTCGCATTGGGGGCGGGTGAGGTGGATCCAATCCGATCCGATCCGGTTGCGTCAGCATTCCCCGGCCGGGCCCGCCCGTCAAGCCTTTACCGCCATTCCGTCCGAACCCTTGACTTCGTCGAACAACCGGCGGAACCGCTCGCCGGACAGCAGGATGTGCCGACGCATGGCGCAGGCGGCGGCGTCGGGGTCACGCGCGGCGATCGCGGCCAGAACCCCCCGAAGCGCTCGCTCGCCTGCACACGCACGTGCACCTGTTCCGGCTTCTCCACGACACCCAGGTCACTCACTTGGCCATGGCCGAGCACGAAACAGGCCCTCGGCCTCCATGCGGTTCAGAGCGTCCCGGATCGGCGTCTGCGAGACCCCCAGCTCTCGCGCCAGGACGTCGATCGTGACGCGGGAGCCAGGCTCGATCCGTAGCGACATCAGGAGGACTTCCCAAAACCAATTTGGATGGTGTTTCAGTACAGGCCGTACACTCGGAATACCTCCAGTTTGGTCACGGTGCGTAGCGCTGCGGGGAAGTCCTCCGGTGATCGCCGGAAGCCGGTTTCTGCCGTAACGCGAACAAAACCATTACCAACGCCGTATAACAGCGGCAGCACCCGGGGCCGACCCGTCGAAGCCTCCCACTCGGCCATCTGCGCCAACTGCTCGTACAGCCAGTCAACTTGCCCTTGATCAAGACCGGTCATACGCTCGCTGCGCGGCGGCCGGCCATCGGCCGTTTTGATCAACACAATCCGAATGATCAATCATCCGGCCGCCGCTTCCGGCCCCGACACACGCGACCGGCCCCAACAACCTCAAAGTCACCGACCGTCACATCAAGATACGTAATAGCCGAGTTTCGGGAAGTCCTCCAGCTGTCCGAGCAACGTGTCGTACGCCTCGTCGGCAAGCCGGCCGCGGGATCTTCCCGGCGGCGTTCCGCCCGTCCTGGCCTCACGGCCCCGCGCGATCGTCGCTTCGTCGTCCATCGTGACGTGAGGTCCCTTCTAGCGTCTTCGCGAACCTTGTTGACATAGCTCGCGACGCTGCTGCACGGTGACGACGACTCGGATCGTATAGGAAAGGTGACGGATGCTAGCCATCCTGAACCATCGCGGAACCGCCCGCCAGCGCCCTACTTTGAACCGCCCCGGCTTCGGGTGGAGACCTCAGGGGTTGATTTCCAGCGGGTTCGCTGGGGTGGTGTTGAGCGTAATAGAGAGCTTCGTATTCGTCCGGTGGGATGGTGCCGATGGAGGAGTGCGGCCGATCTGCGATTCCATCAGCGCGTTGTCCAGCGCATCCCCGACCGTGCCGATCGAGGCGTCGATACCGGCGGTCATCAGGTGGGCGGTGAAGCGGAAACTGGTGTATTGACTGTCGGCATCCGAATGATGGATGAGGCCGGGTCCGGTGAAGTGTCCGGCGCGGTCGCGCCGCCACGACGCCATGTCCAGGGTGATGTGCCTCGGGTTCCGTGGAGTCGGCTTGGTTGGCTGTCATGCCAGCTGGGTGTTTGCGTAGAGCATCTCGTACTCGATCGGGGTGCGCATCCCCAGGGCGCTGTGACGTCGTTGGCGGTTGTGGAAGATTTCCAGGTACTCGAAGATCGCGTTCGCCAGCTCGATGCGGTTGTTCCATCGCCGGCGATTGAGCAGTTCGGTCTGCATCCGGCCCCAGAACGACTCGATGACCGCGTTGTCGAAGCAGTCACCGATCGACCCCATCGACGGCACCAGCCCCGAAGCCTTGGCCCGCTCGGTGAACGCCCAAGAGGTGTACTGAACCCCGTGGTCGGAGTGGATCACCGTTCCAGCCTGCGGGTTCCGGTTGTGAATCGCCATGCCGAGCGCATTGGTCACCAGGCCCGCGGTCTGGGTGGAGTCGATCGACCAGCCCACCACCCGCCGGGGAGTAGGCATCCAGCACGACACAGCAGTAGACCTTGCCCTCCCGGGTCGGGTGCTCGGTGATGTCGGTGACCCACAGCTGATCCGGACCGGAGCGGGCGAATAGCCGATCGACCATGTCGGTTGCCGTCGGCACCTGAGGGACCGGGCGCCGTCGGCGGTTACCGGGCAGCCCCTTGATGCCCGCGCGGTGCATCAGCATCGTCACCTGGCCATGCCCGACCGCGACGCCCCGGCCCAGGGTGAGCTCGGCATGCACGCGGGGGGCGCCGTAGACGCCGCGGGAGGCGGCGTGGGCCTGCCTGATCACCTCGGTCAGCCAGGCGTGCCGTACCGATCGCGGCGACGGCGGGCGAGAGCGCCGGGCGTAGTAGCCGGACTCCGAGGCCCGCATGGATGCGCTCTTGCCTGCGCCAGTTGTAGATGGTCTGGTCGCTGATCTGCAGATCGGCGGCCACCTGGCGCACGGTGCGGCCGGCCTTCAGTAGGTCCAGGACTATGCGACGGAACTCGGGGGGACAGCTCCTCGGCATGCTGACCTCCCTCGGGGGTCGCGGCATGCCAGCCAACCAAAGGGACTCCACGAAAGCCGGTGAACATCACCAGCAGGCTCGTCTTCCTCGGCCCCTGAAAGCCAGAATTACGGCCCGCAGACCCGTCCACGGAAACGGGGTGAGGTGGGCCACCCTTTCGGCGAAGGGTGGCCCGTTTCCTTTCTGGTCGTTTCCTTTCTGGCGTCCCGCCTCCGGCTCAGGACTGGTTGAACAGCGAGAGCGTCAGGGTCGAGTGGTACTCCCCGGCGGCGACGTCGACCCCGGTCCGCAGGGCCAGGTCGGCGTTGACCTTCGAGGTGCCGATCTCGTCGGTGGAGTTGGCGGTCGAGATGAGCAGCTCCTGGCCCTTCAGACCCACGGCGGGCGCGCCGGTGCCGTCAGAGACGACACTGGAGACCGGCTCACCGGCCGACACCGCACCGGTGGAGGAGCCGGTCAGCAGGTGCGGCTTCCAGCCCAGGTACTCCGGGCCGATGACCTTGGCCGGGTCGCCGGCCGCGGTGAACGCACTCGCCTGGCCCACGACCGCCCAGTACTCCCCGGCGGGGATCTCCTCGGGGGTGCGGGTGTCGGTCACCGTGACCGTCGGCAGGGTCCCGGTGAACTGGCGGGCGGCGGCGTCGGAGCCGTTCTCCTGCAGTGATACCCCGTCGTTGTCCGCCACGGTCATCGACAGCTGACCGGGAGTGGTGGTGGGCCCGATGTTCACCGAAACGTCGATGCCGTCACCGGGGGCGTCGTCCGCGACCGCGGGACCGGCCACACCCGCAAGCGCAAGACCGAGCACCGACGCGGCCAGTATCTGGGCAGTTCTCGTGGTCTTCACGTAATCGCTCCACTTTATGGGGGGCATGGGGGCGGGGCCGGCCGGCCGATCGTCCAGACGGCCGACCGGCCGGCCCCATTTCAGTACGGCTCGTTCAGTAGGGCGGTGGCCCCGGTGCGTACACCGCTGGGTGCTTACACCGTGGCCACCGCCGACCTGGTCCAGCTACAGCGCTAGCCGCAGGTGATCGCGTTGTAGCCGGCGTCGTAGGTCGAGGTGACCTGCTTGCCACCGATCGTCGCGGTCCCCTTGACAGTCACCTTGCCCGCGCCGATCTGCCCGGCCCGAGCGTTGAAGGACTGATAGGCCTGCTTGCCCGGGGCCACGTCGGCCACGGTCGTGGAACCGTACGGGGTCGTCAACATCACGTCCGCCGGCACATCGCCGTCGTTGACGGCCGTCACCGCCACGTACGCCGACGTACCCACGCAGCGGGACGAAGCGGTCACGGTCAGCGGAACCCGCGGAGAGGAAATGGTCACCGTGAGGGTCTTGACGTCCTCGACGTTGCCCGCCTTGTCCGTCGAGCGGTAGGCCAGCGTGTGCGAGCCGTCGCCGGAGACGACGACCGGCCCGGTGTACAGCTTCCAGTCACCGCCGTCCAGCTTGTACTCTGTCCGGTCGATCCCGCTGCCCTTGTCCTCATCGACGGCGGTCAGCGTGACCGTGACCGGACCGGTGAACGAGCCGCCCTCCGGCTGCGCCGGGTCGGTCGTCGCGGTCGTCACCGGCGGCGTCTTGTCGGCCGCGGCGACCGGGCTGAAGCTGAACCGCTGGTTGTCGGCGTTGTTGCAGGTCCACTGGATCACTGCGGCGCCGTCGGCCTTGGAGTTGCCGTTGATGTCGAGGCACAGGCCACTCACCGCCGGATTGACCTGGTAGGCGTCTCCGGACTGGATGAGGTAGAACCGCTGGTTGATCTGGTCCTTATGTCCGTCGGGATGGCAGGAGTACTGGACGAGCTGGGTGCCCGTCGCGGTCGAGCCGCTCGGCACGTCAAGGCACTTGCCGCTCTTGACGTTCTTGAGCTGGTAGGCGCCCGCGGTGAAGGGAACGGCCTCCCACTGCTGCTCGCTGCCCTGCGTCGCGCCCATCTGAACGATCTTGGCATCGTCGGCGGTCGAGGCGTTCTGCGGCGTGACGTACTTGCCGCTGCTCTTGGGGGAGATGGTGTAGACGCCCTTGGCCCCTCCTCCGACCGTGACTGTCGCGACCATGCCTGCCCACTTCTTGCCGTCGTAGCCGGAGTGGAGCCTGCAGATGACGGTCCAGGTCCCCTCCCGATCGAAGGTGTACGAGACCGGCGGACCTCCCGGCGAGACGGCGCCCTTGGTGACCTCGAAGATGTCGCCGCCGTTCGGGTCCGGATTGCCGCCGGGCGGCACGAGCCAGACATCGTGCGGCATCCCCGCGTCGGGCACGTTGAAGTGCCAGGTGACGGTGCCACCGCGGGCGATCTCACAGTTATCGGGATTCCACCCCGTGCCCGTGGCGTAGATGTCGCACGCCGTGGGGAGCGTCCTGCCGCCGTCGAGCACCGTGAAGACGGCGCTCTGCGACGCGGAGGTGTTCCCGGAGTAGTCGGTGGCCCGGTAGTCGACCGTGTACTTCCCCGGGTTCTTGAACAGTACCGGCGCGTCGTAGGCGGTCCACGCTCCGCCGTTGACGCGGTACTCAACCTTTTCCACGCCGGCACAGCCGACATCGGTGGCGTTGAGTTTGAGCGTGGCCGAGTCGATGTAGGCGTTCTGCTGGCTGGGGTGGGCCCGGCCCTCGATCTGGTGCGAGACCGTTGGCGCCTGGGTGTCCTCCGTGCACTTGCTGGAGGGCTTGAACTCGATCTTGACCAACTCCATCTTCGCTGTGGAGTTGAGCTGAGCGCGGCAGCAGCCGAAGGTCCAGCGCCCCATGTAGAGGGCGCCGTCGGGCCCGAACTTGGTCGGGATCACGAAGCTGCTGTTCGGCGTGCCGAAGTGGTTGACCGGCAGCCAGTCGTTGACCCGGAGCAACTGGTTGTTGTCCTGCCGCAGGCGCGCCTCCTTCCAGAACCCGTTGTCGGCGCCACGGTTGGTGATCAGCCACGAGCCGTCGTAGTAGGCCGGGAAGGCGCCGGGGCCGAAGCTGTCCTTGTATCGATAGACCGGACCGGTGACCGGCTGCATGCCCCCGGCGCCCAGGTCGCCGAAGTCCATCGGATTCTCACCGCCGGGGTTGCCGGGGTACTTGCGCCAGATCGTCGCTTTCTTCGCGGGGCCTGGGATTTCATCGAGGCCTTGGAATGTGGGCTGCGAACTTGTACCGCCCGGCGGGGCCCAGTTGAGGTCGGCCGGGATCTTGTCGAGCGAGCAGTCGTACTGCTGACCGGTCGAGGAGTTGGTCGCGTAGTCCCAGCGCCACGTGGTGTTGGTCTTCGAGTTGTCGCCGACGCAGAACGGCCAGCCCTGGAAGCCGGGCTCGTCGACTAGATCCCACTCGCAGGTGCCGGCCGGGCTGCGGTCTGCCTGGTCCACCGAGTTGTCGTGGCAGTACTCGCCGACGACGACCGTACCCGGGTGGGCGGGGTCGGTGTGCACCGTGAACGGCTGCCGGAAGCCCATGGCGTAGATCTCCGGCCGGGTCTTCGGGGTCCCCGGCGGGAACATGTTGCCCTTCGGAACCGTGTAGGTCTTGTCCAGGCCGGGGTCGGCGGCCTGTCCTGCCGGGATGTCCTTGATCGGCTTGATGCGCAGGACCTTTCCGCGCAGGTCGGCGGTATTGGCCGCCGTCTTGCGTGAATCCCAGCGCTCGGAGGCGCGATGGTCCATCGGCACGTAGCGGTTGTGGCCGGACGCGTTCGGGGACACGTCGTCGCCGACTCCGAGGTAGAGGTTGCCTTCGGAGTCGAACACCAGGCTCGCGCCGCCGACATGGCCGGGGCCGTTGTCGGTGGGGCCACCGGGGAAGCCTGAGGGGTTGCCCGAGATCTTGGCCTTGGGCACGCGCAGGATCTCCCGCTCATCGTATGGATGTGCCGGGTCACCAGATGCTTGTGCGGGCTCGAACGCGGTGCCGGTCTCGTTCAGCGTGAAGCGGCTGATCAGGTTGTAGCCGACCGTTGTCTGGTTGCCCGTGGTCGGCCAGTCGGGGTTGCGCGGGGAATAGTAGACGTAGATGTCGCGCTTGCTCGGATTCGATAGGTCGAAGCCCGGCTCCAGGCTCATCCCCAGCACGCCGTCCTCGGAGTTGCCGTGGTCGGCGCGGGTCGGGATCGTCGCGACCGTGGTCGAGTTGTTCGGCGGGCCGTTCGGATCGTGCATCTTCACGTAGCCCTGGGACTGGTAGCCCGTTGTGGGGCCGATCTCGGTCCAGTAGAGCTTGCCGTCCGCTGCCACGTCGAGAGCCATCGGGCCGTTCGCATTGTCGACCAGGGTCGTGCGGGTGAAGTTCGACCACACGGTGCCTGAGCAGTCGGTCTTGTTCCCCTCGCCGGCGACCCAGCGCACCCCTCCGACGATCTGCTTGACCAGCGGGTTGTCGCCGCCGTTCTCGCTGTAACGGACGCCGAAGTGGCCCTGCGAGGTCACCCAGCTCCGGCCATCGTCGTAGGGCCGCGGGGTGTTGGTGCCGTCCTTGACCCTGTCGCCGTCGTAGAGCTTGCACCACGTCGTGGGGTGGTCCTGGCCCATTTTCTGGCTGCCGGTGTTGTAGGTGCGCTCGTCGAAGGTCTCGAGCACGTGGTGGGTCCCCCGGACGCTGCGGACAAAGTTGTAGTGCTCGTCGGCGAGCTGGTAGGTGTCGGGCAGGTCTTTGGTGGAGAGGTGGTTGTGGTCGGCAACCTGGACGGTTGCGGCGTTGCCGGTCGCCGACCCGTTCGAGTGGGCGGTCATCGTCGTGCCGATGACGCTGTCCGGCCCGCCGTCCCACCAGTCCCACACGGACACGCCGGCGCCGGCGTCGGTCATGTTGTGCACAGCCGCGATCCCGCCGCGGTTCTGGGTGAAGCGGATCAACGCGTCGCGCTGTGCCTGGTCGAAGAGCGGTCCGGGCCGACCGCCGCCGGCCCACGACCACGATGCGTTCAGGAACAGGACCGCGTTGTATCGGGCCAGGTTATCGTCGGTGAAGATCCGAGGGTTCTTGTCCGGGTGGTTGCAGTTGTTCGTGCCGCCACCGTTGTTGTCGCAGTCCTCCCAGTCGACCTCGTAGCCCGCGGCCTGGAGAGCGGCCTGGACCACTGGGCGACCGTTGTCGATCGCCTCGGCGTGCCGATACCCGGTAGTGCCGGTGTAGATGAGGACCCTCCTGCTGCCCTCCGCCCGGGCAGAGGCCGCGAGGAGGGCTCTACTCGCTTGCCCGGTGCTCGTCGCCGGGGCAGCAGCCGTCAGGGGGGTGCTCTCCGCTTGGGCGGCGGTCACAGGGGCGAGCATCTGAGCCCCCAGAGCGACCGCGGTCAGTGCGACTAAAGAACGCCTCACACTCCGCGCGGGCGGCGCGGCGTTCCGCATACCACTCACTTCCTCTCCCAATGCGGCGGCGACCAGCCCCGCGGCCGGAGCGATGTGGTTCGACCGCCTGAAGGTCAAGACGTAGCGTCTGCGCCTTTTGTCTAGATGTCAAGGACTTTCGTCAGCGAATCACCAAAGCTGGTACTAGTAATTCCACCCTTTTGTTTACCAAAGATGTTAGTTGTCTTGATCGAGGTAGTTTCGTCCGCTAGCGTCCCCGCTATGAGCGGGCAGAGGGTTCACCGGCGGCTTCTCGGCGTCGCTGCGGCCACGGTTGCGATCGCCGTCGGAGCAATGGCTCTGACCGGATGTAACGACGAGTCCGGGGAGGCGAAGACGCGGGGGCGCGACCTGACCGCCCTTCAGTGCCCGATGGTGGAGGCGGGACAGAATGGTGGCGTCAGCCAGTACAGGCCCGCGGAGAACGCCTTCGATACGGCGGAGCTGCTCGGGTTGGAGCTCGCTGAGGCGCGTGAGAAGGCGGCCCGTCACAACTGCGGAATCATCGTTTCGCGCGAGGACGACAAGAGCCGGCCCGTACCGATAGAGATCGACCCGACCAGGATCTACGTCTACGTCGTGGATGGCCTCGTCAGCTATATAGAGGGGGTCGGCGGTGGGCTCTAAGGTCGGCGACCCGGTGCGACCTCCCACCAGGGCTTCCGTAATCTCCGTGGGTCGGCGGTCACGGTGGGTCGTGATCGCGGTGTGGCTTGCGCTCGCGATGCTCGCGGTGCCGCTACAAGCCAGGCTCGGCGAGCGGGCCGCCGACGAGAGCGAGACCTTCCTCGTCCGGGGATCGGAGTCGGCGACGGTCAAGCAGATCATCGACGAGCGGTTCCGGCGCGGCAGCGAGACAGCGGCGGTGATCGCCTACTTCCGCGAGAGTGGGATCACCGCGGACGACGGACGGCGCGCCGACGCCGACGCCCTCGCGCTGTGCCGGTCCGGCGCGATCCCGAACTTGACGATGATCGCCACCCCGTACCAACGCGCATGCGGCGAGACCGATCCGCTCGACATGAGCCCGGGCGCTTCGCTGCTCACCTCACCCGACGACACCGTCATCTTGAGCACGGTCCTGATGACCGACGACTCGACGCCCGACATCGAGCAGGCGGTCGCGGCAATCCGCGAGATAGTCCCGCCGGCCGCCGGCGACGAGAGCGGATTGAGGGCCTTCGTGACCGGCCGTGCCGGCTTCGAGGCCGATCGAAAAGCTGCGCTTGAAGGGATCAACGGGACCCTCTTGGCAGCCACGATCGCCGTGCTGCTGCTCCTGCTGCTCCTGACCTACCGCTCGCCGCTGGTTGCGCTGGTGCCGCTGGCCGTCGTCGCCCTCGCCTATCTCGTCACCGCCGGCCTCGCCTACGGACTCGTCGCCGCTGGCCTCACCGAGGTCAGCGGCCAGACGACCGCGATCCTGATCGTGCTGATGTTCGGTGCGGGCACCGACTACTGTCTGCTGATCGTGGCGCGGTTTCGCGACGAGCTGCGCCGGGCGCGGGACGTCGAGGAGGCGATGGTCGCCGCCGCCCAGGGCACCGCCCCGGCGATTTTCTCCGCCGGGGCAATCGTCGTCGGCGCGATGCTGGTCCTCGCCCTTGCCGACTTCAACGCCATGCGCGAGATGGGCCCGATCCTCGCCCTCGGTGTCGCGATCATGGTGTGTGCCGGCCTGACCCTTCTGCCCGCGGTGCTCACCACCCTCGGACGACGGGCGTTCTGGCCCGCTGTTCCCCGCCCCGAGCCCGAGCTCGCACCTGCGGTCACCTTTTGGGGGCGTGTCGCGGGCCTCGTTCACGCACGCCCGGGGGTGATCGCCGCGGCGGTCACCGCTCTCCTCGCCGCGGGCGCACTGGCCGGCATCGGCGGGCGTCCGGCGCTCGACTTCTCCGAGTCCTTCCGCGAGGCGCCGGACTCGGTCCGCGGCCAGCAGGTGATCCGCGACCACTTCATCCCCGGCCGGGCGGCGCCGCTTCGCATCGTCGTAGCCCACGAGGTGGGCGGGAAGGTCCAGAGCGCTCTCACCGAAGGCCCGCACACACCCGTCGCCGATATGCACGCGGTGGCCAGGTCGGTCGGGGCGGACGGCGACTCCCTGGGTGCGGAGGCTCAAGGCCAGCGAAGGTCCGCGACGGACTTGCTCATCTTCGACGCGGACCTGCGGATGGATCCGTTCTCGGAGCAGGCCACCGACGCCGTCCCGGTGCTGCGCGAGGTCGCTGAGCGCGCGGCTGACGGCCACACCGTCCTGATCGGCGGGACCGTGGCCGAGAACTACGATGCCCGCCAGGCACTCGAACGTGACACCAGGCTGATCGTCCCGGTCGGCCTTGCCCTGATCCTCGTCGTCCTCGCCATGCTCCTGCGCGCGGTGGTGATGCCGCTCTATGTGATCGCGACCGTGATCCTCTCCTTCGGCTTCGCCCTCGGTGTCGGTTCCCTCATCTTCACCCACATCCTCGGCCAGCCGGCCTCAGACCCGAATCTGCCGATGTACGCGTTCATCTTCCTCGTCGCCCTGGGCGTCGACTACAACGTGTTTCTCCTCAGCCGGATCAGCGAGCGGCGTCGACAGCACGAGACCCGCCGCGCGGTGACGGAGGCCCTTGAGCGGACGGGCGGCGTGATCACCTCCGCCGGCCTAGTGCTCGCCGCCACCTTCGCGACTTTGATGGTGCTTCCGATGGAGGCGCTGTTTCAGATCGGCTTTGTGGTCACCCTGGGCCTGCTTGCCGACACCTTCCTCGTCCGGGCCCTGCTCGTCCCCGCTCTCGCGGTGATGCTCGGCGAGCGAAACTGGTGGCCGTCCAGGCAGACCGCTGCCCCGGGCTGACGTCGCCGGTGCTGTGACCTCTTTGCCTGGACTTGGTGATCCACGCGGGGCCGGGAAGGTCGGGCGGGGTCGGGGTGCCGCCACTGGCGAAACGTTCGGGATAGGCCGTCTGGGCGGCGGCCAGGACCTTGGCGCGCCGGTCGCGGACGATGGGACTCCGGTTCACCACGGACATGGGCACCATCGCCCAGAAACGCTGGCCGGACCTTCCCGAATACGTCGCGGTGCCGAGTTGGGAACTCGCAGGGGTGAACTACTGCAAATACTACTTCTACGACGAGTACGCGGTAACGAAGAGCTATCCGTTCGCGTCAACCAAGGAAGGTGCCGGCAAGCAGGACGGCAACTACTCCATTCGGGCGGTTTCTGACGACGACAACGTTATCCACGGAAGAGCTCTCAACAGGTTCTATTCCGATTACCGGGTCGTGCCCGGAGAGAAGTTATGGGTCAAGGTCGATAGCTAGTCGAGTCTACAGGGGTGGGGGCGGTCGCATGATCGCCCCCACCCCCTGTCGCTGAGAAAGTCAAAGGAGCAGGACAATGGACATGACGCGGGCACTGCCCACGGAGAGTCAGTGGGACCTCCTGGACGAGTACGACTTGAACGCCTGCTTCGATGCGGCCTGGATCGACACGGAGGACGTGGAGGAAATCGCTGGGCGCTTCCGCGCAGATCCAAGCTCTGGAATTCCTTGTGATCTCAAAACTGCATTCCGCCTGGCCGGCCATTGCGGGCAAGACACTCTGGTTTGGATCGGGACGCACTCGCCGGGCTGGTCTGTCGCGATCACCCTGGGCGGCGCTTTCACAGTGCGGGATGAGGTCGGTGCGGGAGGACGGCTCATCATCACTTATCGGCATATGGCCGAGTTGGGCGAGATCCACGATGAGGGAATGATCTATTACCAGGACGGGGAGTTCATGGGCACAGTGGGGGTGGAAGGGTTCCGGGAGTACGTGCACGATCTGGACGGATTCGCTGACTTCCAGGGGGAGGTGGAAAATTACCTCATCCTCGCGGGGCGGGTCACGGGCCGTTTTCTCGACCGGGCCTGGTTCGCGGTGCCGCGTGTCCTTTACCGCATTCCCAGGGGTGCGTGGCCTCGCATTCGCCACTGAGCCCGGTGTCGCAGGAAAAAGGCCAGGGCGATCGCATGGCACACGAAAGGCGCGGGCGCCTCCCCGGCATGTTCAGCGGAGCCGACGCCGGAAGGGAGAGGGCAGAGGCGGAGCGGGTGCGAGCCGTACGCGCACGTCCACGGCCACCGTTCCGCCCGGCGTCACGATGACGGGGTTGAGGTCGAGTTCGGCGATGTCGGGCTGGTCGTCCATGCGGCGGCCGACGCGGACGACCTGATCCTCTAGCCTCGGGCTTTCGTGCTGAATTTCGCCGAGGTTGATCGTTTACATGAGTAAAGTGCCTTTGAACTGGGGGGATCGGGCTTGTCTAGAGTCCTGTCCGCGCCAGATCAGAAGGCACTTTTCGCGTGAAGACTATCGCGTCCGGCCCCAAGATTCTCGCCTCCGCCGACGGCAACGGCCTCATCTCCCAGGCTGGGGGCCTGCTGCTGGTGGAGACATTGCGCATCACCGGCTTGGACCGGGCATTGTCGGCGCAGCTGGGGCGGTGGCGACCTGCTCGCGCCGTGCACGATCCGGGCAAGGTCATCACTGATCTGGCGGTCACGCTCGCTCTGGGCGGGGACTGTCTGGCCGACATCGCGATGCTGCGCTCCCAGCCGGAGTTGTTCGGCCACGTGGCCTCCGACCCGATGCCTGCTGGCCGAGCTGGAGATCGCCATGGCCCTCTGCGGCGCCACCCTGCCGTCCGACCTCACCCCCGGCCTGCTCACCGGCGGCTCCTGAGCTCGTGGCGGCGCCCCTTGTGGCCCGGCACCGGCCGCCGCGGCGGACCAGGCCGCGCCCGGACGGCCGGTGGTCCGCGTGTTCGCGAAGACCACCGGCCGCGCCGTCGTGCCGGCTAGGAGCCGAGCGTGACGTGGAAGATCTTCTCGTTTCCGTTGTTCGGGATGCCGTCCTTGTCGCCCTGGGTGCTGGTGGTCAGCCACAGGCCGCCGTCGGGAGCGGGCTCCACAGTGCGCAGCCGGCCGTAGGTGCCGTTGAAGAACACCTGCGCGCTGGGCAGGCTGCTCCCGCTGATCGGCACGCGGTACAGCCGGGTGGCGCGCTCGCAGGCGATGTAGATCACGTCGCTCACGATGGCGATGCCGGAGCAGGAGCCCTCCGCCACGGGGTAGGTGCGCTTGGGCGCGATGTACCCGGCGGTGCCGCAGGTGCCCGTCGTCCCCTCACACGCCGGCCAGCCGTAGTTGCCGCCCTTGGTGATCAGGTTGGTCTCGTCCATGATGGAGTTGCCGAACTCCTGCTCCCACAGCCGGCCCTGCGAGTCGAACGCCAGCCCCTGCGGGTTGCGGTGCCCGTAGCTCCACACGTAGGTGCCGAACGGGTTGTCCGACGGCACGGTGCCGTCCGGGTTGAGCCGCAGGACCTTGCCGTTGAGGCCGTTCAGGTTCTGCGCGTTGTCGCCGTTCTGGGCGTCGCCGGTGCTGGCGTACAGCTTGCCGTCCGGGCCGAACCGCAGGCGGCCGCCGTTGTGGTACTTGTTGCGCAGGATCCCGGTGAGCAGGATCTGCTCAGAACTGAGGGTGAGCTGGTCGTTCTCCAGCTTGATGCGGACGATCCGGTTGTCGGTCGACGTCGTGTGCATCATGTACAGCCAGTGGTCGCTGGCGAAGGTGGGGGCGATGGCCAGCCCCATGAGGCCGCCCTCGCCGTCGGTGTCGTCGACGTTCGGCACCGTGCCGATGGTGGTCTTCGCCCCGGTGGCCGGGTCGAGGTGGATGATGTCGTGGACGTCCCTGCGGCTGTAGAGGATCGTGCCGTCGGGCAACGTGAGCAGACCCCACGGGAGGTCGGTTTCGGTCGCGATCTGCGTCACCCCGCACACCGAGTCGGCGCACCCCCCGCCGGTGGTCACGGTCGCGGTGTTGCTGCGCGACGAGACGTTGGACTGCGCGTCGCGGGCCACCACGTAGTACTGGTAGCTCGTGTTCGCCGACAGCCCGCTGTCGATGAAGGTGGTGGCCGGCGGGTTGCCGGTGACCGTGCCCACCAGCGCACCGCCGCGGTAGACGAGGTAGGCGCGGACTCCGACGTTGTCGGTGGCCGCGGTCCACTGCAACGTCACCGTGGTGCCGGACGCGGAGCCGGTGAGCTGGCTCGGGGCGGTGGGCGCCTGGGTGTCGGACTGGCACTGCGGTGGCGTGATCGTGACCGTCGCGCTCGCCTGGGAGACGTTGCCCGCCGCGTCGCGCGCGTTGACGTACAGACCCCACGTCGAACCGGGGACCACGGTGAGGGTGGTGGATAGGGTGGTCCCGCTCACCGACTTCATCAGCTGGCCGTCGTGGTAGACGTCGTAGAACGCCACTCCGACGTTGTCGGTGGAGGCGCTCCACGCGAACGTGACCGAGTCGCACACCAGGCCGCTCACCCGCGGGTTGCCCGGCACCGTCGGAGGCTGGGTGTCGGCGCTTCCGGTGGACGTCGTCCACTTCTGGTTGCTCTGCCCGTTACACGTCCACAACTGCACCGGGGTGTTGTTGGTGGTCCGGCCTCCGCTCACGTCCAGGCACATGCCGGACTGCACGCCGACGATGCTGCCGTCGGAGTTGATCCGCCACTTCTGGCTGGCCGCCCCGGTGCAGGTGGAGATCTGCAGCGTGGCCGGGGGCGTGGTGTCCTGGCCGACCACGTCCAGGCACCTCGGGGAGCTGTACACCCGGAGCTCTCCCGCCGTGGTGGAGGTCCACGTCTGGCTCGCCTGCCCGTTGCAGTCGTAGATGGTGACGCGGGCGCCTGGCGTCGTGGAGTTGCCGGCCACGGTCAGGCAGCGGCCGGACGCCACGCCGACCACGGTCGAGGTGGCCGCCGACGCGGGCGCCGAGCTCGCCACGATCATGGCGGCCACCGAGGCGAGCGCGGCCACGAAGGCGGCCAGAGCGCGCGGCCACGGCCGACCACGGGTGGTTAAGGCGAACATTCGTATCAGTCCTTACCGGGGTCGTTCGAGGGTGGGGTTGCCAGGGGAGGGGTCTCGCGCGGCGCCGGCGGGACCGCGGTGCGCGGTCACCACCGAGAAGCCGGCCGGCGCAGTGCGGCGACGGCGCGGCCCGGGCTCGGGGTACGGCGCCGCCGACCGCACCCCGTGAGGTCCGTTCGCTGCCAGATCCAGCAAAATGCGACGGAGTCCATCAGGATTGAACAACACCTCTCTGACAATGCTGTCAGAAATATTGTCACGACTCCCGACGAATGTGGCATATCGGATTGCCCGCTCACCGAAGCCGTCCGATGGCGGGCGGCACGCCAGGTCCGGCGACGGGGGCACCTCACGCGGGTGACCGCGCCTTGACGTGGGACTCGGCCGCGGGTGGTGCCTCTGCCTCGCATGGGACGCCACCTGAAGATCATCGATCCCGAGATGAAACATTCACCGCCCGCCCGCTCCCCGAACCAGACCAGACCGCGAGATCGCGACGGACATGATCCACGCGCTGCGGTCGGCGAAGGGAGCGGGTGCACGAGGGCGGGAACACGCAGTCACACCGGACCGGCTACTGAGCACAGCCTCTAACCTCGGGCTTTCGTGCTGAATTTCGCCGAGGTTGATCGTTTACATGAGAAAAGTGCCTTTGAACTGGGAGGATCGGGCTTGTCTAGAGTCCTGTCCGCGCCAGATCAGAAGGCACTTTTCGCGTGAAGACTATCGCGTCCGGCCCCAAGATTCTCGCCTCCGCCGACGGCAACGGCCTCATCTCCCAGGCTGGGGGCCTGCTGCTGGTGGAGACATTGCGCATCACCGGCTTGGACCGGGCATTGTCGGCGCAGCTGGGGCGGTGGCGACCTGCTCGCGCCGTGCACGATTCGGGCAAGGTCATCACTGATCTGGCGGTCACGCTCGCTCTGGGCGGGGACTGTCTGGCCGACATCGCGATGCTGTGCTCCCAGCCGGAGTTGTTCGGCCACGTGGCATCCGACCCGACGGTCTCCCGGCTGATCGACCGGCTGGCCTGCGACCCGGTTCGGGCGTTGAAGGCGATCCGTAGCGCACGTGCCACTGCACGGGAGCGGTCTTGGGTACTGGCGGGGCAGAGCGCGCCCGGTGCCGATGGTGAGCTGATCCCGCTCGATATCGACGCGACCATCGTGGTTGCCCATTCCGACAAGGAGCAGGCGGCACCGACCTGGAAAAAGAGCTACGGCTTTCACCCGACGACGGTGTTCGCCGACCATGGCGCGGGCGGAGCCGGGGAGCCGCTGGCCATCGTGCTCCGGCCGGGCAACGCCGGCTCCAACACGGCCGCCGATCACATCGAGGCCGCCCGGCTCGCCCTGGCCCAGCTGCCCAGACACCAGCGGCGTCAGGTGCTGATCCGCACCGACTCCGGCGGCGGCACCCATGAGTTCCTGTCCTGGCTGACCCGGCCGGGACGGCGGCTGTCTTATTCGATCGGGTTCACCCTCACCGAGGACATCCAGCACGCGCTCCTGGCCCTGCCCGCTGCGGCGTGGACCCCCGCCTACGACGCTGAAGGGCAGGTATGGCCAGGTGCCTGGGTCGCCGAGCTCACCGGCTTGCTCGATCTGGCCGACTGGCCCACCGGGATGCGGGTGATCGTTCGCAAGGAACGCCCGCATCCGGGCGCGCAATCGCGGTTCACCGACATCGATGGGCACCGCTTCACCTGCTTCGTCACGGGCACCCGCCGCGGTCAGCTCGCCGACCTGGAGTTACGTCACCGCCGCCGGGCGCGCTGTGAGGACCGCATCCGAACTGCCAAGGACACCGGGCTGCGCAACCTGCCGTTGCACGACTTCACTCAGAACCAGATCTGGGTGGAGATCGTCGCGCTGGCCTGCGAACTGCTGGCGTGGATGCAGATGCTCGCCCTGCACGGCACTCCCGCCCGCCGCTACGAACCCAAACGGCTGCGCCTGCGCCTGTTCGCCGTCGCCGGACGACTGGTCCGAGGAGGCAGACGCCTGCGCATCGCCACCCGATGGCCCTGGGCGAGCGAGCTCAGCACCGCTATCACCCGGCTCCAAGCACTGCCCACACCGACCTGAACAGCCGACATCCCATCCCAACCACCAGAAAGGCAACAGCGGGCCCGTGGAACCCCGCTACCCCGGCGCAACAGCCGGGCCCGCGCGCTGACCACAGCTGGGAAATCACACCTCAGCCGAAACCCTCAGACGACCACACCAAGGTCGAGAAAGATCGAGGCTAGTGAGCGGCCCCGGCCCTCACTACCTCGCCCGGAAAGGCTCAATCCGCGCGGTCGTAGGCTTCCTGCGACGCTGACACGTCGCCGAGGTGTGCGATCGACCACTCCTCCAGCGCGCGCAGCGGCTCGCGCAGGGAGCGGCCCGCCTCGGTAAGTGTGTACTCGACGCGGACAGGAACTTCGGGGTAGACGGTGCGGCGCACGATCCCGTCCCGTTCGAGGCCGCGGAGAGTCTGGGTGAGCATCTTCTGCGATATTCCCTCGATGCGTCGGCGCAACTCTGAGAAGCGGGCGCTGCCGTCCCAGAGGGCACCCACGATGAGCACCGTCCAACGGTCGCCGATGCGATCCAGGATGTGGCGGGTCGGGCAGTCCGCGCGGTAGGGGCTGCCGCCGAGCACCGACTCGGCCCGGGTGGTTACCACAAGGTGCCTTCTTCCGATGGGAGAGCTGCACTCATACGGTAATCGCAGAGCGTCGTCCGACGCCATCCGACCCATGGAAAGGCACCTCGTGTCTCGCATCACCGTCATCGGCGGCACCGGCTATGCCGGCTCGGCGATCGTCGCGGAGGCCGCCGCTCGCGGTCATCAGGTCACCGCACTGAGCCGCTCGCTCCCCGACGCGCCAATCCCGAACGTGACCTATGCCCAAGGTGACGCCACCGACGAAGCAACGCTCTCGGCAGCCATTGAGGGCGCGGACGTCGTGGTGGCCGCACTCGCCCCACGCGGCCCGCTGGCCGGTATCTTCCGCGACGTCTACCGCACCCTCGCGCGTCTGGCAGATGGCGCAGGCGTACCCCTGTACGTCGTCGGCGGCTACTCGTCGCTGCGCCCTGCGCCCGGGGCGGCTCGCTTCGTAACCGACCTCAGCCACATCCCGGCAGAGCTTCATGACGAGATCCGCGCCGGGGCGGCGCTCATCATCGAGGACCTCCCAGCTACGCCAGCGACACTCGACTGGGTCTTTGTGAGCCCCGCGCTCAGGTTCGGCGCACATATGCCCGGCGAACGACTCGGCCGTTATCGGCTCGGCGACGACGTCGCAGTTCAGCCCGAGGACGGCGGCGCGATCTCCGCCGGCGACTACGCCCTCGGGTTCGTCGATCTGATCGAGAAAGGCGACCACCACAGGGCACAGGTCAACATCGGCTACTGATTTCCGGGCGAGGTGGTGGTCACCTTCCGGTGTCCCAGACGGCATTCGGGTACGGCAACTGGCCACGGATAACGGTCACTCACTGAGAAAACCTCACTGGGTGACTGTCATCGATGACATGACAGTGGGTGTCAGTCAGTCCTGGATCCCCGCCGGATCCGGCGCTCCGGCCGCAGGTGAGCATCCCCTGGCGTCGTACCCGGGCGGCTGACTCGGTGGTCGCTGTTGTTCGGCCGCTGGTAGGCGCGGGCGAACCTGCCTGCTGCTGGATGTCTCCGCGCTTCTTGGCCCGTCCGGCAACGTGGCGTCGCGGCCGGCTCCCGGCGCGAGACACAGGCGTAATCCCCGGAAATTGGCGCTACCAAATCACATTGATATCTGTAAATATCGGTTCAGATGGTGCTGGAAGTGGCGCTTCGGGTCATGTAACGACAGGTCGGCTGGTGCGGTGCAGCAAGCCGTCATGCGGTATGTCATGTCAAGGGGAGGCCTAACGTGCGTGACTCGTCAGTCCGTCTCGACCGGATCGGTGATTCTTGGTGAGCCCGGCGTTGCCCCGCCGGGCGCTGGCCGAGTACGTGGGCACGCTGCTGCTGGTGGCGGTGGTGGTCGGGTCGGGGATCATGGGGCAGGAGCTTTCGCCCGATGACGTGGGACTCCAGTTGCTGGAGAACTCGACGGCGACGGTCTTCGGGCTCGGGGTGTTGATCCTCATTCTCGGCCCGATCTCCGGGGCGCACTTCAACCCGGTGGTCACGCTGGCCGACTGGTGGGTGCACCGCAAGCTTTCGCTCTCCGACGTGGTGGTCTACGCCGCCGCCCAGATCGCCGGCGCCATCAGTGGAGCCGTGCTGGCCAACGCGATGTTCGGCAAGGCGGCCGTCACCTGGTCCACGCACGACCGCTCGGCCGGGAACCTGCTGCTCGGCGAGGTGGTCGCCACGGCGGGGCTGGTGCTCGTCATCTTCCTGCTGGTCCGCGCGGACAACGCCCGCCTGGCGCCGGTCGCGGTCGCCTCCTACATCGGCGCGGCGTACTGGTTCACCTCGTCGACCAGCTTCGCGAACCCGGCCGTGACCATCGGCCGGGCCTTCTCCGACACCTTCGCCGGGATCGCCCCGTCCTCGGTGCCGGGGTTCGTCGTCGTCCAACTGATCGGCGGCGTGATCGGTCTCGCCCTGGTCGCCGGGCTGTACGGCCGGGATCCGGGCGCGGTGACGACCGGACGTGTGGACGCCGACCCCCTGCTCGCCGATCGCACGCTGTGATCCGGCGGAATTGGCCGACATGTTGTATGGCGTAATTACGAAAAGTATCGTAATCGTCACGTAACATGAGCCGTCTGCACGAATATGCAATCCTGTCAAGACCCTTGACCATTGCCGTCGGCCCAATTTAATGTGCACTCGTCGGCTACATCGATAGTTATCAATGTAGTTCACTCGGTCGAGATGGGGGGCGCTCTGTGGGAGGAAAGGAGCGCACCGCATCCTCCATCGCATCGCATTCGACTCCGGCGGTGGACGCCGCTGCCGGCTGGCGGGGGTCGTACGTCTGGGCGACACTCATCGGCCTGGCCATCGGCGTGCTGCTCTGCGTCCTCAACGTGCTGGTCCTGTTCCGCACGGGCACGTCCTTCGGAGGGTCGGCGCTGGTGGCCGCGCTGGGCGCGGCGCTGCTCCGGGTGGCGGGGGCGCTCAGCTGGCAGGGCCTCTTCGTCGTCTTCTCCATCGCGTCCAGCGGATACATGGCGACGGCCGCGCTGGACACCGGCATCGGAGCCGTCGTCCTGCGGGCCGGTGAGTTGCCGGCCTGGGGTTTCCTGGTGGTGCTGGCGATGGCCGCGAACGCCCTGGGGATCTTCCTCGGCGGGCTCGTCGCGCGGACGCTGGTGGTCGCCGAGAGGCTGCCCTACCCGACCCTGAAGCCGGCCATCACCCTTATGGCGTCGCTCAGCAGCCCCAAGGACGGGGAGAGCGACCGGCTCGGCCGCATGCTCCCCATCGCCGCGGGCGTGGGCGCCGCGTCGGCCCTGGGGGTCGCCCTGTGGGGCCACGACGTCACGCCGGAGGTCACGGGCACCCATCTGGCCCTGGCCCTTTCGCCGCTGCTGTACGGGGTCGGGTTCCTCATCGGCCCGCGCGCGTGCGCGTGGCTGGCGGCCGGCGCGGCGTACACCGTCGTCGTGTGGGCGGTCCAGGACGGCACGGCGGGCCGGTCCGTGGCCTACACCGACCATCTGTCCTATCCCTGGGTGCTCGCCGCCGGTGTGGGTCTCATCCTCGGCTACTCCGTCGCCTCGATCGCCCGGGTCCGCGGCCCGCTGGCGCGTTCCCTCCAGGGGGGCCGCCTGCTCCCGGGCCGTACGCGGTGGCTCGCCGTCGCCGTCCTCGTGGGAACGGCGCTCCTGGCGCTGATCTACCCGTCTCTCCTGCGCTACCTCGGTTACGGCCTGCTCGGCGTCGTGCTGCTCGCCGTGATGACCGTGTTCCTCACCCGGGCCGGCGGCGAGATCGGGCTGGTGCCGTTGTCCCCGGCGCTGTACTTCAGCGTCGTGGCCTTCGCCATATCCGGCGCGGACCAGACGGCGGCGTTGCTCATGGCGTCGACCATCTGTTGCGCGGCCCTCGCCGCCGTCTACTTCACCTACTCCGTGAAGGTCGCCCACGATCGTCCCGAGGGCCTGCCGGAGCCGCCCAGGCGGCTGACGGGCTGGACGCAACTGGCGGGCGGCCTGGCCGGCGCCGTGGTCGGCGTCCTGGTGATCGCGGTGCTCAGCCGCGCTGGTGTGCTCGGGGGACGTTCCTTCCCCGCCCCCGTGGCCACCGCGGTCCAGTTCGTGGACGCCACCGTGCGGGGATCGGCCGAATACCCCGCCACCGTGGCCCTCGCGCTGGCCGTCTCGGGCCCGGTGGGCCTGGGCCTGGCCTTCACCTCGGCCATGCCCACGATGATCGGCCTCGGGGTGCTGCTTCCCCCCGCCTACTCGCTGACCCTCGCCGCCGGTGGCCTGACCCAGTGGCTGCTCACCCGCCGCAACCCCGGCCGGCGCAGCGCCACCGAGATCGTCGCCTCGGGACTGATCATCGGCGAGGGCCTGATCACCGTGGCGGTGCTCATCGTGCGGGAGGTCCTGCGGTGACCCGCCACCTGGGGCACGCGCCCCACCAACGACTCTCCCCGACGCGTCGCGCCGGGGAGCGGGCCGGAGAGCGCGGCAGAGATCACAGTGGAGGAGGTGATACCTATGATCGCCATTTCCATGATCGAGAACGCCGAAGTGTCCGAGAAGCAGACCGACTGCTGCACCGCCATGCGCGGCCGGAAGAACCTCGACGTCGTGACCAGCATCATGGCCAACGACCCCGACGGCTGCGAGTGACCGTGGCCGCCGGACCGTACGGCAGAGGTATCCCCTGCCGCGCCCTCCAATTCCCGGCCCACCCCCTCACCCACCCCCCGGCGGCACCACGGACACCGTTTCTGGGAGACACACCATGCTTGTGAGCCCGAACACCGTCACCTTCTCGGTGGAGCTCCCCGAGGGCACCCTGGACCCGGCCTATCTCGACGAGAGCGGCAAGGTGAGCGTCCTCGCCAACGCGGTGTCCGGATCGATGGACATCGTCACCCCCGCCGAGGTCGCCGTGCTCGAACGGGTCCGCGCCGGAGACGATGCCGTCGACCGTGAGCTCGTGGCCGGCCTGCTGGAGCGCGGGTACGTCTGCACCGACCCGGTCGAGGAGGAGGCGCGCTACCGCGCCATCGTCGACGGCTACTTCCAGGCGATCCAGGAAGCGCCGTTCCAGTTCATGTTCATCCCGTCGTTCGTGTGCAACCTGGCGTGCCCGTACTGCTTCGAGGGCGAGCTGACCACCAAGAGCCCGCGCATGGACGAGGAGATGATCGAGGCCGCGTTCGACACCATCCCGGAGATCCAGGACCGGCACCAGAACTCCGGCCCGCCGTACATCACCCTGTTCGGCGGGGAACCGCTGCTGGACACCGCGTACCAGCGCGGCGCCGTCGAGCAGATCCTGCGCGGCTCCTACGATCGCGGCTACCCGGTCACCGCGATCACCAACGGCGTGGCGCTGGACGCGTACGTGCCGATGCTGCTCAAGTACGGCTGCGAGGAGGTCCAGGTCAGCCTGGACGGCACGCCGAGGACCCACGACACCCGGCGGGTGTTCCGCAACGGCAAGCCGACGTTCGAGCTCATCGAGCGCAGCATCGACGTGGCCGCCGAGGCCGGCATCCGCGTGCTGATCCGGGTGCTCGTCGACGAGGACAGCGTGGACGACATGCCGCGCTTCGCGGAGTTCGCGCAGGCCAAGGGGTGGCTCGACCACCCGAAGATCCGCCTGTTCAACGGCTTCACCAAGGCCACCACGTTCCTGTACGTCACCCCCGACCACCCCGAGGAGAAGCGCAAGCGCATGGTCCGGGGTGACGTCAAGGCCGGGCTCCAGGAGGCCTTCTGGCGCATGGTGCAGCAGAACCCCCTGGTGGACCGCATGCTGCAGCCCGACCTGGCCCGCATCAGGTCGGCCGTCCTGGAGGGCGACCGGCTGCGGCCCAACCTCCAGGGGTGCAGCGCCGGCACGAGCGTCGTCGCCTTCGATCCCAACGGCAAGATCTACGGCTGCCCGGAGACCGTGGGCCGTCCCCAGCACGCCTGCGGGACGTTCTACCCCGAGTTCAGCTACGCGGCCGGCTATCGGGATCCCTGGCGGCACCGCCACGTGGACACCGTGCCCATGTGCCGCGACTGCAACGTGAAGTTGTTCTGCGGGGGCGGCGGCTGCCCCATCAAGGCGTGGGCGGCCAACGGCGGCGACTTCAACACCTGCTACTGCCCCAAGGTGTCCAGCATCACGACGCGTGTCGAGACCCAGTTGGCCTACCTGCTGCCCATGGCCCTGCGCCGGCGGCAGGAGCACGCGAACCGACCGGAAGGAGAAGAGGGAACGTGGGAGCAGATGACACGCGTGGGTTCGTTTCCCTGGATGAGCTGATCCGGCCGCGGACGGCGGCCGAGACGGTCGCCGAGCCGGACGCCTGCGGATGCGCCCCGGCGACCGCGGACCAGGCGGCGGGCTGCTGCGCGGCCCCGGAAGCGGCCCCGGCCGACCAGGGTCCCGTTCCCGTCGAGACGCACGTCAAGAAGCGCTACGACGCGCTCGCGGTGCAGGGCACCAGCACGCTGTGCTGCTCTCCCACATCGGTGTACACCCCGGAGGAACTCGCCGAGATCCCCGAGTGGGTCCTGGAGCTGTCCAGCGGCTGCGGCTCTCCCATGAACGCGATCGGCCTGCGCCCCGGGCAGACGGTCGTGGACTTCGGCTGCGGCGCCGGCCTGGATCTGCTGATCGCCGCGCGCCGGGTGGGGGAGACGGGCCGGGTCATCGGCGTCGACGCGTCGATGCAGATGGTCAGGACGGCTCGCCGCGCGGCCAAGGAGATGGGGCTCAAGAACATCGACGTGCGGGTCGGCGACATCCGGCGCCCGCCGGTGCGTGAGGCCAGCGTGGACGTGGTGATGAGCAACTGCGTCCTCGGCATGTTCCCCGACAAGAAGGAAGTGCTCCACGCGGTCGCGGCCGTCCTGCGCCCGGGCGGGGTGGCGGTGATCTCCGACGTCGTGTACTCCGACGACGGCCCGCCCCCGGCGGACGTGGCGGCCGGCGAGTCCGCCGGCGCGGAGGACTTCGCCCGGTGCGTGGTCGGCATGACCGAGAGCGAGTACCGCGACCTGGTGCTCGGCGCGGGCTTCGGCAGCGTGGACATGCGCAGCGACGGGCTCGTCCCGTACCGCGACGGCGCGCAGGTCACCAGTGCCATGATCTTCGCCTACCGGGACGACAGCCCCGCGCAACCGTGCTGCTGACCGGCGGCTCGCCCGCGCTCTTCCGGGACGCCGGCCTGCGGGCGGACGACTACGCCGAGGTCCGTGTCGAACGCGCCAGGACCGTCGACCTGGTGTGGCGCGGCGACGGCCTGGAAAGCAGCGTGACCAGCCGTGACGAGGGGTGCTGCGCACGGGTGATCGGCCGGTCGGGGTCGGCGTTCGCGTCGGACACCGCCGTGGACGCCGGGCCGGTGCTGCGCAGGGCCGCGCGTGACGCCGTCGAGCTGGGGTGCGCGGCGGGACGTCTCGCCGCGCACCGGCCCTACCGGGACGACCCTCCCGGCGAGGCCGGTGAGCTCGTGGAGACGGTCTGCCTGGCGGAGAAGGTGGAACTGCTCGGCGCCTACCACGCGGCGGCGCTGGCGGCGCATCCCGGCGTGACCGGGGCGCTCGTCTACTACCGCGAGTCGGTCGCGGACGTGGAGCTGCTCACCAGCGAGGGGACCGGCGTCTCGTACCGGCGCAGGGACCTGACGCTGCAGATCACCGTCTACGCCGACGGCGGCGCCGCGAGGACCGCCGGCTCGGTGTCGGCCGGCAGCGGCGGCGACTTCTCCGTGGTGCGGGGCCTGGCCCCGGACGTGGAGGCCGCCGTCGCGACCGCCGTGGACCTGCGCGCCGCCCCCGTCGTGGCGCCCGGGGACTACGACGTGGTCTGCGACGGCCCGCTGGCAGGCATCTGGGCCCACGAGACGATCGGGCATCTCGCCGAGGCCGACCACCACCTCGGGGACGCGCCTCTGCAACGGTCCCTGGCCCCCGGACGCCGGCTCGGCCCGTCCATGCTGACGATCACCGATCACCCTGGACGTCCCGGTGCGCGGGGATTCGTACCGGTGGACGACGAGGGCACGGCGGGGTCTGCGGTGGAGCTGCTGCGCGACGGTGTCGTCACCCGGCCCCGGCTGCACGACCGCTCCACCGCGGGGGCCTTCCGTGAGGAGCCCACCGGCAACGCCAGAGCCCTGAACTTCCGCCACCCGCCGCTGCCCCGGCTTCGGACGATCGCCATCGCCCCCGGCGCCGCGTCCGAGGAGGAGATGATCGGCGGTGTGGCGCGCGGGCTGCTGGCCCGGGGCGTGCTCGGCGGGCAGACCGACCGCGCCGGATTCACCTTCCTGCCGGCGGAGTGCCGGGAGATCCGCGACGGCGAGGTCCGCGGACGGGTCAGAGGCGTGGTGCTGTCCGGTGACGTGCTCGGCGCCTTCGCGGTCATCGACGCGATCGGCCGTGAGCAGTGGCGCGGCGACACCTCGGCGAGCTGCGGCAAGCAGGGCCAGAACGCGCTGCCGGTCAGCTCCTGGGCCCCCATGCTGCGATTGCGAGGCATACGTGTCACCTCTGGCTGACCGGCTGGAACAGGCCGGAGCGGAGGCCGCGGCCCGCGCCGACCACTGGGAGATCCTTGCCGTCGAGCGCGACGACACCGTGGTGGAGGTCGGCTCGGGCGTGCCCGACCTGGTCAGGTCCGCGCACGAGACGGCGCTGTGCCTGCGGGTGCACCGCCACGGCCGGGTGGGCACGGCCACCACGACCCGCCTCGACGACGTGCACGGGCTGGTCGGCGAGGCCGTACGGAACGCGGCGCACGGGCCCCCGGCGTCACGCGACCCGGTCGTCGGGAGGACCGCCGCCCCCGAGGCCGCCCCCGAGGCCGCCACGGTGCCCGCCGCGGACCAGGGCACCCGATCCGTACGGCTCCTGGCCGAGCGGCTGGGCGCGCTGCAACGCTCGTCCGGGCTGACGGTGCACGGCACGGTGACCCGGACCGAACAGGCGGTGCACCGCGCGGCCCCGGACGGGCGGACCACGACCTCGGACCGGTTCTTTCACATCGCCGCGCTGGCGGAGGGGTCGGCCGTCCAGCTGCCCTGGACCGGCTGGACCCGGACGCCGGAGCTGCCCGCGGCGCTCTCCGCGTGGCTGGAGGCCGCGGCCGGCTGGGACGGGCTGCCCGCCGCCGACGCGCCCTCCGGCGCCCACGACGTGCTGCTCGCGCCGTCCGCGGTGCACACCCTGCTCACCCCGCTGGTCACCGCGCTGAACGGCACCGCCGTCACCGCGGGCCGCTCGTTCGTCGCCGGGCGTCTCGGCGAGCCGTTCCTGCATCCCTCGATCGGCCTGCGCGACCATCCCTCGGAGCCGGCCGCGCCGGACGAGGAGGGCACCGGCGGGCTGGCCTGGCCGGGCAGCGACGACGACGGCGTGCCATGCGTGCCCCTCACGCTGGTCGAGCGGGGCGTCCCGGTCCGGGCCTACCACAGCGTCCGTACGGCGGCCGCGTGCGGGACGGCGCCCACCGGGCACGGGTTCCGGGGCAACGCGCTGCGCCGCACGGTGCTCAAGCCCGCCACGCCGGTGCTCAACGGCGCGACGCTGTCCGCCGGTCCGGCCGACGCCGGTTCCTTCGACGACCTGCTGGCCGGCGTCCGCGAGGGGGTGCTGGTCGAGTCGCTGATGGGCGGGCACCAGCGCGCCGGCCTCTCACCGGTCGTCGAGGGCAGGCTGCGGCTCGGGTTCCTGATCAGGGACGGACGGGTGGCCGGGATCCTCCGGCAGCGACCGATCGCCCTGGACCTGCGTGAGGTGCTCGGCCGCCGCTTCCGCGCGGTCAGCGACCGCCGGTGGGCCGTGAGCAGGATCTGGTCGGGCCGTATGCCGTTCGTGCTGGCCGGCGGGACATGACGCGAGGAGCGGCCGATGTATGACGTGATCGTGGTCGGCGGCGGCGTCACCGGGGCCGCGAGCGCCGCCCTGCTCGCGCGCGAGGGTCTGCGGGTCCTGGTGTGCGACCGCACCCGGCTGCCCGCCCCGGCCGTCTCCACCCACTTCTTCGGCCCGACGACGCTGTCCTTCCTGGACCGGCTCGGCGTGCTGGACGAGGTGCTCGCCACCGGCGCGCCACCGCTCCGGCGCTGGCACCTGGAGGTCGAGGGCGGCTACTACGGGGCGCCCATGCTGCCCCGCTCGCCGTACCACTACAACCTGTGCGTACGCCGGGAGACCCTCAGCGGGGTCCTGCTGCGCGCCGCGAGCCGGCACGGGGCCGAGATCAGGGAGCGCAGCCCGGTCCGGTCCCTGCGCCGGGACGGTGACCAGGTCATCGGGATCGAGGGCGCGGGGTGGTCGGAGAAGGCCAGGATCGTCGTGGGGGCGGACGGGCGGGGATCCCCGACCGCCCGTCAGGCCGGTGCGGCCACGACCTTCGACGCGGGAGCCATGCGCTGCACGTTCCACGCCTACTGGGAGGACGTCGTCCCGCTGCCCTCGCCCGCGCTGGAGCTGTGGCACGACAGCGGACACGTGCTCCAGGTCGGCCCGTGCGACGGCGGGCGGTGGGTGGTCATGCTGTCGGCGCCCATGGGGGAGTACGCGGCGATCCGGGGAGACGAGGGGTACGAGCGCCTGCTCCGGTCGATCCCCGCGATGGCGGACCGGTTGCGTGCGGCACGGCGGGTCTCGCCCGTGTACGCGTCCAAGAGCCTGCGGAACTTCCACCGCGAGCCGGCGGGGCCGGGCTGGCGGCTGGCGGGCGACGCCTACTGCCACAAGGACCCGCTGTTCGGCGCGGGCATCACCGACGCCTGCGCGGCGGCGGAGACGCTCGCCGCCACGGTGCCGCTCGCGGTGGACGGCGACACTCCGCAGGCCCGGGAGAGCTACGCGACCGTCCTGGACGAGCGCGTCGGGCGCAAGGTCCGCGCGGGTCTCGCGGGGCTGCGCATCGACCCGCCGGAGCCCGGCCAGCTCGCCTGGATCCGCGGAGTGCTGGCCCATCCCGGGCTGGCACTGGAGATGACCCGCCGCTGCTCGGAGCTGTTCGCCGGGCTCCCCGAGGACCGGCGTGACTTCTGGCAGCGGGTCGCCGACGGCGCCTCGGAGGTGCTCGGCCTGCCTCCCGCGGCCTCCGTGGACCCGTCGTGACCACCGTTCCCGGCTACCTGGCCGGTCACGTCGAAGACCTCGCCGCGCTCCAGGCCCAGGTCGCCCACGCCCGCTGGCTGGCCGCGACGGGGCAGAGCGACGATCCTCCGGCCCTGCCGGAAAGCGGGCTCAGCCGGCTGACCGACGGCGGGCTCGTCCTCCTGGCCCTGGAGCACGGCGACCTGCACTACGCGGGGGAGCTGGTCCTCTGGTACTTCCGCGTCCGGCTGACGGAGGCGACCGCGCGGCTGCGGCTGCTCCAGCGCACCGTCACCGCCGAGGCCGGCGGCAGGACGCTCACCCACGGGGAGCTCGTCGCCCTCTCGCGGACCGTCACCGACGAGCGGCGGCGCGCCGAGGTCCGGGCCGCCCTGGCGGACGTCGGGGAGCGGCTGCGCGAGGGCCGGCGGCGCTGGCTCGACGCGTACGCCGAGGCGCGGGCCGAGCTGGGGTTCCCGACGCACGCCGCGCTGGTGCGGGCGCTGCACCCGGAGGTGGACCGGTTCGTCGCCCACGCCCGGAACTGGCTGGACGCCACGCGGGCCGAGTTCCTCAGGCGATGGGACGGCTGGCGGGCCCGCGACGCCATCTCGACGCCGTCCATGGCGGACGCCCGCCTCGTCGCCGCACGCGCCGTCCTGCCCGAGGGCGCCGGCGGCGCCCTCGACGGCGTCCGCTCCACCGTACGCGAGTGGGGTTTCGGCGGATGCCTGGAACGCGTCGTCGTCGACGACGTCGCACGGCCCGGCAAGTCGGGCACGGCGTTCTGCTCGCCGGTCGCGCCGCCGGCCGACGTGCGGGTGTCCGTCACGCCGGGCACGACGCTGGGCCACCACGCCACGCTTCTGCACGAGTTCGGGCACGCGCTGCACTTCACCGCGGGCGTCCGGCACCCCGCCGACCTGTGGCGCACGCACCCGGCGCTGACCGAGGCGTTCGGTTTCACCCTGGAACGGGTCGTCCGGCGGCCGGACTGGCAGCGGCGCCACCTCGGCGTCACGGTGGACGCCGAGGCCGTGGAGCGCCTGGCCTTCGCGCGTGAGCACGTCCGGCGCCTCGTGGCGACCAGCCTCTGCCACGAGATGGCCGTGCACGACGGCCATCCGGACCCGGCCGCCGAGTACGTACGCTCGTACGAGCGGGAGTTCGGCGTCGCGGTGGATGGGGGGGCCGCGTGGGATCGGCTGCAGACCTACCTGGAGGGCAAGCCCTGCTACCCGCTGCTGTATCACCAGGCGTTCATGCTGAGCGAGACGCTGTGGGACCACCTGACCGGCCGGGCGGGGGAGCGGTGGTACGCGGGCCCGGACGCCGGGCCGGCCATGCGGGAGCTTTTCGAGTCCTTCGCCGCCGGTGCCGGCGCCGAGGAATGGCTGTCATCCGGCGGCGTCCCGCTCGGACAGGTTGACGGCGAGGGCGAGCTCGGCCCTGGCCGCGCCGGTCAGCCTGACGAACCGGTCCTCGGAGGGCAGGCGGTCGATCATGCCTAGCGTGCGCCGTGAGACCGACCAGGAGGGGAACATGCGGACGGCGACCGTACGCGCCGGTTCCCGGTCTCCCGCGGCGGCCAGCAGCGGGGGGACGTCCTGCGCGTAGCGCCGCGCGAACGGCGTGAGCAGGTGACGGTGCGCGGGGTGGGCGAAGCCGTCGGCCAGCGCGCGGACCTGCGCGACGCTCCCGCTGCCCAGGATGGTCGTCCACGCCCACTCCTTGGCCTCCGGGGTGGGCACCGACGCCCTCAGCCGCTCGGCGAGCCGGTCCTCCACGGTGGCGAAGGCGCCGGTGACGTCCTCCAGGGGCTCGCCATGCGCGACCAGGGACCGGGCGAGCCTGCGGCGTAACGCGTCGTCCACGTCGATCGGGGCCGCTCCGTGGAACCATTTCCGCACCGTGTCGACGTGACCGGCCGTCAGCGCCGCGTCCGCGATCGCCCGCGCCGCCGCCAGCCTCTGGTCCGCGTCGCCGTCCGGGGCGTCGACGACATGCAGCAGGTGGTCCACGTACGACGGCCAGCCGTGGGCGCGGGCCCAGCCCTGCTCGGTGTAGGCCGTCAGCACGGTGGAGACCCGGACGAGGAGCCGCTGGAACACGCCGATCTGCGTCTCCGCCGTCAGCCCGCCGAGGACCGTCGTCAGGAACCGCCGCGGCGGCAGCTCCCCGTGCCGGACCATGTCCCACGCCGCCGTCCAGCAGAGCGAGCGGGCCATGGGATCGGCCAGCCGGCCGATCCGGTGGACGACCGCCTCGGTGGAGCGCGGGTCCAGCACGATCCGGCAGTACGTCAGGTCGCCGTCGTTGGGCAGCACCAGCGCGCCGGAGCGGGCGCCGACGAGCGCGTCCACGCTCGTGCGCGGGCCGTCCGCGTCGAGTTCGTGCCTCCCCACCCGGACCAGATCGCCGTGACGGTCCTCCGCGTAGACGCCCACCGCGAGACGGTGCGGCCTCGGCGACCCGTCCTGGAGCAGGTCGAAACGCGTGAAGCGCCCGGCCTCGTCGACGTCGAAGTCGGCCCGCACCTCGGTGAGCCCGGCCGTCAGCAGCCAGGCGTCCGTCCAGGCGGTCAGGTCCCGGCCGCCCGCCTTCTCCAGGGCGCCGAGCATCTCGGCCCGGCCGGCGGTGCCGTGGGAGTGGTCCGCGAAGTAGCGCCGCATGCCCTCCAGGAACCCGTCCAGCCCCAGGCGCGCCACGAGCTGGCGCAGCACGCTCGCGCCCTTGTGGTACGTCAGCGCGTCGAAGGCCGATCCGGCGGCGTCCACGTCGGGGACGCCGGTCACGACCGGGTGGGTGGCGGCCGACTGGTCCAGCAGGTACGCGTGCGCCTTCTTGCCGGCGGCGAAGTCGGCCCATGCGTCGGCGTCGTCCGTGAGCCGGGTCAGCGCGTGGACGCCCGCCCAGGTGGCGAACGCCTCGCTCAGCCACAGGTCGTCCCACCAGCGCAGGGTGACGAGGTCGCCGAACCACTGGTGGGAGATCTCGTGGAAGATCATCTCGTCCCGGCGGCGATGCGCGTACCGGGTCACCGCGCGGTCGAACACGAACGTCTCCGCGGCGAACACGCAGGCGGCGTTCTCCATGGCTCCGAAGTTGAACTCGGGGACGAAGCACAGGTCGAGCTTCCGGAACGGATAGGGCGTCGCGAACGCCTCGGCGAAGAACGCCACCCCCGCCCCGAGCCGCTCCAGCAGCACGGCCGGGTCGAGGTGCGCCGCCAGCGAACGCCGGGAGTGCACCCCCAGGGGCACGCCGCCGCCCTGGTCCACCGTCCACGACGCCCACGGGCCGGCCGCCACCGCCACCATGTACGTGCTGATCGGCGGGGTCGGTGTGAACCTGTGGACGCCCGTCCCGGGCCAGTGATCGAGCGGAGCGTTGGACAGCACGGTCCAGCCGTCGGGAGCGGTCACGCTGATCGTGAAGGGCGCCTTGAGGTCGGGCTGGTCGAAGCAGGCGAACACCCGGGGAGCGTGGCCGGGCTGCAGGTGGCTGTACACGTACGCCTGCCGATCGGCCGGGTCCGTGAACCGGTGCAGGCCCTCGCCGCCGGTGGAGAAGTCGTAGTCCGCCTCCACGGTCAGCTCGTTGACGGCCGCCAGATCGGGCAAGGGGATCCGTCCCGCGCCGTCGTACTCGACCGGCCGCCCGTTGAGCATTGCGGAACGCACCCGCCGGGGCAGTGCGTCCGCCCAGCTGGAGGCGCCCGGCCGGGCGCAGGTGAAGCGGATCGTGCTCCTGGACCGGAACACCGGTTCCCCGGTCCGGCTCAGGTCGAGGTGGAGGTCGTAGGACCGCACGCGGAGCAGGGCGCCACGCTCCGTCGCCTCGGCGTGGGTCAGCGGGGGACGCGGTATGACGAGACCTCCTGCACGGAAGGGTTGTCTAGACTCGTGGGTGATGCGGCCGGGTGACCCACGCCCGGGGCGCTTAGGGAGAGGACCCGATCGTCATGGCCGAGCACGACGAGCCCGTGCTGCTGCCGCATGAGGACCTTCCCACGGTCGAACCCGGTGTGCCCCGCCCGGCGCGGGTGACGGAGCCGCTGACCCGGGAGCAGAGCATCACACTCGCCGCGGGCTTCAAGGCGCTCGGCGACCCCGTACGGCTGCGGCTGCTCTCCCTCGTCGCCTCTCACCTCGACGGAGAGGCGTGCGTGTGCGACCTCGTCGGGGCGTTCGACCTCACCCAGCCGACCATCAGCCATCACCTCAGGGTTCTCCGGGACGCCGGGCTCGTCACGTCGACCCGCCGGGGCACCTGGGTCTACTACCGGGTCGTGCCCGAGGCGCTCACCGCACTCACGGGCATCATCGCCCTGCCTTCCGTCGCCACGAGATAGGCGATCCGGCGGGCGGTCGGTTACCGATGCCGTCATCGGGTAAATGATGCGCGAATAATTTCGCACACAAATATCTTGGTGACTATTGTAGCACCTGTATTGACCGTCATCAATACCCCTTTTTGGTACGGCCCCGCGGCATTGTTAATCATTTGTTGCCGGGCGTCAAGGATCTTGACCACGCGGAACGGAGGCTGTTAGCTGACTGCGGATGGCGGATCACTGAAACCACCTCGACTCCCTGTGACGCGAATACTCACTCGTGCCGTGCCATGCGGCGATATCTGTACGGAGCACCGTTACCAGAAGTGAGGCGAACGCCGGTTGATCACCTTCATGACCTTGAGCGGGTTTCTCGGGGCGGGCAAGACCACCACTCTCGTCGCGGTCGCGAAACATCTCCAGTCGCAGGGCCGCAGGGTCGCGGTCATCACCAACGACCAGGGAACCGAACTGGTGGACACCCAGCTCGCCAAGTCCGCGATCGCGGAGGCCGGCGAGGTCACGGGTGGATGTTTCTGCTGCCGGTTCGAAGACCTGCTGACCGTCGCGCAGCGTCTGGTCGACGGCCACCAGGTGGACACACTGCTCGCCGAGGCGGTGGGCAGTTGCACAGATCTGCAGGCCACCGTCATCCGGCCGCTCAGCGCCCACTACGGTGAACGTTTCACGCCCGCCCCCCTCCTGGTCGTCGTCGAACCGGAAAGGCTTGACGCGCTTCGCACGTCGCTGCCGCTGGACGACACGGAGTCGGACATGTCCTACCTGTTCGGCAAGCAGTTACAGGAAGCCGACGTGATCGCGCTCAACAAGATCGACCTGCTCGACGCGGCGGAAGCCGCCGCCATCACCGCGGATCTGCGCGAGCGGTACCCCACGGCCACCGTGCTCGGCTACTCCGCGAAAACCGGCGAGGGGCTGGAACAACTGGTGTCCCTCTGGCTCGGCTCGGAGCCCGTCGGGCGCGGCCTCGACATCGACTACGACCGCTACGCCAACGCCGAGGCCGCGCTGGCCTGGCTGAACCTCAGCTTCGACGTGACGGCGGCGGAGGGCTTCGACCCGGACGCCTGGGCCCGTGCGCTGCTGGAGCACCTGTCCGCGACCGCCGCCCGCAACGGCTGGATGATCGGCCACGTGAAGGTCAGCCTCGAGGCCGCCGGTGACCTGAGCAAGGTGAGCGTGACCGCCGGCGGTGCCGAGCCGACAGTGGACGCCGTCGCGGGGCGGATCTTCACCGGGGCGGAGGCACGGCTCAACGCCCGCGTCGCGTGCGAGCCCGCCGAGCTCGACGCCGCGGTGGCCGAGGCGGTGGCGGAGGTGTCCGCCGCCACCGGCACGTTGGCCGTACAGAGCGCCGGCGTCCCGTCGTTCAAGCCCGGCTACCCGCGTCCCACCTACCGGATCCCGGCCGCGGCAGGATGAGATGAGATCGGGGGCGGCCGGAGTCCCCGCCGCCCCCACCTGCACGTGAAGGAGGCCGCCGTGGCCCACGAGGAGATCGTCGACCGCTACTCGAGGTTCGCCAGGACCGCGATGACCGGCCGGCCCGGCGACGACCCCGCCTCATCGGATGACGCCTCCTTCGAGGAGGGTTGCTTCGGCGTCGCCGGCTACGACGACACCGCCGCCCTGCCCGACGGCGCCCTGCGCGCCAGTCTGGGCTGCGGCGATCCCGTCGCCGTCGCCGACCTCCATGAGGGCGACGTCGTGCTCGACCTCGGCTCCGGCGGCGGAATCGACGTCCTGCTGTCCGCCCGCCGCGTCGGCCCCACCGGCAAGGTCTACGGCTTGGACGCCAGCCCCGACATGCTGAGTCTCGCCCGCGACAACGCCGCACAGGCCGGCGTGACCAACACCGAGTTCCTGCACGGCACCATCGAGCACGTCCCGCTGCCCGGCCGCACGGTCGACGTGGTCATCTCCAACTGCGTCATCAACCTGTCCGACGACAAGGCCGCCACCCTGGCCGAGGCGTTCCGCGTTCTGCGCCCCGGCGGCCGCTTCGGCGTCAGCGACGTCGTCACCGACGACTCCGTACCCGACCAGGACCTGCGCCGCCGCACCGAGACCCGCATCGGGTGCACGGCCGGCTCCCTGACCGTCGGCGAGTATCGCACGCTGCTCCTGGACGCCGGCTTCACCGGCATCACCATCACCCCGACCGCCGATCACGGCGACGGCGTCCACTCGGCCATCGTGAAGGCCGTGAAGCCGCCCGTCGCCCCCGGCTTCGAGATCCGCCCCATGCGGGCCGAGGACGCCGGCCAGGTTCTGAGCGTCTACCAGCGCGGCCTCGACACCGGCCACGCCAGCTTCGAGACCACCGCCCCGTCCTGGGAGACGTTCAGTTCCGCCCGCCTCGGCAACCTGCGTTACGTCGTCGCCGACACCCGTACGGATCAGGTGGTGGCCTGGGTGGCCGCCTCCCGCGTCTCCGCCCGTCCCGTCTACGCCGGCGTCGTCGAGCACAGCATCTACGTCCACCCCGGCTACGGTTCCCGAGGCCTGGGCCGGGCCCTTCTGGACGCCTTCGTCGCCGCCAGCGAGGACGCCGGGATCTGGACCATCCAGTCCGGCGTGTTCCCCGAGAACACGGCCAGCCTGGCCCTGCACCGGGCGGCCGGCTTCCGCGTCATCGGCACCCGCGAACGCGTGGGCCGCCATCACGGCGTCTGGCGCGACGTCCTCATGATCGAACGCCGCAGTCCCGCCGTCTGACGTCACCGGTGCGGAACCGGCGGCTGTCAGAGACTTGTGTGGGCGGCGGGTTGCGTTCGGCCCCCGTGCGCCGGTGTCGGCGGTGATGGCCGGGTGACCGCCGTCAGCGGCCACCGGAGGAGGCGGGAGCGCCGATGCCGACCTGCAGCGTTGCCGGGGCGGCGCAGCACCCGCCGGACGCCTGCGCCGCGTCGGGCTGGTCGAAGAGGCCGGAGCCGCCGCACACCCCGCTCTCGGGCAGGACGAGCTCGACACGTTCGGCGGCCTCGCGGTCGCCGGCCAGGGCGGCGGCGATGGAGCGGGTCTGCTCATATCCGGTCATGGCCAGGAACGTCGGGGCACGGCCGTAGGACTTCATCCCGACCAGGTAGACGCCCTGCTCAGGGTGGGACAGTTCGCCCTCGCCGTGGGGGTAGACGGTGCCGCAGGAATGCACGTTGGGATCGATCAGCGGCGCCAGCGCGTGGGGGGCCTGCAGGCGCTCGTCCAGGCCGAGGCGGACCTCGGTCAGGAACGACAGGTCGGGGCGGAAGCCGGTCAGCACGATGACCTCGTCGATCGGCTCGGTGCGGCGGCCGTCATCGGCGATGAGCACCAGGCGGGTGCCGTCATGCTCGATCGCGGCGGTGCGGAAGCCGGTGACCGTGGTGGCGTGGCCGGCCTCGACGGCGGCCTTGGCGGCGAGCCCGAGGGCGCCGCGTGCGGGAAGCTGGTCGGTCTCGCCGCCGCCGAAGGTGCCGGCACCGATGCCGCGTCGCAGGATCCAGACCGCGTGCGTGCCGGGCTCCTGGGTGGCCAGGTTGGCGAGGGCGGCCAGGGCGGTGAAGGCCGAGGCTCCGGAGCCGACCACTGCGGTGCGGCGACCGGCGTATCGGGCACGTACGGCGGGGTCGCGCAGGTCGGGGACGCGGTAGGAGATCCGGTCGGCCGCGCTCTTTTCGCCGAGTGCGGGCAGGCCGTCGCCGCCGAGCGGGTTCGGGGTGGTCCAGGTGCCGGAGGCGTCGATGACCGCGCGGGCGGTGATGCGCTCTTCGCGGCCGTCGGCGGTGCGTACGTGCACGGTGAAGGGCTGCTCGTCGCGGCCGGAGTCGACGACGCGGTCGCGGCCGGCCTTGGCCACGCCGGTGACGGTGCTGGTGTAGCGGACCTTGTCGCCGAGTGCGTCGGCGAGCGGCTGCAGGTACAGCTCGGCCCAGTCTCCGCCGGTCGGGTACGTCGCCGCGTCCGGGCGGACCCAGCCGGTCGGGGCGAGCAGCTTTTCGGCGGCGGGGTCGACGACCTCGCTCCAGGTGGAGAACAGCCGCACGTGTGACCACTCCCGGACGGCGGATCCGGCCGCGGGGCCGGCCTCCAGCACCAGCGGGTCCAGTCCGCGGTCGATCAGGTGGGCGGCAGCGGCAAGGCCGATGGGACCGGCTCCGATCACGACAACGGGCAGTTCAGCGGCGGGCATAGTCACGACGTCTCCCTATTTCGACATCCGTCTATGAGTTGCGCGGCCAGCATGGCACCTGATTCGATGAACGTCAACATAGACACTCATCGAAATAAGGAGAGGGTTCGGGGCTTGAGTGGCAGCGCAGCCTGTCGTCCAACTCGCTGCGCGGGGTGGGACGAGACGCAGCACGCACCGCCCGGCGGCTGTCCGCCCGGCTGCGCGGCTGACCGGAATGCAACCCTCCGTCCGACGAGGAATCGGCCGGTCCTCACGAATTAGTTCGATGTATGTCAACATAGATGGATGTCGAATAGGCGGACGCTGCCGGTGCTGGAGCCTGATGTGGTGCCGTGCTGCCCGCCGCTGACCGAACGCACGCTCACGGCCGCCGAAGCCGAGCGGACGGCGGCGATGTTCAAGGCACTCAGCGATCCGGTGCGGCTGCGCCTGTTCTCCGCCGTGGCCTCCGCTCCCAGCGGCGAGGCGTGCGTGTGCGACATCTCCGACGTCGGGGTGTCCCAGCCGACCGTCTCCCACCATTTGAAAAAGCTGAAGGAGGCCGGTCTGCTGGCCTCCGAGCGGCGGGGCACCTGGGTGTACTACCGGGTCGAGCCGAGCGTGCTGGCCGGAATGGGCCGGCTGCTAACCGGCGCCGGCGAATTTACGACGCCAGGCAAGGGAGACGTAGACCAGCGCCACCAGCACGGGGACCTCGATCAGCGGCCCGACGACCCCCGACAGGGCCTGGCCGGAGGTGACGCCGAAGGTGGCGATGGCCACGGCGATCGCGAGCTCGAAGTTGTTGCCGGCCGCGGTGAAGGCCAGCGTGGCGGTGCGGTCGTACGGCAGGCCAAGGGCCTTGCCGAGAGCGAAGGCGCCGAACCACATCAGGGCGAAGTAGGCCAGCAGCGGCAGGGCGATGCGGGCGACGTCGGCAGGCTCGGAAGTGATCGTCTCGCCCTGCAGGGCGAACAGGATCACGATCGTGAACAGCAGCCCGTACAGCGCGAAGGAGCCGACCTTCGGTAGGAACACGTTCTCGTAGCGTTCGCGGCCGACCCGGCGCTCACCCAGGCGGCGGGTGAGGAATCCGGCGAGCAGTGGGATGCCGAGGAAGATGACGACGTTCAGAGCGATCTTCCATGCGGAGATGTCGAGGTGCTGCCCCTGGCCGAGACCGAGCAGGCCGGGCAGCAGGTCGAGGTAGAACCAGCCCAGCAGGCCGAAGGCCAGGACCTGGAACACACTGTTGAGCGCCACCAGGACGGCGGCGGCCTCGCGGTCGCCGCCGGCCAGGTCGTTCCAGATGATGACCATGGCGATGCAGCGGGCCAGGCCGACAATGATCAGGCCTGTGCGGTACTCCGGCAGGTCCGGCAGGAAGATCCATGCCAGGGCGAACATCACGGCCGGGCCGATGACCCAGTTGACGACCAACGAGGAGATCATCAGGCGGCGGTCTCCGGTGACGGCGTCCAGCGTGTCGTAGCGGACCTTGGCCAGCACCGGATACATCATGATCAGTAGGCCGAGGGCGATCGGCAGAGAGATGCCGCCGATCGCGACCTTCGACAGCACGTCGTTCAGGCCCGGGACGGCGCGGCCCAGGCCGAGGCCCAGGGCCATGGCGGCCAGGATCCACACCGCCAGGAAGCGGTCCAGCAGCGGCAACTTCCCCGCCACGCCCCCGCGCGTGGCGCGTGCGGAGGCGGTGGCTGTCATGGGCAGGCCCTCTTCCTGTCGGTGGAGGCGGTGGCGTGAGCGGTCTCGGCCAATTCGGCGAACCGCCCCGCCAGAGCGGCGATGACGTCAGGCTTGAGCCGGTAGTAGGTGAACCGGCCGCACGGCTCGGTGTCCACCACTCCGGCGTCCCGCAGCACCTTCAGGTGGTTGGACAGGTTGGTCTGCCGCGCACCGGTCTCCTCCACCAGATGCGTGGTGCACAGCGTCTCCCGGGCGAGCAGGGTCACGATCTGCAGCCGCAGGGGATCGGCCAGCACCCGCAATAGATCAGTGTCGACTGACATCAGCATGTACTGATACTGTCACATCAGTCGATGCTGATGCGAACCTGCCGCCCCGGCTGCCACCTCCTGCATACCCCCACCGGACCTGGAGGGTTTCCCGTGACCACGTCACCGTCGCCTGTCCTGCCGGACCGCCTCCTCTCGGGCGTGGCCCGGCTGGCCGCCGGCCACGCAGGCCGCTTCTCCACTGAGACGGTGCAGCACCTCCTCGCCGAGACCTCGCGTGTGCACGTTCACCTGGTCGTGCCGGCCGAACGCCTCACGGCCGAGCGCCTGGACGCCCTCGCCCACGCCGAAGACCAGGCAGGCAGCGCACACCCAGGGTGCTGTTCGTGCGCAGCCGCAACGCGGGGCGTTCCCAGGTGGCCGCGGCCCTACTGAACGTCCGCGCAGGCGGCGTCATCGTCTCCTCCGCAGGCAACGACCCCGCCGCCGAGATCGAGCCGGAAATCGCCGCTCCCCGGAGGCCGGTCCGCGCGACCCGCGACGCGATCGACTCGCACATCACCGACGTGCTCACCACCCTGTCCCCGCCATCATCAGCAAGGAAGAACGAAGATGCCCACGACCGCTCCTGTCGCGTCCGTGCTGTTCGTCTGCGTGCACAACGCCGGCCGCTCCCAGATGGCCGCCGGCTTCCTCTCCCACCTGGCCGGTGACCGCATCGAGGTCCGCTCCGCCGGATCGCTGCCCGCCGAGCAGGTCAACCCGGCCGCAGTGGAGGCGATGAAGGAGGTCGGCATCGACATATCAAGCCAAGCCCCCAAGGCGCTCACTCCCGAGGCCGTCCAAGCCTCCGACTACGTCATCACCATGGGCTGTGGTGATGCCTGCCCGATCTTCCCCGGCAAGAAGTACCTCGACTGGGCCCTCGACGACCCCGCCGGCAAGGGCGTCGAGGCCGTCCGCCCGATCCGTGACGAGATCAGAAGTCGCATCGAATCTCTGATAGCCGAGATCGACGTCCGATCGGAGAGCTGACGCTTCTTCGATGCACGTACGGCCTTTACCTCGTCTTTCTGGCCAGAGGGCTGTTCGTGGTCCAGCGGGTATTGAAGGGCGCCCGAGCGGGCGTGTGCGCCATGCTAGCCGACCGGTCAGGTATCAAATAGCCGACCGGTCGTACACTCGGGGTATGGGACGGACCAGCGACGCCAAGGAGAAGATCCTCGACGCGGCGCGATCGCTCATCGAGCTGCGCGGCTACTCCGCCCTGGGGGTGGCCGAGATCTGCAAGGCGGCCGGCGTGCCCAAGGGCAGCTTCTACTACTTCTTCGCCTCCAAGGAGGCGCTGGCTCTGGCGGTGATCGACGAGCACTGGGCCGCCCAGGAGCGCGACTGGAAGCGGATCCTGGGCGGTCAGGCGCCGCCGCTGCAGCGGCTGCGGCAGCTGTTCGAGGCGACGGAGGCCACCTTGCGCAGCGGACAGCGCAGCTGCGGCAGCGTCGCGGGGTGTCTGTTCGGCAACCTGACGCTGGAGCTGAGCAACCAGACCGAGGCCATCCGCGCGCGGCTGCAGGAGATCTTCGACGCGCACGTCGAGATGATCGAGGCCGTCATCGCCGAGGCCGTCGCAAGGGGGGAGGCCAGGGTGGCCGACACCCGGCAGGCCGCGCGGTCGGTGGTGGCGCAGATGGAGGGGCAGGTGCTGTTCGCCAAGCTCTACAACGACCCGCAGCGGATGGGAGTCCTGTGGGCCGGCTGCCTGGCGCTGCTCGGTGCCGAGGCGCCGGCGCCCAGTGAGGTGGCCGTCGGCCTCTGACTTCCGCTCGCTGGTAGGCCTGGCCTCTCACCGCCTCAGTAGCATGACGGTGTGGAGCTGCGCCAGCTGCGATACTTCGTCGCGGTCGCCGAGGAGCTGAACTTCGGCCGCGCCGCCGGCCGGCTGCTGATCGCCGGGCCCTCGCTGTCCCAGCAGATCAAGGCGCTGGAACGGGATCTGGGCGTGCGCCTGTTCGACCGGGACCGCCGGTCGGTGTCCCTCACCCCGGCCGGGGCCGCGCTGCTGGCCGACGCGCGGGCCCTGGTGGAGCGCGCCGACGAGCTGCGGCACCGGGCCCGCCGGCTGTCCGGCTCGGAGCCGGTCCGGCTCGGCTACGTGAACTGGCTCCCGCCGGACCTGGGCGCCCGCACGGCGGCGGTGGCCCGGGTGCACGTCGACGCCTGGGTCGCGCCCTCGCACACCCAGGCCGCCCGGGTCGCCGACGGCGGTCTCGATCTCGCGGTGTGCTGGGTGCGCGCCCGCGACCTGGAGCAACGCGGCCTGCGCGCGCAGCTCATCGGCGCCGACCGGCTGTACGCCTTGGCCACCGGCCAGGACACCGGTGACGTTCCGGCCGCGGATACCGGCGTCCTGCTCGACGACGACCTCACGTCCTGGTCGTCGTGGAACGTCTACGCCGAGGAGCTGGCCGGCCGGACCGGGGCCCGCGCGGTGCGCGTCTCCGACGGCGGCATCACCGGCCCGGCCTTCTTCGACCATGTGCGCCGCTGCGACCGCCCGATCGTCAACTCGCCCAAAGGGCAGAGCGCGTCGCTGCCGCCGGACCTGGTACGGCGGCAGATCGTCGCGCCGGAGGTGTACTGGACCTGGTCGCTGGTGTGGCGGCGTGGTGAGGACCGCACCTCCGTACTGGACGTCGTGCAGGCCCTGCGCCCCGACGGCGACTTCGGCATCCACGGCGCGGACGCCTGGCTGCCCGAGGACGACCCGCACCGGAGCTGACCGTCCTCGACCCGCCTGGACTCCCTCATGCGCCAGCGCTAAGAGGTTTTGCCTATCAGGTAGGAGGATTCCAGTCCCGGCCTAGCTTTGACTTCTCCTTGGCCACTGTCTAACTTCACATATGGATAGACGACCGATCGTCTATTGCAGACTGTGAAGAGGCAAGGAGGAGCCATCATGGGCATCCAGCAGCAGAAGGTCGCTCTGGTCACGGGCGCGTCGCAGGGCATCGGTGCCGGCGTGGTCGAGGGCTACCGCAGGCTCGGCTACGCCGTCGTCGCCGTCTCGCGCACCATCGCTCCCTCGGCCGATCCCGACGTCGTCACCGTGCAGGGCGATGTCGCCGACCGGGCCACCGCCGAGCGCGCGGTCGCCGCGGCGGTGGAGCGGTTCGGCCGCCTGGACACGCTGATCAACAACGCGGGCATCTTCGTCGCCAAACCGTTCACCGACTACACGCTGGGCGACTACGCCGCTATTCGGGGGGTGAACCTCGACGGCTTCTTCCACGTCACCCAGCTCGCCATCGCCCGCATGCTGGCGCAGGGCGGCGGCGGTCACGTGGTCACCATCACCACCAGCCTGGTCGACAACCCCGACGCGCGGGTGCCGTCAGTGCTGGCCTCGCTGACCAAGGGCGGCCTGCAGGCGGCCACCAGGTCCCTGGCCATCGAGTACGCCACGCGCGGCGTCCGGGTCAACGCCGTCTCGCCCGGCTCCGTCAAGACGCCCATGCACCCCGAGGAGACCCACGAGGCGCTGGCCGCACTACACCCGGTACGCCGGATGGGTGAGCTGAGCGACGTCGTGGACGCGGTCCTGTTCCTGGAGAACGCGCCCTTCGTCACCGGCGAGATCCTGCACGTCGACGGCGGCATGAGCGCCGGCCACTGAGAATCCCATGAACACCGACACGGACACCGAGGCGATCCTGCGGGACGTCCTGGACCGGTGGCGGGCCGGCGTCGGCGAGCACCGGCCGCGGCAGGTCGCCGCCCTGTTCACCGAGGACGCGATCTTCCAGGGGCTGCGCCCCTACAGCGTCGGCAGGCCGGGCGTCGCCGCCTACTACGACTCCCAGCCGGCCGGGCTGACCGCCGCGTACCGCATCGTCGAGGCCAGAGCCCTCGCCGCCGACCTCGTTCTCGGCTACCTGGCCGTCGGCTTCTCCTTCACCGACCGGCCCACCCTCCACGTCCATCTCAGCGTGCTGGTGAAGCGGACCGAGGAGGGCTGGCGCATCGCCCATTACCAGGTCTCCCGGCTCGACTGAGGAGCGGCGATCGCACCAGGGAACTCCCACGCTGTCAGGCAGGGTGGAGGAGGGCGACCAGGAAGGCCGAGTCGTTCCTGAACGGACGCAGGCTCCAGGTGGACAGCAGCAGGTCGGGTTCGAGCGCGACGGCAGCCGCGTCCGCGAAGAACTCGCCGAACTCGTAACCACGGTCGGCGCCGAACCCGATCGCGGCCCGGCCGTCCGGCGCGAGGTGCGCGCGGATGCGTCTCAGCACCTCACGACGGGTGCTCGGCGCGAGGAACGTCATCACGTTCCCCGCGCAGACGACGGCGTCGAACGGCGTGGGGATGCCCCGCGAAGGAAGGTCGAGTTCGGCCAGGTCGCCGACCAGCCATCGCGGCCCCGGGTGGTCCTGCTCGGCGGCCTCGATCAGAGCCGGGTCGACGTCGACGCCGACGACGTCGTGCCCGGCCTCGGCCAGCGCGCCACCGACGCGGCCGGACCCGCAGCCGGCGTCGAGGATGCGGGCATGGCGCGGCACCATGGAATCCACAAGGCGGGCTTCCCCGGCGAGGTCGTCACCGGCGCGGGCCATGGACCGGAAGCGCTCGATGAACCAGGTGGAGTGATCGGGGTCGGCGGCGACCTTCTGCATCCAGATGCTCTGTTCAGCCATGCCTGCATTCTCCCGGACCGGAGGAGGCGGGAGGCGACCGCCGAAGGACGCACCGGCGAGGCCGATGCCCAGGCCCGGCCGGCCGGGCCGCGGGTCCCGGCGCTCAGCGCGGAGATAGGCCGCCGATCCGTCCGACGGCGACGCTGGTGCCGATTCCGGCGGCCCGCGGGTGCGTGGGGAACAGTTCGGTGAAGGTCGGATAGGCGGCCGTCCAGGCTCTTGTGGCGACGGCGTTCGCCAGCATGGTGGCAGCGAGGACCAGGCCCTTGTCGCCCGTGGACGTCGCCGCGGCGAGCACTCCGATGCCCGCCGCGGCGCTCCGAACAGTACGCCGAGCAACCACACCCAGAAGATCCGGGACGACTGCTCGACCGTCGCCTGGAAATGCTCGCTGAGCGGATTGATGACACTGCCGACGAGACCGGGTGCCCGGCGTTCGAGCACGTCAGGGCTTCAGCAGTCCGGCCAGGAGAACCTTCACCCGGTCGTGGATCTCGTCTCTGATCACACGCACGGCTTCGACGCCCTGCCCGGCCGGGTCGTCGAGTTTCCAGTCCTCGTACCGCCTGCCGGGGAAGACCGGGCAGGCGTCACCGCAGCCCATAGTGATGATCACATCGGCCGCCTGGACGGCCTCGGCGGTGAGGAGCTTCGGCGTCGCGGCGCTGATGTCGATGCCGACCTCACGCATGGCGTCGACGGCGGCGGGGTTGACCCGCTCCGCGGGCGCCGACCCGGCTGAACGGACCTGGACGCGGTCGCCGGCCAGATGCGCGAGCCAACCGGCCACCATCTGGGAACGGCCGGCGTTGTGCACGCACACGAACAGGACGCTGGGCGTCGGGGGCATGGCTGGTCCCTTCGATCGGTCGGGGAGCGGGGCGGACCGGCCCGCGTCACGAGAGCAGAAGATACGCTCCGGCGGCCACGGCGGCGGCGACGGGCGGTGTGCACAGCCATGCGATCAGGAGGTCGCGGACCGTCTTCTTGTTGAGCCTGGACAGATCGTTGGCCGCGATGCCTGAGATGGCCCCCGTCGATACCTGGGTGGTCGACATGGGCAGCCCCAGCATGGCGCCCAGTCCGACGAGGCCCGCGGTCGTGAGGTTGGCGGTGAAACCCTCGACGTGCGGAATCTTGATCACGGAGTACGCGAGCCGGTCGGCGATGCGGGAGCCCGCCACGACGCCTCCGACGGCCATGGCCGCGGTCACGGCGAACAGCAGGCCGGTCGGGGTCATCCCGCCCACCAGTGCGAAGGAGCCGATAGCAACGATCTTGGGTGCGTCGTTGAGGCCTCGGGCGAAGCTCGCCAGCCCGCTCGTCGCCCAGTGGGCGACCCCGATGGCTTTCTGCGCCTTGGTCGGCTCGACCTGTGCCGTCACGGTCGCGACCTGCACCGCATCACCGTCCGGGACCGGAGCCGGGGTCCTTTCCCTTCTCGCGGTACGGATCGTCACGACCTTTCGGGTGATGATTCCCAGTACGGCCGAGATGGCGTAGGCCACCAGGATGCTCAGCAGCAGCGGCTGCACGACCTTCCCGAGCAGTCCACTCCACTCGACGGCAGAGCCGGCGAACAGGCTCCCGGCGCCGAGCAGCGAGCCCACCAGGGCATGGGTGGTGGAGACGGGCAGTTTCAGGATCGTGGCCAGGACGACCCAGAAGATGGTTCCGATCAGCACCGCGACCGTGAAAGCCGGGGTGGGCGTGGCGGAGACGATGCCTTTGGAGAAGAGCTGGGTCATCTTCGAAGCCAACGTCAGCGAGACGAGGCAGCCGAGGGCGGTGGCCACCGTGCCCCATGCGATGGCCGTGCGGATTTTCGTCACACCCGCGCCGGCGAGCGTGGCGACGCCCTTCGGCACGTCGTTCGCTCCGTTGGCGGCGGCCAGTAGGAGCACGAGCAGGAGTACGAGCACTTCCATGCGTCTGCCTCCGGGGGTAGTGGTGCTCGTGAGTGAAAGCGCGCGCGGCAAGAGGTAGGGCCGGGCCGGACTACACGTCAGAAGGAAGAGCGATTCTCGGAGCCGACGCATCGGGCGCCGCCGCCTGTTCGGCGTTCATCCTTTCGTCACCTGAAGTTCATGATCGCTGTTCATCTCTCCGACGGCAATAGCGCCAGGATCGTCGAGGGTGCTTCGCCTGACCTCACCGGGCAGGGGTCGGCCGCCAGGGCAGGTGCACCGGTTCGGCGGGGAGGTCACCGGCGAGCAGCCGGGGCAGAAGCGCGCCGATGCCGACGGGGAAGACGAGGTCGGAGGTGGTCTGAAGTTCGTGGACGGTCCACCAGCGGTGCGCGGCGATCGCCTCGAGTTCGTGGGCCTCCAGGTCCGAGGGCGCCAAGGTCAGCTGGTCGAGGCGGGTGAAGAAGAACGAGTCGACGGCGTGCAGGGTGAACTCGCCGAACCGGGCAGGACCGGAGGAGACGGCCACCACCGGACTCAGCCGCTGCGGAGCGAGGAGGTGACCGGTCTCCTCGAACAGTTCGCGCACCGCCGCCTGAGAGAGGGTTTCCCCGTCTTCGACACCACCGCCGGGCGTGGCCCAGAAGTGGGAGGCGGGCAGATCGTCGGAGGCCCGGAAACGGAAGAGCAGGAGCCGATCGTCGCGGTCGACCAGTAGAACGCGGGCGCTGGCCCGCACGGCGGGAACGGTCACTCCGCTGATCTTAGGCGGCGGCCCGAAGCCGGGAAGGAGCCCGTCGCCGGTGCGTTCCCGAGCGGTCGCGGATGGCTTGCGGCGGGACCGGTTCGTTGTTCGCCGCGCGGTGCCCCTTGGCTGAAACTTTCAGCTTCCCGTCCTCGAAACTTTCCGGCTCCCTATCTCCGGTACGTGCGAACAACTGGCAGGGGAGTGGCGATCATGTCGCTGACGTGGAGCGGGAGGGAGTAAGACCCTTCCCGCATGGATCACCCTGATGCGGATGTCTGTGTGCCCACCTGGGGTCGATGCGGCGGAGGGCGACTCCCGCAGGGCGCAATGCTATGTTTCGCGCCATATTTAGTTGTTGTTGCGTAGATAGGACGGCTCTACTTTCGATTGCTGGATGTATCCGAATCGGTTCGACTGTAGGGCACCCATGTTCCACCGTTCATCAGTGCGTCCTGATGCGACCGGCGAGAGCGGTTCCACGCAGCGCGGGCCCTCCGTCCGCCACGACAGGACCTGTGAAAGAAGACAAAGGAGGCCACTCTTGAATCTGCGGCTCTTACGCAGAGCGCGGCTGTGGGTGAGCATGGTCGCCGGCGCCCTGGCCGTGCTGCTGCCGGCGGGGGTGATGACGGCCGTCAACGCCCAGGCGGCCGCGGGCTGCCGCGTGGCGTACACGGTCACCTCCCAGTGGCCGGGCGGTTTCACCGCCGACGTGGGCGTCACCAACCTCGGTGACCCGATCAACGGCTGGAGGCTCGCCTGGACGTTCCCCTCGGGGCAGCAGGTCACCCAGCCGTGGAACAGCACGATCACCTCGTCGGGCGCGCAGGTCACCGCCGTCAACGTGAGCTGGAACGCGGCCATCGCGACCAACGCGACGGTCTCCTTCGGCTTCAACGGGTCGTGGTCGGGTGCCAACACCGCGCCGAGCACCTTCACGCTCAACGGCGTCACGTGCACCGGGAACGTCGGCTCGCCGTCGCCGTCGGCGAGCCCGTCGCGGTCCCCGAGCGCTTCGCCCTCGGCGAGCCCGTCACGATCCCCCAGCCCGTCGCCCTCGGCGAGCCCGTCGCCGTCTCCCTCTCCGTCGCCCAGCCCGTCGCCGTCCCCCTCGCCGTCGGCATCTCCGCAGCCGGGCGACGCGATGGCCAGGGTGGCCGCCATGCAGCCCGGCTGGAACCTGGGCAACACCTTCGACGCGATCCCCGACGAGACGTCATGGGGCAACCCGCCGACGACCCAGGCCATGCTGCACTACGTGCGGTCCCAGGGATACAACAGCATCCGGATCCCGATCACCTGGAGCAACCACCACGGCCCGGCGCCGGACTACACCCTCGACGCCGCCTGGCTGAGCCGCGTGCGCCAGGTGGTCGACTGGTCGCTCGCCGAGGGCTTCTACGTGATGATCAACCTCCATCACGACTCCTGGCAGTGGATCAACGGGTACCCGGGCGACCGTACGACCGTGATGAACCGATACAACGCGCTGTGGCGGCAGCTCGCCGGCGCGTTCCGTGACCACTCGCAGAAGCTGGTGTTCGAGAGCATCAACGAGCCGCAGTTCACCGGCACCTCGGGAGACGGCGAGAGCGATCAGGTGCTGAACGAGCTCAACACCGCGTTCGTCCGCCTGGTGCGCGCGTCCGGCGGCGGCAACGCCACCCGGCTGCTCGTGCTGCCCACCCTGTACACCAGCTCCGAGCAGGCCCGGCTGGACGCGCTGACGGGCACCTTCAACCAGCTGCACGATCCCAACCTCGCCGCGACGGTGCACTTCTACGGGTGGTGGCCGTTCAGCGCCAACATCGCCGGTGGCACCCGCTACGACAGCAACGTCGAAAGCGACCTGGTCGGCGGCTTCGACCGGGTGTACAACACGTTCGTGTCCCGGGGGATCCCGGTGATCATCGGAGAGTGGGCGCTGCTCGCCTACGACTACACCCGGCCCGGCATCATCGAACGCGGCGAGTTCCTGAAGTACATCGAGGCCGTCGGCTACAACGCCCGCATCCGCAAGCTCACGACCATGCTCTGGGACGCGGGTTCGTTCCTGGAACGCAACGAGCTGCGATGGCGGGACCAGGGCATCTACGAGATGATGAAGGCCAGCTGGACCGTGCGATCCGGCACCGCCTCCTCCGACCAGGTGTATCTTCCGCGCAGCGGCACGATCACCGCCAGGTCGCTCACGCTCAACCTCAACGGCACCTCGTTCCAGGGCCTGCGGCAGGGCGGCACCAACCTCGCGAACGGCACGGACTACACCGTGTCCGGCACCACGCTGACCCTCACCGCGGCCGCCCTCGCCCGGCTGGCCGGCAACCGGGCGTACGGCGTGAACGCCACCATCGAGGCCCGCTTCTCCCAGGGCGCGCCCTGGCAGATCAGCATCATCACCTCCGACCCGCCGACCCAGGCCGCCGCCACCGGCACGACCTCCTCGTTCTCCATCCCCACACAGTTCCGCGGTGACCAGCTCGCCACGATGGAGGCCAAGTACGCAGACGGCAGCCCCGCCGGACCGGCCAACTGGACCTCGTACAAGGAGTTCTGGGCGAGCTTCCAGCCCGACTACACCGCGAACACCATCATCCTGAAACCCGAGTTCTTCGCCGAGGTCAACGACGGCCGCGTCACCCTCACCTTCCACTTCTGGAGTGGAACGAAGATCACCTACTACATCACCAAGTCCGGCGCCAACGTGACCGGAAGCACCACCTGACCACACCGACACGGGGGCCGCGGCCACATCGGCCGCGGCCCCGTCTCCAGCGCGGGCGAACTCCAGAAAGCGAGAACCAGTGGACCTGTCGTTTCTCCGCGGCCGGGGCCGTCGGCGCCGGCTCGCCATGGTCGGGGCGGTGGCTCTCGCCGGCGCCGTCCTCACCACCCCGGGCACCGGGGCCCAGGCGGCGACCCCGGCCGTCGAGGTCACCGTCAACGCCCGTGAGGGACTCGGCACGGTGCCCGACACCGCGTACGGCCTCAACCAGGCGGTGTGGGACGGAAACATGAACACCCCGGCGTCGGTGGACCTTCTCGGCAAGGCCGGCGTGCAGATGATGCGTTATCCCGGCGGCTCGTACGGCGACGGCTTCCACTGGAAGACCAGCACCGTCTCCGGCGGCGGGTACGTCGCGCCGGGGACGGACTTCGACTCGTTCATGGGCACGGTCAAGGCCATCGACGCGCAGGCGATCCTCATCGCGAACTACGGCTCCGGCACGGCCCAGGAGGCCGCCGACTGGGTGAAGTACGCCAACGTCACCAAGGGGTACGGCGTCAAGTACTGGGAGATCGGCAACGAGATCTTCGGCAACGGTCACTACGGCGCCGACTGGGAGCTCGACTACCACGAGAGCAAGAGCCCGGCCACGTACGCGAACAACGTGGTGGAGTACGCCCGGGCGATGAAGGCGGTCGACCCCACGATCAAGATCGGGGCCGTGGTCACCGATCCGGGCAACTGGCCCGACGGCGTCGTCGGGGACGGGGACACCGCGGCCTGGAACCAGACGGTGCTGTCGATCGCGGGACCGTACATCGACTTCGTGATCATGCACTACTACCCGAACCACACCACCGCCGCGGACGTCCTCCAGCAGGTGCGGCTGCTTCCCGGCGAGCTGGAGCAGGTGCGGCGGCAGATCGACCAGTACGCCGGCCGGAACGGCCCGCACATCGGCATCGCCTTGACCGAGACCTCGTCCAACTACCAGTCGGACACCCAGGTCGGCGGCCTGTTCACCGCGGACGTCTACTTCGCCGCGCTGGAGAACGGCGTCTTCACGGTGGACTACTGGGACACCCGCAACGGGATGGGCGAGGTCACCACCGCGCCCGACGGGACGACGTCGTACGGCGACGGAGGCCTGCTGTCGAGCGGCAACTGCAACAGTGACAACGTCTGCGAACCCCCGCTGAACACGCCGTTCGCGCCCTACTACGCGCTGCAGATGCTCAGCAGGGTGGCGCTGCCCGGCGACACGCTGGTCAGAGCCGCCTCCGACAACCGGCTCGTCACCGTGCACGCGGCCCGGGGCGCCGACGGCGGGCTCAGCGTCGAGCTGATCAACCAGGACCCCGGCAACGCCTACACCGTGCATCTCGGCTACGACGGCTGGACCCCCAGCGGCGCCACGCCGACGGTCCACACCCTCGGCTCCGGGTACACCTCGATAGCCACGTCGAAGCAGGGCACCGCGAGCACGCAGGTCATCCCGCCGTACTCGATCGTGACGCTCAAGCTCACGCCGTCGGCCACCAACCCGGTCAGCACCACCCTGACCGCGCCCGGCAGCCCGGCGGCGAGCGACGTCACCGCCGGCACCGCGACCGTCTCCTGGCGGCCGTCCACGGGCGGCGCCGTCACCCGCTACGCCGTCTACCAGCAGTTCGGCACCAACAGCGTGCTGCTCGGCGAGTCGACCTCGACCTCCTTCACCGCGCGGAACCTGGTCCCCGGCACCTCCTACACGCTGAACGTGCTCGCCGTCGACCAGAAGGGCCATCTCTCGATGCCCTCGGAGCCGGTCACCTTCGTCACGGGCACGCCGCGCGACAGCACCTGCGCCGTCACCTACAACCTCGCCACGGGCTGGGGCAGCGGTTTCGTGGCGAACATCAGCGTCACCAACACCGGTCCCACTCCCATCACGGGATGGACGCTGGCGTTCACCTTCCCGGCCGCGACCGAATCCGTCTCCGGCAGCACCTGGAACGGCACCTTCTCGACGGACGGCCGGCACGTGGTCGTCACCCCGGCCGGCTCGAACACCTACCTCGCCCCGAACGGCGGCAACACGGTCAGTCTCGGGTTCGTCGGCAACCAGACCGGAGCCAACCCGCCGCCCGCCTCCTTCACCCTGAACGGGACCGTCTGCACCACGACCTACTCGTACTGACCAGCACCAGGGGTGCGGGCCGTCCGGCCCGCACCCCATGGCCGTACGAGGAACACCTGTCCGCTCGCGATCGGCGCGCGTCGCCGTCATCGAATCGATACGACCCTCTCACGACAGGAGACAGCATGCCCCCCTCGAAGCTGTCCGGGCTGCGCCGGCGAACCGCTCTCGCCGGTACCGCTCTGCTCGCCGGAGCCCTGCTCACCGCTCCGTCCCTGCGCGGCGCGGCCGCGGCCGCCCCCTCCGTCTACGAGCCGACCTGGGCGTCGGTGGACCAGCACCCGGCCGCCCCGGAGTGGTTCCAGGACGCCAAGTTCGGCGTCTACTGGCATTGGGGCGCCTTCGCCACCCCGGAGTACGGCACCGAGTGGTACCCCCGCACGATGTACGTCAACGGCTCCAGCGAGAACAACCACCACAAGAGCGTCTACGGCGACCCGTCGGCATGGCCGTACCACAACTTCATCGACGGCGCGCGCGACAAGGCGGGCAACTGGGTGCAGTTCACGCCCAAGCTCAAGTCCGCCGGCGGCAACTTCGACCCCGCCGAGTTCGCGCAACTGGTCTCCGACTCCGGCGCGAAGTTCGCCGGTCCCGTGGCCGAGCACCACGACGGCTTCTCCATGTGGAACAGCCAGGTGAACGAGTGGAACTCGGTCGCCCGCGGGCCCAAGCTCGACCTGGTCGGCCTGTTCGCCGACGCGATCCGCGCCAAGAACCTGAAGTTCATGGTCTCGCTGCACCACCTGTACAACTTCACCGGCTACTACGACCACGTGCCCGCCCAGCCGACCACCACGCTGAAGAAGCTGTACGGGCAGCTCCCCAACGCCCAGGAGCAGCAGCTCTGGTACGACAAGCTGAAGGAGGTCGTCGACAGGTACCGGCCGGACATGATCTGGCAGGATGGCGGTCTCTACCTCGTCGACGAGGCCAAGCGGCTCAACTTCCTGTCGTACTACTACAACCAGGCCAACGCGTGGGGTAAGGAGGTCGTCGCGGCGTACAAGGACGGCTTCAACACCAACGGTGAGGTGTACGACTACGAGCGCGGCGGCCCCGCCGACATCCGCTCCCCCTACTGGCTGACCGACGACTCCGTCAGCAACCCCTCGTGGTCCTACACCCCGACACTCACGTACTACAGCTCGGCCGCGCTGGTCCACGCGCTGATCGACCGGGTGAGCAAGAACGGCAACATGCTGCTCAACATCTCGCCAAGGGCCGACGGCTCGATTCCGCAGACGCAGAAGGACCTGCTGAACGCCATCGGCGGCTACCTGAAGCGCAACGGCGAGTCGATCTACGCCACCCGGGCCTGGACCACCTACGGCGAGGGCCCGACCAAGATGGGCGGGGGCAGCTTCGTCGAACCGCGGGCAGGCACGCCGCAGGACATCCGCTACACCCGCAGCAAGGACAACACCGTCCTGTACGCGACCGTGCTCGGCTGGCCCGGCTCCACCCTCAACCTCGCCTCGCTGGCCACCGGGAGGATGGACCTGTCCAACCTGAGCAAGGCCGAGCTGATCGGCGACACCGCCGGCACCTACGTCAACCTGCCCACCCGCACCCAGGACTCCTCCGGCCTGCGCATCACCCTGCCCGGCCAGCCGTACTCGGCGCTCGCGTACGTCGTGAAGCTGACCTTCAACGGGCCGATGAAGAACTCTCCCAGCACGACGAGCGGCGCCTTGCGCGACGTCAACTCCGGCAGGTGCCTCGACGTCGCCAACGTCTCCCAGACCAACGGCGCCCAGACGCAGATCTGGGACTGCAACGGCGGCGTCAACCAGCGGTGGGCGACCACCGGCGCGAGCGAACTCCGGGTGTACGGCAACAAGTGCCTGGACGTCAACGGCGGCGGCACGGCCGACGGCACCAGCGTGATCATCTGGGACTGCAACGGCCAGAACAACCAGAAGTGGCGCCTCAACTCCGACGGCACCATCACCGCCGTCGGCGCGAACAAGTGCCTGGACGTCTCGGCGTTCGGCACCGCCAACGGCACGAAGGTCCAGATCTGGTCCTGCACCGGCGCGAACAACCAGAAGTGGACCCGAAGCTGACGCCGCACCCCACACGCTCCGGAAAGGACTGCCCATGCACCCCCCTGACAGGCTCGGATCCGCGCCGAGGACGCGCGCCTTCGCGAGAAGAACGCTGACAGCACTCTCTGTGCTGGGCCTGGTCGTGTCCGCGCCGGCCACGACCGCCCCCGCCTCGGCGGCCTCGGTCCAGGTCGCCCCGGTGGCGCCGTCGGACTCGTCCGCCACGATCATCGCCAAGGCCGCGGACGTCGTGCCGTCGCCGCGCCAACTGGCCTGGCAACGGCTGGAGCAGTACAACTTCATCCACTTCGGCATCAACACCTTCACCGGCAGGGAGTGGGGCACCGGCACCGAGGACCCGAACGCGTTCCAGCCCGCCGGTCTCAACACCGACCAGTGGGCCGCGGCGATAAAGGCCGCCGGGTTCAAGGGGGCGATCCTCACCGCCAAGCACCACGACGGGTTCCTGCTGTTCCCGTCCAAGTACAGCGACTTCGGCGTCGCGTCCTCCTCCTGGTCCGCCGGGCGAGGCGACGTCGTGAAGAGCTTCACCGACTCCATGCACAAGTACGGGCTGAAGGCCGGACTGTACGTCTCGCCGGCCGACCTGCACGAGAACCAGCCTGGAGGGAAGTTCGCCAACGGCAGCCCCTCCAGGCAGGTGACGATCCCGTCCGACTCCTCCGAGATCGTCAACGGGGTGACGTTCACCTTCACCTCCGACGACTACAACACCTACTTCGAGAACACGCTCTACGAGCTGTTCACCCGCTACGGCAGCATCGACGAGCTGTGGCTGGACGGCGCCAACCCGACCGGCCGCAACCAGCCGTACAACTTCAGGGACTGGACCACCATGGCCCGCAGGCTGCAGCCCAACGCGGTCATGGAGGGCGACGGCGGGCCGGACGTGCGCTGGGTCGGCAACGAGAACGGCTACGCGCGTCAGTCGGAGTGGTCGGTCGTGCCGACCAACGGCGACCCCGCCACCGCCGCCGACACCGCGCTGCCGGTGCCCGGTTTCAATACCGCCGCCGATGTGGGCAGCGACGCGGTGCTGTCCCAGCGCAAGTCGGACGGGACCAGCGCGTGGAACGTGCTGCGGTGGTCCCCCGCGGAGTGCAACGGGACGCTGTCGGCACGCCACAACTGGTTCTGGCAGACCGGTGAGACCTGGCGGAGCCCGAGCGAGCTGCTGGAGATCTACTACGGGTCGGTGGGACGCAACTGCAACTTCCTGCTGAACATCTCCCCCAACCGGCAGGGCCTGCTGGACCAGTCGGCGATCGACACTCTGTCGCAGTTCGGCACCACGGTGTCGCAGACGTTCGCCACCAACCTGGCCGACGGCGCCGGTGTGGCCAACGACAGCGGGACCTCCAGCAGCACGGGTCACACCCCTGGCCTCGCGCAGGACGGCGACCTGGACAGCTCCTGGCAGCCGACCGGCACGACCGGCGGGCTCGTGCTGACCCTGCCGTCGGCGCGGACCTTCGACGTCATCTCGGTGCAGGAGGACCTGAACATCGGCCAGCGCACCAGGTCGTTCGCGCTCGACTCATGGAACGGCAACTCCTGGACCCAGATCGCGACCGACACCACGATCGGGCACAAGAAGCTGATCCGCCTGGCCTCTCCCGTCAGCACCGGCCAGGTGAGGCTGCGGATCACCGGCGCCCGGGCCAATCCCGGCATCGCCGAGATCGGCCTTTACCGCCGCCCCGGCGGCAGCACCTCGCCGGCCGGCCCGATCAAGGGCGTCGGCTCGGGCCGGTGCCTGGACGTCAACGGCGCCTCCCAGGCCAACGGGGCGACGGTGCTGATCTGGGACTGCAACGGCCAGGGCAATCAGCAGTGGACCGCCACCAGCGCGAGTGAGCTGCGCGTCTACGGCAACAAGTGCCTGGACGTCAACGGCGGCGGTACGGCGGACGGGACCGCGGTCATCATCTGGGACTGCAACGGCCAGAACAACCAGAAGTGGCGGCTCAACTCCGACGGCACCGTCACCGCCGTCGGCGCCGGCAAATGCCTGGACGTCTCGGGCGCCGGCACCGCCAACGGCACCAGGGTCCAGATCTGGACGTGCAACGGCGGTAGCAACCAGAAGTGGACCCGAAGCTGACGCTTCGACCGGCGAGCGCCCGGGTCACCCACGCCGGCCGGACGTGCACGACACGTCCGGCCGGCACCGGCCGGCATGACGCCTGGTGCTCAGGCCTTCGGGGGCGCCGTGCTCTCCCGTACGGTGAGGGTGGTCGCGATCTCCAGTCCGACCTGGGTGATCTCCTCGCCACGCCCGAGGGCCAGCGCCAGCTCGGTCGCGGCCGCCGCCATCTCGTTCAACGGCTGGTGGACCGTGGTCAGAGGCGGGTCGACCCAGGCCACGACCGGCAGGTCGTCGAAACCCACCACGCTCAGGTCCCGGGGGATGGACAGTCCCATCTCGCGGGCGGCCTGGTAGACGCCGAGCGCCTGCAGGTCGTTCGCGGTGAAGACGGCGCTGGGCCGGTCGGGCCGGGAGAGCAGGTCGCGTGCCGCGGCGTAGCCGTGCTCGCGGGTGAGCAGGGTGCGGACCACGAGGCCGGGGTCCGCGGGCAGCTCGGCCTCGGCCATCGCGGAGAGGTAGCCGGCCAGCCGGGCACGGCAGAACGGGTGATCAGGGCCGCTGATCATGGCGATGCGGCGGTGTCCCAGCTCGATCAGGTGCCGGGTCGCCGCCTGGCCGCCTCTCCAGTTGGTGGCGCCCACGAACGGCACGTCGTCCGGCAGTTCGTCGATCGGGTCGAAGACGACGAACGGGATGCCCTTCGCGGTCAGCTGGTCGCGCTCCGCCTGGGCGAGCTGCGCCACCGAAAGGACGCACTGAGGGCGGCGTCCGACCGTGTCGTCGATGGACATGCCCACCGAGTCGCGGAGGCCGAACTCCGAGACCATGACTCCGACGCGGTTCTTGCGGGCCACCCGCTCGACCCCACGGATGATCTCCACGGCCCACATGCTCTCGAGCTCGCGGAACACCAGTTCCACGATGTTGCTCCGGTTGCCGCTCGGCTTGCGGTATCCGTACTGGTTGACCAGTTCCTCGACCCGGGCGCGCGTCTGGGCCGACACCCCCGAGCGCCCGTTGATCACCTTCGACACGGTGGGGATCGAGACCCCGGCCGACTCGGCGATATAGGCGATGGTGACCGATCCCGGCCCGTCGCCCTGCGAGCTCTGCTCGTCGGCCGCAGGCCCGTCCGATCGGTTGTCCGTCACGTTCGCCCTTCCTCGTCAACGGCGCGTCCGCCACGGCGGCCGCCTGGATCACCCGGCCTTTCGACGGTCTGGAGCCATTCTGGCACCCGTGGCGGCCGGGTGGTTCACCCCTTGACGGCACCCGTGAGAACTCCCGTGCGCAGGTGCTTCTGGACGAACGGGTAGACGACCAGGAGCGGTACCAGCGTCAGCACCACCACCGCCATCTGCGTCGACAGGGGAGCGGTCCGCGCGTGCGCCATGCCGAAGCCCGCGTTGACCGATCCCGGCATCCCGGCCCCGCGGTTGACATAGGTGAGCAGCACGTACTGCAGCGGCCACTTCTCGCTGTCGGTCGGCAGGTAGAGCATGACGTTGAAGAAGGAGTTCCAGTAGCCGACGGCGTAGAAGAGGGCGATCACCGCGGTCACCGCGCGCGAGGTGGGCAGGACGACGGACCAGAGGATGCGCCAGTCGCCCGCGCCGTCCATCCGCGCCGCGTCGATCAGCTCGCCGGAGGTCTTCATGTAGAAGGAGCGGAGCACCAGGATGTTGAAGACCGAGACCGCACTCGGGAGGATCAACGCCCACCACTGCCCGTAGCCGCCGAGGCCCGTCACCACCAGGAAGGTGGGAATGAGCCCGCCGCCGACGAACATCGTGACGATCAGCAGCACCAGGATGAGGCGGTGCCCGGGCGAACCCGGCCGCGACAGCCCATAGGCGCACAGGACCGAGACGACCATGGACAGCGCCGTGCCGATGACGGCGACGCCCAGGCTGACCGACAGCGCGGTGCGTACGGTCGGGTCGGTGAGAATCTCCCGGTAGGCCTGGAAGGTGAGGCCGTCCGGCCAGACGACGAGGCCGCCGGCCCGGTTGACGACATCGGGAGCGGACAGGCTGGTCACCACGACGATCCACAGCGGGACCAGCATGACCGCCAGCACACCGCCGATGGCACCGCCCTTCGCGGACCGGCCGGCGACGGTCGGCCGCTCCTGCCAGGGCGGGCGTTCCGTCCGCGCCCGTGGGGCCGTCGCCGCACTCGTGCCGGTTGTGAACGCCTTGGTCATCTCCGGTACAGCCCGTCCTCGCCGAAGGAATGCGCGATCCTGTTGGCGCCCCAGATGAGCAGGAGCGAGATCACGCTCTTGAAGAGCCCGGCCGCCGCACCCAGGCTGTAGTCGCCCGTTGCGATGCCGTAGTAGAAGGCGTAGGTGTCGAGCACCTCCGCGGTCTCGTGGCCGACGGCGTCGCGCTGGATCAGGAACTGCTCGAAGCCGACCGAGAGCGCGCCGCCGAGGCGGAGCACCAGCATCAGCACGATCACTCCGCGCAGGCCCGGAAGGGTGATGTGCCACATCCGGCGGAAGGGCCCGGCGCCGTCCACGGCCGCCGCCTCGAAGAGCCCGGGATTCATGGCGGACAGTGCGGCCAGGAAGACGACGATCCCCCAGCCGGCCTCCTTCCAGACCACCTGAGAGGTGACCAGCAGCACGAAGGTGCCCGGATTGGTGGTGATGTCCCACGTCTGCAGGTCGTGGGAGCGGAGAAACTGGTTGAGCGCGCCCGCACCGCCCAGCATCTGCTGGAAAATCGTGATCACCAGCACCCACGAGAAGAAGTGCGGCAGGTAGACGACGGACTGGACGAAGTTGCGCACCCGCACACCGAGCACCGAGTTGAGCAGGAGCGCCAGCGCGATCGGGATGGGGAAGAACAGGACCAGCTGGACCAGGCTGAGGTAGAGCGTGTTCCGCAGCGCGCCCCAGAACAGCGGGTCGGCGAACAGCCGGCGGAACTGCTCGAAGCCCGCCCATTCGCTGTTCCAGACCCCGGCCGGCGGGTCGTAGTACTGGAACGCGGTGAGCAGTCCGAACAGCGGTGCGTAGTTGAAGACCAGCAGCAGGACGGCCGCGGGGATCACCATGATCAGCAGCGAGCGGTCGCGCCGCAGCCTGATCCGCAGGCCCGGACGCTCCTGCCGAGTGTGCGATGTGCTCACCGACCCGTGCCGTACCTGTCCAGCACGTTGTCGGTCATCCACTGCTTGAGCCGGTCGCCCCCGCCGCCGGTCTTCCATGTGGAGACGGCGGCCTGGACCTCGGAAACCTTCGTTCTCCCGTGGTAGCAGTCCTTGACGGCGTCCTCGACGGCCTGCGCGGCACTGGCCGCCGACAGCGACCGGGGCAGGCTGATGTTCATGTTCCAGAAGACCGGCTTGTAGAGCGCCCTGACGTTGGCAGCCTGCCAGGCGGCGTAGTCCCTGGTGACGACCTCGGCGCCGGGGTTGCTGATCACGGCGGGCGGCGAGGCCAGGAACGGGAAGGTCATCGCCTGGACGAACTTCCTGCCGTCCTCGGTCGCGGTCGGAACCCCGTCCTCCATCGTGAAGTGGACGCCCTCGACCCCGAAGTTCACCATCGTGTACTCGGCCGAGCCGAAGGGGGCGGCCAGATAGTCGGCGACCGCCAGCAGTTCCTCGATCTGGTCCGGCTTCAACCTGTTGCTGAGGTAGCTGACGACGTTCGTGGAGGGCCCCATGGCGACGCGAGGCGGGCTCGTGCCGTCGGCGGCGAAGAAGTCGAACGCGCCGCGGCGGTAGTCCCTGTCGGCGGCCGTTCCGGACTGGTGGTCGGCGAGGTTCCAGGCGCCGGTGCCACCACCGCTGATCAGCACCTTTCCGGAGTAGAAGCGGGCGTCGGCGTTCGCGTTCTGACCGGCGGCGGCGTCCGGGTGCAGGTAGCCGGCCCGCGCCATGCCGTGGTGCCAGTCGAGCGCCTCGAAGAACTGCGGCATCTCGTACTTGTGGATCAGCCTGCCGTCCTGGACATCCCAGGTGAGAGGGACGTTCCAGGCGGGGAAGAGATAGGTCCACACGTCGTCGAAGGCCCAGACGCCGCGTCTGGCGTCGGTCAGCTCCTTGCCCAGGTTCATCAGGTCGTCGGCCGACCGCACCTGGCCGGCGGTGATCCCCTTCGCCTCCAGGATGTCCCGGCGGTGGAAGACCGCGCCGGCGACGACGAAGCCGCTGGAGAAGGAGGGGATGCCGTACAGCCTGTCGCCCCACGCGCCGGTCTGCCAGGCGCCGGTGGGGATGGCGGCGAGGTTCGGATACTTCTTGATCTTGTCGCCCGCCAGGTGGGGCGTGAGGTCGGCGAGTTGCGTCCCCGCCAGCCCGCCGACGTCGAAGACGGCGTTCCACCAGGTCGGCAGCTGGATCCAGTCGGGCAGGCGCCTGGCGGCCGTCATCGTCGGGACGATGGTGTTGTAGTTGTTGCCGTCCGCCGGCTTCACGGTGAGAGTGACGCCCAGGGCCTTGTTCACGGCCTCGTAGAAGGAGTTCCCCGCCGGCGGCACCGTTCCCCACAGCGGTGTGACGGCGGTGTAGCTGCCGCCCCTGCCCGGAGTCCCGTGGACGGTGGCGACCCGGCCGGAGGGGTAGGCCAGGAAGGCGGGATCGGTCGCGGCTCCGGCTCCGCCCGCCAGGGACGGGATGTCCGGCCTGACGGAGCCGCTGGGCACGTAGGACGGCAACGCCGCTCGCAGTCCCTCCCCGGTGGTCGTGCCGGTCTTCTGCCGTGCCCCGCCCCCGCAGGCGGCGAGCAGGGGAGTCGCCGCGGCGAGGGCGACGAAGCTTCTGCGGTTCAGCTCGGGTCTCACGGTGGGGGCCGTCCCCTTCGAGGTCGTCGAAGCGCTTCTACGCTGTCGCGAGACTAGTGACCCGTTTTCGGGGAGAACAAGAACACCGAATAAACGAAACTTTCTATGGCCTGGTCGGACGGCTCTCCCTCGATGAAAGAATCACGGCCCCGACGGTCAGGGGGCGAGAGAGAAGTAGTTCTCCTCCTCCTGGACGAAATGCAGCCGCAGCACCGAGTGCAGCCCGTACAGGCAGGCGCGAAGATCCTCCAGCTGCTCGGGCCGCAACCGGCCGGCGGCGCCGGCGACTCTCACGTGTGTGCCGATCCGGCGGGCCAGGCGGTCGATCTCGCTGTGCGCCCGGCTCATGGTCGCGGTCGCCTCTCCTCCGCCGAGGGGACCGGCCAGTGCCGGGTAGAGCTCGTGCTCCTCGGCGTACTCGTGCGGCAGCAACCGCTCGGTCAGCAGCCGGTCGACCTCCCGCACGGCGCCGAGCGCCCGCGGCCCGTGCTCGACGGCCAGCAGGCTCGCGGCGTCGCGTACGGCGTCCAGCACGTCGGCGAGATCGTCGTGCTCGGCGGCGAAGCGGCGGATCAGGTCCTCGGTGGCCGGCTCCAGCCCCGGCCCGGCGCCGCGCCGGGGCAGCACGGCACGCAACGCGTTGACGATGACCAGCACGTCGATCCCCTCCTGCAGCAGCGCCCCCGCCGCGGGAGGCAGCCGGCCCAGCAGCGCGGCCACCATGGCCGCCAGCGACAGGGCCATGCCGCCCGCGGCCGACTGCGCGGCGATGCGCCGCGCGCGCACCGCGATCTCCATGGCGTCGGCGAGCCGGTCCACCCGGTCGGTGACCAGCACCACGTCGGCGGCCTCGGAGGAGGCGGTGGACCCGCGCGCCCCCATCGCCACCCCCACGTCGGCCGCCGCCAGCGCCGGGGCGTCGTTGACGCCGTCGCCGACCATGACCGTCACCGCCCGTGCGGCCTCCGCCCTGACCGCGGCGACCTTGTCGGCGGGCAACTGCTCGGCCCGCACCTCGTCCAGCCCCACGACGGCGGCGACCTCCCGGGCGGGTTCGGCGCGATCGCCGGTCAGCATCAGCAGGCGGCCGATTCCCGCCGAGCGCAGCCGCCGCAGCGTACGGGGAGCGTCGTGACGCAGCGGGTCCAGCAGCAGGACCGCACCGCACAACGCGCCGTCGACGGTGAGCCAGGCGACGGCGGCGCCGTCCAGGGCGGCCCGGTTGTCGGCCGCGCGAGCCCAGCCGGGACGGGCTTCGGGTGGCATCACCGTCTTGCCCACGGTCACGCGCCGCCCGTCCACCGTGCCGGTCACGCCGCGGCCGGGCTCCTCGGTCACCTCCCGCGCCGGCGGCAGCGCCAGGGCGCGGGCCCGCGCCTCCGCGACGATCGCCTCGGCCAGCACGTGAGCGGACATCTGGTCGAGTGACGCCGCGAGCCGCAGCACCTCCGACGGCGTACGGCCAGGGGCGGCGACGACCTGCAGAACCCGCGGACGGCCCGTGGTCAGGGTGCCTGTCTTGTCCAGCAGGAGAGTGCGGGCCCGTCCCAGCCGCTCCAGCGCCCCGCCGTCCCGGACGATCACACCCCGGCGCGCCGCCCGCGACAACCCCGAGACGATCGCGACCGGGGCGGCCAGCAGCAGCGGGCACGGGGTCGCCACCACCAGAACCGCCACGGCCCGCACTGCGGACCCGCCGAGCCACCACGCCGCCCCGGCGACCCCCAGCGACAGCGGCAGGAACCAGGCGGCGTACCGCTCGGCCAGCCGCACCACCGGCGCCCGCTGCGCGCCCGCCTGCTCGGCCAGCCGGACGATCTGCGCGTACGTGCTGTCCTCGGCGGTCGCCGTCGCCTCGACGTCGACCGCGCCGCCGGCGTTGACCACCCCGCTGCGGACCGCCTCGCCGGCGCCACGCTCGACCAGGGCGGACTCGCCGGTCAGCGCGGACTCGTCCAGCATCGCCGGCCCCGTCAGGACCCGGCCGTCCACCGGCACGACCTCGCCCGGGCCGGCCACCAGGACGTCCCCGATCCGTACGTCCGCCAGGGGGACGACGACCAGGTCGTCGCCGCTCCGGCGACGCGCGGAGCGCGGCGCGCGCTCCAGCAGCGCACGCAGATCGCGCGACGCGCGGCGCTCCGCCGCGGCGTCCAGCGCCCGCCCGGTGGCCAGCATCAGCGCGATCAGGGCCCCGGCCAGGTGCTCCCCGACGGCCAGGGTCCCGGCCAGCGCCAGCGCCGCGATCAGGTCGACACCCGCCCGCCCCCTGCGCACCGCGGCGGCCACCCACACCACGGCGGGTGGGACGGCCACCGCGGTCCCCGCCGCCCAGAACCCGTCCGCGACGGCCGTGGCCCCGGCCAGCCAGGCAGCACCACCACCCACCAGCGCGCCGCCGGTCGCCACCAGGAACGCCTGTTCCCACCGGTCACCCAGGACACCGAGAGAACGCGGCATGTCGAGCCTCCACACACGGAAGTGTCGCCTCCATACGACAGCCCCGACGTGCGGGCCGACAGTGCCGAACGGCCCCCGAACAGTCACCATTCGGCAAGCACGGCCGGCGGGTAGGCTGCTGTGATCCGAATCCCATGGTTGGGCCTGGTGGCTGCCGGCTATGCGGCGGTCCAGCTGGCTGTCGTCACGCCGCTCCTCGGGCTCGGCTGGGACGAGACGGTGTATCTGTCCCAGGTCGATCCACGCAATCCGGCCGCCTACTTCAGCGCGCCGCGCTCGCGGGGGATCGGCTTCCTGGCGGCCCCCCTGATGGCCGTCACCGGCGCCACCCCGGTGATCAGGATCGTGCTGGCGCTGCTGTCGGCCGTCGCGCTCTATGCGGCGTACCGCGTCTGGCGCCCGCTGCTCGGGCCCGGCCGGACCGCGTTCGCCGCCCTGCTGTTCGCGGGCCTGTGGGTCACCGTGCTGTACGGACCTCAGGCCATGCCCAACCTGTGGGTGGCGCTGCCGGCGGTGGCGGCGACCGGCTGGTTCCTGCGCGCCCAGCGGCCCGGCGCCTCCGGAGTCGTGCTCCTCGGCCTGGGCGGCTCAGTCGCGGCGGCCACGCTCTTCCGCTTCTCCGACGGCGTCTGGCTCGCGGCGCCGCTGCTGGCCGCCTGCGGCGTGGTGCCCGCCTGGCGGCGTCCGGCCCCGGCCCTCACCGTCGCGGGCGGGCTCGCCGCCGGTGGCGCCCAGTGGATCGCCGAGGCGTACGGGCGATGGGGCGGCGTCAGCGCCCGCTTGCACGCGTCCAGCGCGACCGAGGGCGGCATGGGCCTGCACTGGGCAGCGGGAGACGCCTGGCGCAGCCTCAACGGGCCTTTGCTGTGCCGCCCCTGCACGGTCCCGCTGACGCACCCGGAGCTCACGCTGTGGTGGCTGGCCCTTCCCGTGCTCGCACTGACGGCGTGCGCGGTGGCCCTGCGCACCGGGCGGGCGGCCGAGACCGTGCTGCCCGTCGTCTGCGCCGCCGCGCTGAGCGTTCCCTACCTCGTCCTCGTCGGCTACTCCGCGCCGCGCTTCTTCCTGCCCGTCTACGCCCTGCTGGCCCTGCCCGTCGCCACGCTGGCCGCGGGTACGGTGCGAGCCGTCCGTCCGGCCCGCGGCCGTGTCGTCGTCGCGGGTGTCCTGGCCGGGCTGCTCGTCGCGCACCTGACGGTGCAGTTCGAGGTGCTCCAGGAGAGGGCCGCCGGTGCGCGGGCCACCGCCGACCGCTACCAGGCGGTCGCGGACGGCCTGCGCCGCCTCGGCCTGCGCCCGCCCTGCCTGGTCACCGGCAGTCACTCGCAGCCGATCGGTTACTACGCCGGCTGCGCCTCCGCCGACGTCAGCGGCAACAACCGCAACATCACCGAGGCCGCCCTGCTGCGCCGCGCCGCGACCGAACCCACCGCCGCCCTCGCCGACAGACGCTCCCCACCTCCCGGTTACGCCCAGGAGTGGAAGGCCCACCGGCTCCGGGGCACCGGCTACACCGCCTACCTCCCGAAACACGCCGCCGGCGGCCGGCGGCCCTGACCGGCGTCCGATTCCTTGACCACCGCCAGCCCCGGGGATTCGGCCGGCGGGGTATCACTGTCAGAAGGGCTGGTGTTCCGTCGCGACTTCGGTGACCGCGCGGAAACCGCTCCGCTCGTGCCGACCGCACGCACATCGGGGGGTCACATGGAATCCCGAGGTCTCTTCTGCTGGAAAGTCTCTCTCACGATCGCGGGCACGGTCGTCCTTCTGTCCATGGGAGCCGGGAGCGCCATGGCGGCGTCCGCTCCTCGTTCGGACGACGTCGACCCGTCCACGCGTACCAACGTCACGAAGTCGATGAAGGGCGAGGCGCTGGCGAACGTCACCTACCGCGCCTATGCCAAGCAGGCCGATCGGGAGAACCTGCCCGATGTCGCGAACCTGTACCGGCACACCGCGCACAGTGAGTTACGCGAGCACTTCACCGAGCAGGCGGAGTTGATCGGCCTGGTCGGCGACAACGCGGCGAATCTCCGCGACAGCATCAGCGGTGAGTCGTACGAGGCGACGACGATGTACAGAAAGTTCGCCCGGCAGGCCAGGGCGGACGGCGACCAGGAGGCCGCCAGGCTCTTCTCCGAGGTGGGCAAGGACGAGGCCAGGCACCGGGAGAAGTTCCGCCAGGCGCGGAAGGCCCTCACCGACCCCTCGTCCGGGGTGACGATCCCGACCGACGTACGGGCCAAGCCGGTGGAGATCCAGGCCGGCCCGTCCAAGGTCTCCTCGTCCAGGACCCTGGAGAACCTTCGGGCGGCGATGAAGGGCGAGGCCTTCGCCTACGCCAAATACACCCTCTACGGAGACAGGGCGCGGGAGACCGGGCAGCCCAGGCTCGCCAGGCTGTTCCACCGCACCGCCGCCGTCGAGCGCACCGAGCATTTCGCCGAGCACGCGAACCTCGCCGGCGCGGTCCGCGACACCGGGACGAACCTGTGCGAGACGATCAAGGGGGAGACGTACGAGGGCACGCGGATGTATCCCGAGCACGCCCGCCAGGCCTCGGCGGCCGGTGACTCCGAGGTGGCCGAAGTGCTCAACGGCACCGCGAAGGACGAACTGAGGCACGCGAAGGCCTTCTCCAAGAAGGTCGCCAAGCTCGGCAGGCAGTGCCCCACGTCGCGCTGACACCAGAGGTGGATGGGCGACGAAATCATCGCCCACCCGCCCGGAAGTCCTACTTCAGGAGCTTCCTCATGGTGCTGATCTCCGCGGACTGACTGGTGATGATGGAGCCGGCGAGCCGCCTGGCCGGCTCGTAGACGCCGGCGCCCTGCTCCTCCTCGGCCATGGTGACGGCGCCCTCGTGGTGCTGAATCATCATCGTCAGGAACGCCCTGTCGAAGGCGGCGCCTTCGAGGCCCTTGAGTTTGTTCATGTCCTCGCCGGACATCATTCCGGGCATGTCGTGGTCCATATGGTTTATCGGCACGCCTTCGCCGGGGACCTGAACGCCCCAGCTCTCCAGCCAACCGGTCATCGTCCGGATCTCGGGATCCTGGGCGGCTTCGATCTTCCTGGCCAGCTCCTTGACCTTGCCGCCGGCGGCGCGCCCCTCAACAAGCCTGGCCATCTCCAGGGCCTGGCGGTGGTGCGGGATCATCATCCGCGCGAACCAGATGTCCCGCTCGTTGTGATCCGCGGCCGAGCTGGTGACAGGAGCCCGCGATTCAGCCGGCGTCGCTGACATGGACGACATGGACGACATGTCATGAGTTGCGGTGTCTGTGGAGCCGCAGGCACCGGCCAGCAGACCGGTCGAGAGCACGGCGACGGGAACGGCAAGACGCTTCATGGCTGAACACTCTCCGTGTGCAGGTGCGGGCATCTCGCTGAAGCTCGACGACGGACGGCCGTCGAGCACGCGTCTTCTACACCCGGATCACAAGAGTCGCGGAGCGAGCCTGCGCGCACACCCCCGTAGTGACAGTGCGACATTACCCAGCGATCCGTGGGTTCCCCGCATCGCCTCGCGACGTCATCCCATGGCTTTCCCATGGATCGTTTCTGGACCTGACCTGCGGGTGGACGACAGCCCCGAGCCGTCCCTGTCGCCGGGGTTCACCGCGCCGACGGGCGTACCACCCGGTTCTCTACAGGACGAACCGGGCAGACAAACCCCCTGGGGGTATGCTACGGTCCTCGCGTCGATACCCCCTATGGGTACTAAACGAAGGGATGGCGGACATGTGCACGGTATGCGCGTGCGGCACGGAGACGGCTCAGGCCGAGGTGGCCGCCGAGACGGACACCGAGACGGGAACGGCGGACGGCAAGGTCTATTCGGTGAGCGGGATGACCTGCGGTCACTGCGTCTCGTCGGTGTCGGGGGAGATCGGCAAGGTCGGCGGCGTCACCGGCGTGACGGTCGATCTGCCGACCGGCGCGGTCACCGTCAGCGGCTCTGGGTTCACCGACGAGGAGATCCGGGCCGCGGTGGAAGAGGCCGGCTACACGCTGGTGAGTTAGGCCCAGGCGACCGGGCCCCGGAAGAGAGCGGTGGGCGTGCACCGGCATGCACGCCCACCCGTGGGGCCGGTCCGATCACGCATCACACCCAACCCCCTTAGCGCATCCTCCCATCGAGGGGCGGATGCGAAGAACAGGAGTGCGGCATGAACGCCGTCAATCCGCCCAGGTGGCGGGCACTGGTCGTGCTCGCCGCCGCCCAGTTCATGGTCATCATGGACACCTCGATCATCGGTGTCGCGTTGCCCGACATGCAGCGCGACCTGGGTTTCTCCCCGGGCGCGCTGCAGTGGGTGTTCAACGCCTACGTCATCGCATTCGGCGGCCTGCTGCTGCTCGGCGGCCGCCTGTCCGACATCTTCGGAGCCCGCAGGATCTTCACGGCCGGCTGGCTGATCCTGATCGCCGGGTCGGCCGTGGCCGCCGTGGCGAACAGCCCCTGGGTGGAGATCCTCGGCCGGGGCGTGCAGGGCGTCGGCGGCGCGCTCATCGCCCCCGCCTCGATGACCCTGCTCATGATGCTCTTCTCCCACGATTCCCGGGAGCTCGGCAAGGCCATGGCCCTGTACGGCGCCGCGGCGCCGGCCGGCGGCACCGCCGGAGTGTTCCTCGGCGGGGTCGTCACCGAGTATCTGAGCTGGCCATGGGTCTTCGTCGTCTACATCCCGATCGGCATCGCCACCCTGCTGGCCGTGCCCGCGCTGTTGCCCGCGGTCGCCGGCCGGCGCGGATCGGTGGACGTGCTCGGCGGCCTCGTCGTCACCGCCGGGATCGCCCTGGCCGTGTTCGCCATCGTCCGGGCGCCAGAGCAGGGCTGGGGCTCGGCCACCACGCTGCTGGAACTGGCGGGGGCGGTCGTGCTGCTCACGCTGTTCCTGCTCGTGCAGCGCGTGATCCGGGAGCCGCTCATGCCGCCGGCCGTCTGGCGCACCCCCGGGCTGGCCGTCGCCAACCTGGCGATGGCGCTGCTGGGCGCCGCCTGGATCCCGATGTGGTACTTCCTCAACCTCTAATCTGCAGCAGGTCCTGGGCTACAGCGCCTTCCCCAGCGGAGCGGCCCTGCTCCCGATGACGATAGCGATAATGATCGTCATGATCGGGATCACCGCCCGGCTGCTCGGCCGGTTCGGCGCCAAGCCCCTGATCGTCATCGGGCTCGCCGTGCTGGCGGCGGGGGTGGCCTGGCTGTCCCTGGTCCGGCCGGACGGCACTTTCGCCGCCGATGTGCTGCCCGCCTCGCTGGCCGCGGCGGTCGGCATGTCCCTGGCCTACATCCCCGCGATGATGTCGGCGATTTCCGGCGCGCGGCCCGAGGAGAGCGGGCTGGCCTCGGGAATCGTCAACACCACCTACCAGATCGGCTCGGCCCTCGGCCTGGCCGTGACGACCGCGCTCGCCGCGACCGGAGGTGCCGACAGCCCGGCCGCGCTCACCGGCGGCTTCCAGGCCGCATTCGTCGGCGCGGCGGTCCTGGCGGCGACAGGGGCCGTACTGACCCTGCTGCTCATGCGCAGGCCGAAGCCGGCCACCCCCGCCGCCGTGGGCGCCGAAGCGACGTCCGTGCAGGTGTGAGACGGTCGAGCGGGTCCACCCTGGGCAGTGCGAAATACCCTAGGGGGGTAGGGTGTTCAATTAGGACAACGGACCTCCGAGCAAGGCGGCGCCGAGGCCGACGTCAAGATCAAGGAAGCCTCCGACGCCGTCGCCCGTCCCGTCCGTTCCTGATCGATCGACAACAGAAGGAGAAGCGTCATGACGACCGCCACCTACACTGTCAGCGGCATGACCTGCGGTCACTGCGTCAGCTCCGTGAAGGAAGAGGTCGGCGAGGTCACCGGTGTCACCGGTGTCGAGGTCGATCTGGCCACCGGGCTCCTGACCGTGGAAAGCAACAACCCCCTCGACACGGCCACGATCAGGGCCGCCGTCGAGGAGGCCGGATACGAAGTGGTGGACCACCCATGAACACACCGGCCCGGATGGGCGCCTACGTCCTCGGCCTCGCCGTGGTCTTCGCGGGAGCGTTCGGCATCGGCGGCGCGGTCGGCGCGACTCCACCCTCGGCGTCCGTGAACAACGGACACGGAGGGCACGGGACCCCGGCACAGGCCGCGCCGAAGACGGACCACGTGCCGGGAGGGCTCCAGGTGTCCCAGAACGGCTACACCCTCACCCCGCGGACCACGACGATCACTCCCGGCGAGTGGACCGAGTTCCGGTTCACCGTGGACGGCCCGGACGGCCGCCCGGTGACCGCCTACGAGACGCAGCACGACAAGAAGCTGCACCTCATCGTGGTCAGCCGCGACGCGACGATCTTCCGGCACGTGCACCCCGAGCTCGCCGGTGACGGAACCTGGTCGGTGCCGCTGACGCTGCCCGACGCCGGCGCCTACCGGGTCTTCGCCGACTTCGTCCCCCAGGGCGGGGCAGGGCTGACCCTCGGCGCCGACCTGTACGCCTCCGGCGACTACGCGCCCCGGCCGCTGCCGGCGCCCGGCCGTACGGTGACGGTGGACGGATACACCGTCCGGCTCGACGGCACCCTCACTCCCGGTGCGGCGAGCAGGCTCGTCGCCGAGATCAGCAAGGACGGCAGGCCCGTGACCGACCTCCAGCCGTACCTCGCGGCCTACGGCCACCTGGTCGCGCTGCGCGTGGGCGACCTGGCCTACCTGCACGTCCACCCTGACGGCGCCCCCGGCGACGGCGTCACCACGGCCGGGCCGGGCATCACCTTCTACGCCGAGGTGCCGAGCCGCGGCGACTACCGGCTCTTCCTCGACTTCAAGCACGACGGGACCGTGCACACCGCCGCCTTCACCGTACGGGCGGAGCAACCCTCGGGGGCGGCTCCCGCCACCACGGCGGACCACGGATCCGAACACGCCCACTCCGGCCACTGACGCCGGGTATGACGCGGAAAGGAGGGGTGATGGCCTCCATCACCGGTGACCGGCCGACAGGCGCGGTCGAACTCTCGATCGGCGGCATGACCTGCGCGTCGTGCGCCAACCGGATCGAGCGCAAGCTCAACAAGATGGACGGCGTGACCGCGACGGTCAACTACGCCACGGAGAAGGCGAAGGTGACCTTCCCCGAAGACCTGGACCCCCAGGCGCTGGTGGCGGAGGTGGAGAAGGCCGGATACACCGCCAGACTCCCCGAGCCGCCCAAGCCGGAGCAGGCGCCCCCGGAGCCGGACGAACTCGCCGCCCTGCGGACCCGGCTGCTGGTCTCCGTGGTGCTCGCGGTGCCGGTGATCGCGCTGGCGATGATCCCGGTGCTGCAGTTCACCTACTGGCAGTGGCTGTCGCTGACGCTCGCGGCCCCGGTCATCGTGTGGGGCGGCCTGCCGTTCCACAGGGCCGCTTGGACCAACCTGCGGCACGGCACGGCCACGATGGACACGCTCGTGTCGCTCGGCACGATCGCCGCACTGGGCTGGTCGCTGTGGGCGCTGTTCCTCGGCGACGCGGGCATGCCCGGCATGACCCACGGCTTCGACCTGACCATCACCCGCAGCGACGGCTCTGGTGACATCTACCTGGAGGCCGCGGCCGGGGTCACCGCGTTCATCCTGGCCGGGCGTTACTTCGAGGCCCGTTCCAAGCGGCGCGCCGGCGCGGCGCTGCGGGCCCTGCTGGAACTGGGTGCCAAGGACGTCGCCGTGCTGCGCGACGGCCGCGAGGTGCGCGTCCCCGTCGGCGAGCTGAAGGCCGGCGACCACTTCGTCGTACGGCCGGGGGAGAAGATCGCCACCGACGGCGTGATCGAGGAGGGCACCTCCGCCGTTGACGCCTCGATGCTCACCGGCGAGTCGGTCCCCGTCGAGGTGCGGCCCGGCGACGCCGTCACCGGGGCCACCGTCAACGCGGGCGGCCGGCTGGTGGTCCGGGCCACCCGGGTCGGCTCCGGCACCCAGCTCGCCCAGATGGCGCGGCTGGTCGAGGAGGCGCAGACCGGCAAGGCCCAGGTGCAGCGCCTCGCCGACCGCATCTCCGGCATCTTCGTGCCGATCGTCATCGCCCTGTCGGTCGCCACCCTGGGCTACTGGCTCGGTACGGGGGAGGGGGCCGGGGCGGCCTTCACCGCCGCGGTCGCGGTGCTGATCATCGCCTGCCCCTGCGCGCTGGGCCTGGCCACCCCGACCGCGCTGCTGGTCGGCACCGGCCGCGGCGCCCAGCTCGGCATCCTGATCAAGGGCCCCGAGGTGCTGGAGTCGACCCGCGCGATCGACACGGTCGTGCTCGACAAGACCGGCACGGTCACCGAGGGCAGGATGACCCTGGTCGGGGTCCACCTGGCCGAAGGGGAGGACCACGACGAGGTGCTCCGGCTGGCCGGGGCCCTGGAGCACGCCTCCGAGCACCCGATCGCGCAGGCGATCGCCCGCGGCGCCGCCGAGCGGGTGGGCGTGCTGCCGTCGCCGGAGGACTTCGCCAACGTCGAGGGCCTCGGCGTGCAGGGCATCGTGGACGGCCACGCCGTACTCGTCGGCCGGCCCCGCCTGCTGGAGGAATGGTCCCAGCACCTGCCCGCGGAGCTGGAGAAGAGACTGGGGGAGGAACAGGCCGCGGGCCGTACGGCGGTCGCCGTCGGCTGGGACGGCCGGGCACGCGCGGTGCTGGTGGTGGCCGACGTCGTCAAGCCCACCAGCGCCGACGCCGTCGCCGAACTGCGCGCGCTCGGGCTGACGCCGGTGCTGCTGACCGGCGACAACGAGGCGGTCGCCCGTACGGTCGCGGGCGAGGTCGGCATCGACGAGGTTATCGCCGAGGTGCTGCCCGCCGGCAAGGTCGACGTGGTGAAGAGGCTGCAGGCCGAGGGCCGGACGGTCGCGATGGTCGGCGACGGCGTCAACGACGCCGCGGCGCTGGCGCAGGCCGACCTGGGGCTCGCCATGGGTACGGGCACCGACGTGGCCATCGAGGCCGCCGACCTGACGTTGGTGCGGGGCGATCTGCGGGTGGCGGCCGACGCGATCCGGCTCTCGCGGCGCACGCTGCGCACGATCAAGGGCAACCTGTTCTGGGCCTTCGCCTACAACGTGGCGGCCCTGCCACTGGCCGCCGCGGGCCTGCTCAACCCGATGATCGCCGGTGCGGCGATGGCGTTCTCCAGCGTCTTCGTCGTCAGCAACAGCCTCAGGCTCCGCCGCTTCCGCTGAACCCGCCGCATCCAGGGCCTCCCGGGGGCGTACGCGACCCATGTCGTGTGCGCCCCTTTCAGCATGCGTCCGGAGTGCCGGCGCTCCGCCAGCGGTAGTGGGCGTCCGGGAGGTTCTCCTCGTTGCCGCTTCCGTCCCGTTCCTCGACGAGGGTGAAGCCGTGCCGTTCGTAGAGACGGCGGGCACCGTCGTTCTGCTGGAAGACGTACAGGTCGAGCACGCGGGGGTGCGCCTGCTTGACGTGATCAATCAGCGCGGCGCCGATGCCGCGCCCCTGGGCGGCGGGCGTGACGTACAGGTGGTCGAGCCAGTCGCCGTTCAGGCAGGCGAAGCCCGCGATCCGACCGTGTAGCTCGGCGACCCACACTTGCGAGGCCGGGACCATGACACCGGCGATCCAGGCCCGGGTCTCCTCGTCGGAGTGCAGGCGGGGCAGGTAGGTCATCCCGGCCCGGGCGGCGAGGAACACATCGGCGATGTGCCCGGCGTCCCCGGACGACGCGCGGCGAATCAGCGGCAGCGCATCGTACGCGATCGGCTTCGCCTCGGCCTCGCTTCGCGGCGGGAAGATCTGCTCAGACACGCCCACACCGTGTCACACGCGGTCCCACCCTCGCCATCGACTTATGCGCGCTATTGGTGGGTCCGGCCGTTGAGTCGCGGAAATGTCAGTCCCATTTGGCAGAGTGGGAATGTCTTCCTCTTTCCCCGGAGGCTTCCTATGGGACGGCCCAGACGACGACGAGGTAAGGGCAAGGGCGGCGATGGGAGCTGGATTCTCTGGCTGGCCGCCGCGGTTGCCGCCATCCTGGCCGTGAAACGGCTCGTCGAACTCATCGTCGCCCACTGGTTGCCGGCTCTCGGCGTCACGATCGTGCTTGTCGCCGGGACGACTGGAGCGCTCGTGTTTCGCTACCGGGCGCTTGAGGCGAGGAGACAGGAGTGGATCAGGGAGAACGCCCGCCTCGAAAAGGTGGACCGGATGTCCGGCGGTCAGTTCGAAACCCTGGTCGAGGCTCTTCTCCTGCGCGAAGGCTTCCGTAAGGTGCATCGCGTCGGGGGCAGTGGTGACGGTGGCGTGGACGTCGTCGGAATCTCGCCCGGCGGGCAGCCATTCGTCGTCCAGTGCAAGCGGTGGAGCAAATCCGTCGGCGCTCCCGAAATACGCGACCTGCTGGGTGCGCTACACGCCCACCCAGGCCACCGGGGTGTCCTTGTCACGACCGCTCGCTTCACCGTTCCCGCTGTCAAATGTGCGGCGGGCACGGATCTGGTGCTGATCGACCGGGACCAACTCGCCACCTGGCTCGCCGGGTCCTTCACGCTCGCCCCGGCCCCGGGCCCGAATGGGTGGCCACGACTCCGGCGCCGTACTGCACCCCCTCCCGCCGAAGGCGAACTCGGGCTCGGAGGAGTCCTCGGTGACTGAGCGCCGCGACCGGCCACCGGCTGACCATCGTCGCCGCTCAGCCGCTCGCCAGCTGGAACCAGACCACCCGCCCCGCCTTGCTCTCATGCCAGCCCCAGGCCACCGCCAGCTCCTGGACCAGCCACAGCCCACGGCCCGTGCACGTCTCCGTGTCGGTGCCGACCTGTACGCGGGGTGAGCTGGTGGCCGAGCCCGCGTCGATGACGTCGACGTGGAGTGTTCCTGAGCGCCGGGCGACGGTCACGGTCACCTGTCCGCGGGGCAGGCGCGAGTCGGAGTGCCGTACGGCGTTGGCGACGAGTTCGCTGACCAGCAGCACGGCGTAGTCGGCCTGCGGGTGGCCGGTCTCGGCCAGGAGCACCCGGAGGTAGTGACGCGCCTTCCGCACCGACGCGGCCTCACCGGGCAGGTCGATCTGTCCCAGCAGTTCCACCGCCTTCGTCGCGTGCTGCGGGAGACCCGCACAGCCCGGATCGGCGTACGGCTCAGGCACCACCCAGCTGCCCGAAGGCCGGGACGAGGTCGACCTCACAGCCTGATGTCCATGGTCGCCCGTCCGCATCTTCGACCCCTTCTCGCCAGCTTGACACCCGTTTAAGCGCAATCGGTTATCGATCGATGACGCAACGTGAGTGGTTCGCTCTGATGGTCATCCTTCGGAAGCGACGAGGCAAGCGAAACTGCAAATTTGCTCTGCGCGGCGTCTTCGCTGGTTTCACTGATGCGGTCTCTCCTGGGGCGGCACACTGTGCGTGACGATCAGGGAGGTTTACGTGACGAACGGGCGTGGCCCCACGGTCCGGCGCAGACGGCTGGCCGGCGAGCTGCGCAGGCTGCGCGAACGCAAGGAGCTGACCCTGGAGGACGCAGCCGAGCGCCTCGGCTGGTCGGCGGCGAAGGTCTCCAGGATCGAGACGGCCCGCGTCGGGATCACCTCGCCGGACCTCACCCGCATGCTCGACCTCTACGAACTGGCCGACGACAGGCGGGCCGGCCTGCAAGCGCTGGCCAGGACGGCCCGCACCCGGGGCTGGTGGGACGCCTACGCTGACTCGCTGCCGAGCGACTACTCGGCCTACATCCAGCTCGAAGCCGACGCGGCGTTCATCCGCAGCTACGACGGCATGCTCGTGCACGGCCTGTTGCAGACCGACGAGTACGCCCGCGAGATCATCCGTACCGCACTGATGGGCCTGTCCTCCCCGGCCGAAGTCGAGCGGCGGGTGGAGGTGCGCATGACCCGGCAGCGGCTGCTGCTCCGGGAGGAGAGCCCGCTCCGGTTCTGGACGGTCGTCGACGAGGCCGCGCTCACCCGCAGGGTCGGTTCCGAGGCGATCATGCGCGAGCAGTACGCGAGGCTCCTGGAATTCGCGGACCGGGACAACGTCACGATCCAGGTGCTGCCCTTCGCCAAGGGCGCGCATCCCGCGACAGCGGGGACTTTCGCCCTGCTTGAATTCCGTGAAACCTACGATCCAAATGTGGTGTACGTCGAGGGCACGACAAGTAACCTGTACGTCGAAAGCGATGCCGAGATCTACCGGTACTCGCTGGCCTTCGACCATCTTCGAGCGATGGCGCTCGACCCCGACGAGTCGAGGCGGCTCATCGCACGGCTGGCCGAGGGGTCCCGATGAGAGCGATCCTGCCGAGAGAAAGCCAAGGGGTTGTCCGTGTACCTGTCTCGCGTCACGTGGCGAAAGAGCCGTCGTAGCGGCAACGGCTCGAACTGCGTCGAGATCGCCGTCGCCGACGCTGCCGAGGCGGGTACGGAACACAAGGCGGACGCCCAGCGGTTGTTCCTGGTCCGCGACTCGAAGAATCCGGACGGTCCGGTTCTGGCGTTTACGCCGTCCGAATGGGATGCCTTCGTCGGCGGGGTCAAAGACGGCGAGTTCGACGACCTGAGCTGACCACCTGATCCTCTCCACTCTCCAGCTCGAATGGCGCTCGATCGGAGTGCCGGCGCATTCTCGTCGGGCGCGTCGAAGAGCGCGCCGCGTTCCATCTGACCGGCATCACGAAATGGCCGCCCAGTCGCGGATGACGTCAGCGACGGCCTCGATGGTGTGAAGTACGGCTGTACCGTGCCCCTGTCCGGGCGGTACGAGCCGGCGCCGCCTGGTTGGTGGCGGCGCCGGGCTGGTTCTGGCTGGCTCGGGCTGTTATCGGAGGTATGCCGCGAGGCCGAGCCGCTGGTCGCGTACGGCTCCGGCGACGAGGCCGGCGATCTGCCGGGCGCCGTACGCCTCGAAGTGGGTGTGGTCGTTGGCGAAGAACGCGCCCACCGGGCCCGAGGTGTAGTCGCCGCTGTACGGACAGAAGCGCAGGCTGTTGTAGAGGGTGTAGCTCAGCTTGTGCAGGTCGATGACCGGGGTGCCGGTGGCGGAGCCGACGTCGAAGGTCTCGGTCAGGTAGCCGCGGTTGGGCGTGGCGGTGCTTCCGCTGCAGGTCAGGGCGGCCACGGGAGTCACCAGCACGGGGTTGGCGCCACGCTGTTTCGCGGCGCGGACCATGGCGGTGAGGAGTTCGCGATACCGGGCGGAGCCGACGTGCCTGGGGCAGGTGGGGGAGCCGTCGTTGATGCCGAACTGGATGAAGAGGTAGTCGCCGGTCTTCATCCCCGTGGAGGCGTCGAGCATGGACTGCCAGCGGGCGGCGTAGGCGGTCGAGCTGAGGACGCATTCGCCCGAGGAGTTGGTGCTGCCGGTGACGGCCGACTCGTACAGCCAGGTCTGGATGCTGCGGCCGCCGACGGCGTTGTTCGTCACAGTTGCGTTGGCGGTGAGGTACTGGCCGAGCTCGCGGCCCCAGCCGACGATGGGGTCGCCGGAGCTGTTGGCGACGGTGGAGTCGCCGGCCAGCCAGACTGTGATCTTCCCGGGGGTCGGGGTGGTGCTGGGTGTCGCGCTCGGGCTCGCGCTGGGGCTCGGACTGGGGCTCGCGCTGGGGCTGCTGGTGACCCCGCCGGTGCAGGTGACGCCGTTGAGCGCGAAGCTCGCCGGCACCGGGTTGGCGGAACTCCACGACCCGTTGAACCCGAAGTTGGCCGACCCGTTGCCCGGGATGGTGCGGTTGTAGTCGACGTTCTTGGCGGTGACGTTCGCCCCGGTCTGCGTGACCGTCGCGTTCCAGGCCTGGGTGACCTGCTGGCCCGTGGAGAAGGTCCAGGTCAGCGTCCACCCGTTGATCGTGTCGCCGAGGTTCGTCACGGTGACGTCCGCGCCGAAACCACCCGTCCACTGGTTGGTGATCCGGTAGGTGACGGCGCAGCCGGTGGCGGCGCCGGCGCTCGGCGCCGCCGAGAAGGTCAACGCCCCCGTCAGCGCGGCTACCGCTGCTGCGAGCGCCGTGGCGGCGCGCCGTCGGAACATGGTCATCTGCGGTTCTCTCCTTCTCGGGCGGGCGCTAGGTCGGTCAGCGGGTGAGGGTGCTTCTCAGCGGGCCGGCGACTGCCACGGGGTCGTACGGCCGCCGCACGATCGGCCGGGTCGCGTCAGGTCAGCGCGCATACGGCGCCGTTGAGGGTGAAGGAGGCCGGTGTGGAGTTGGCACCGTTGGAGGTGCCGGTGAAGCCGACCGTCGCGGAGGCGCCGGGCGCGAGGGCGGGGCTCCATGTGGGGTTCGTGACGGTGACGGCCGCGCCGGTCTGGGTGAATGTGCCGTTCCAGCCCTGGCTGATCTGCTGGCCGTCGGAGAACCTCCAGCCGAGCGCCCACCCGTTCAGGGTGCTGCCGCCGGTGTTGGTCACCCGTACCTCGCTCTGGAAGCCACCGGGCCACTGGTTGGTCACGGTGTAGTGCACGGCGCACGCGCCGGCCGGGCCGCTCGGGGTGGCGCTGGGCGTCGCCGAGGGCGTGGGAGTGGGGGTGCGGCTGGGCGACACGGAGGGCGTCGGGCTCGGCGACCGGCTCGGGCTCGGCGTCGGGGTGGGGGAGGTGGGCGGAGCGAGGTGGGCGGTGACGATAGGGGCGAGTTTGGCCGCGATCGCGCGGTGTCCGGCGTCGTTGGGGTGGACGCTGTCGGACAGGCCGTCGGAGGGCACCCATCCGTCGGTGGCGACGAAGAAGACGTTGCGGTCGCCGGCGTTGCTGACGGTCTGCACCGCGGCCTGGGTCTGCGGGACGAACCGCCCGCGGAAGGTCTGCAGGGCCAGGATCGCGGCCTTCGGGTATTTGCTCCGGATGGTGCGCAGCAGGCCGATGTAGGAGTCCTGGAACTGTGTCGTGGACACCCCGTGACCGGCGTCGTTGGTACCGAGGTTGATCACGACGACGTCCGCCTGGTATCGGGTGAAGTCGTGGTCGACGGCCCCGTCCGCCGCGCTGACCTTCACGAAGCGGCGGTCCAGGCCGACGCAGCCGTCGGCGGTGCTGACCAGGCAGGCGCCCCCCTCGGCGACCTGCATGTGGTCCAGTCCGAGCTGCTCGCCGACCAGCCATCCGTACGCGGTGAGGGCGTTCTTCGAGGTGGTGGTGCCGACGGTGATCGAGTCGCCGACGAACTCGACCATGCCCTTGGCAGGTTGGGCGGGCAGGGTGCGTGCGCCTGAGTCGAGCACCAGCCCCTGGAACACCGCGTCGCCGTGATAGGAGCCGGCCACCACCCGGTAGGACACGCGCAGGGTGTGGTTGCCCGCCGGAAGCGGGGTGGCGGTGAGGTTGACCGTGCCCCGTACGTTCTGCAGGTAGACGTCGGGGCGGCCGTCGATGCTGTAGTAGAGGTCGATGGTGTTGCGCTGCTTGAGCTTGACCGTGGTGCCGGTGAACCCGGTGGTGAGGTAGGCGCCGGCCCAGCCGGGGACGTAGGCGGCGCTGTCGCGGGTGTCCCAGCGGCCGACGAAGCGGATGTTGGGGTCGGTGGGTGTCCCGTCTCCGGCGGCGGCCTGCGCTCCGGGTGGCGTCGCGAGCGCGACCGCGGCGACGACGGTGCCGGCGGCGACGGCCAGGCGAATGAGCTTCATGCCGATCCGTCTCATGCAGCGTCCAATCTGGTGGGGACCGGTGGGGCCGGACGTCACGAGACGCTAGAAAAGCGCACGTAAAGGCGTCAAACACGCTCTGACTGCATGTGCAGTCGATTTGAAGGGGAAGTCGTCGCGTTTCAGGTCAGCCGTACGACGACGGCCGGCGGAGAACTCTCCCCATATGAAACTTTCGGCGCCTCGTGTGAAAAGCCCGCTCGCCCCTTCCGGACGAGACGGGACGACGCCGCCCCGAGGCCATGGACAATCTCCGCAAAAGACTTCAGCATCATCATCGAACCGCACTTCCGGGTGAAACGGCGGCGAGTACTTCGCTTGGCACGATGACCAAGCTCGCCGTCACCTGCGCGAACCCGGCCGTTCTGCCGCACGTCATCGAGCTGTATCGCTACTGCACCCTGGATCGATCCGGCAGTAAGGAGCGAGAAGCATGACCACGACGCTGTCGTTCGGGGACCGTCCGGCCGGGGCCCCGGCGCACCGGAAGTTCCACGACATTCCGTTCTCCGCGGCCGCCGGCACCGCTGACCCGACCAAGGGACAGGCCGCCGTCTGAATGGGCCGGGAATGCTCTCGCGGCTCCTTTCCCACGCGTCGAACCGCCACCCGTCGAACCGCCGCCCGTCGAACCGCCGCCCGGGTCATCCGGGGCGCCTGATACGGACGCGCGGTGGTGTGCGCGGCCTCGGGCGCCGGTTCCGTCTCGCGCGCGTTCCACTCCGCATTCCACTGCGCGTTCCAGTCCGCGTTCCACTCCTCGCCCGGACCGGACGGGGGACCAGGTGCGCGTCACCGCGCACCGCACGCTCGCGCCGTACTCGTCACGGCGACACGGCCGTGCTCGACGGCGCCCACACCCGGAAGGAAGTGGTCCTATGAGCCCGCACACCGTCGCGCCGCTGCTTCTCGGCCTCGCGGTGATCGTCGTGACGGCGTGGCTGCTCGGCATGCTCGCCCGCCGGCTCGGCCAGCCCGCGGTCATCGGCGAGATCGTGGGCGGCATCCTGCTCGGGCCGACGCTGTTCGGCGGCGCGATACCCAGGACGCTCTTTCCCGCCGAGGTGCGGCCGTCGCTGACCCTGCTGGCCGACATCGGCGTCTGCCTGTTCATGTTCCTCATCGGCCTGCACCTGGACCACACGCTGCTGCGCGGCCAGAGTCGTACGGCCTCCGTCGTGTCGGTATGCGCGATGCTGCTGCCGTTCGGTCTCGGCGCCCTGCTGGCGCTCTACCTCGCCGGCGGTGGCGGAACCGGCGACCGGGTCGCGTTCGTGCTGTTCATGGGCGTCGCGATGGCGGTCACCGCGTTCCCCGTCCTGGCCCGGATCCTCACCGACAAAGGCCTGATCGACACGCCGATCGGCGGGCTGGCACTGGCCTGCGCCGCGGTGGGCGACGTGCTCGCGTGGGCGCTCCTCGCCGTCGTGGCGGCGCTGGCGGGTGGCGGTGGTCATCCGTGGCGCGTCCTGTTCGTGGTGCCCTTCGCCGCCGTGCTGCTGGGGGTGGTACGACCGCTGCTGGCCCGGCTGGCCGCCCGCCGTCCGGTGTCCGGTCCGCTGACCGGCGTCGTGCTCGTCGCCGGGGCGGCCGGGCTGCTGCTGTCGGCTCAGGCGACCAGCTGGATGGGCCTGCACGCCATCTTCGGCGCGTTCCTCTTCGGCGTCGCCATGCCGCGTGAGGGCGTCTCGGCGCTGCGCGAGCGGGTCCTGCCGTGGATCGAGCGAATCTGCGCCGTCATGCTGCTGCCGGTCTTCTTCATGGCCGCCGGTCTCAAGGTCGATCTGTCCCGGCTGGACACGGTCGCGTTCGGCGAGCTGGCGCTGATCCTGCTCGTGGCGGTCACCGGCAAGTTCGGAGGTGCGTACCTCGGCGCGCGGATCACCGGCGTACGTCCCCGCCACTCGGCGGTCCTCGGCATCCTGATGAACACCCGCGGCCTGACCGAGCTGATCGTGCTGATCGTCGGGCTCGAGCTCGGCGTGCTGACGCCGCGGCTGTACTCCCTGATGATCCTGATGGCCCTGGTCACGACCGCCATGACCGGTGTCCTGCTGCGGATCGTGTACCCCGAACGAAGGGTCGTCGAGGACAGGTCGCCCCGCACCGGCGCAACCCAGCAGCACGTGAACGAAGGGCGTTCCGGCTTGTCTGATGAGTATTGACGCTTGTCTGACGAGTGCCCATCATGGTGTCGCCGGAGTCGAGATCCTTTGCGCCCCGGGAGGCAGGGCCCGGGGCCCGTGCCCGGCGCGGGCGCGACGACATATGAGGTGACGCATGCCCCGACTGTTCGCCGCTCGACTGCTCACCACCTGTCTGACGTTGTCCGTGGTCGCGGCCTGCGGGGCCACGGGCGGCGGCACCACCGCGGGTCCGGCCTCCGGTGAGAGCCGGGCCGGCGCCGCGAAGATCACTGTCGGGGTCGCCTACAGCCGGGGCGGGCGCGGAGACAAGTCCTTCAACGACTCGGTCGGGGCCGGAGTCGACCAGGCCAAGGCGAAGCTGGGCGTGTCGGCCAAGGAGCTCAGTCCGAACGCGGCCGGGTCGGACCTGGAGGAGGTCCTGCGCCTGCTGGCCGAAACAGGACACAATCCCGTCCTGGCCGTCGGCTTCTTCTACGCCCAGCCGCTGGCGAAGGTCGCGCCCGCCTTCCCCCACACCCAGTTCGTCATCATCGACGACGCGACGGTGAAGCTGCCCAACGTCACCAACGTGACCTTCCGGGAAGAGCAGGCGAGCTACCTGGTGGGAGCGGCGGCGGCCCTCAAGTCGTCCACCGGGCGGATAGGCTTCGTCGGCGGTGTGCAGACACCTCCTCAGGAGAAGTTCATCGCCGGATACACGGCCGGCGCCCGGAAGATCAAACCCGGCATCCACATCTCCAGCGTGTTCCTCTCCCAGCCGCCCGACTTCAGCGGGTTCTCCTCGCCGGACAAGGCGCAGGAGGCGGCCCGCGGGATGTACGACGACGGCGCCGACATCGTCTACCATGCCGCCGGCGCGTCCGGGCTCGGCGTCTTCCAGGCGGCGAAGGCGGCGGGCAAGTGGGCGATCGGGGTCGACGTGGACCAGCGCAAGACGGTCGGCCAGGGGCTGGCCGACGTGATCCTCACCAGCGCCACCAAACAGCTCGACGTCGCGGTGCTGCGCATCATCGAGGACGCGGCGGCGGGCAAGCCGGTCTACGGGCTGCAGGAGTTCGGGCTCAAGGAAGGCGGAGTGGGCTACACCACGACCGGCGGCGAGCTCGGCGACGTCGAGCCGCGAATCGAGGAGCTCCGCAAACAGATCATCGCGGGCGAGATCACCGTGCCCGTCTCGCCCAGCTGACGCCCGCGCCGGCGACACCGCGACGGGGCGAGTCTGGAGGTCCGATGTCCCCGCACGCCATCCACGAACCACCTCCGCTCGTCGAGCTCCGCGGCATCGGCAAGCGCTATCCGGGCGTCGTCGCCAACCGTGACGTGAACCTCGCCGTCCACCCTGGCCAGATCCACGCGGTGGTGGGGGAGAACGGCGCGGGCAAGTCGACGCTCATGAGGATCCTGTACGGAGAGGAGCAGCCCGACGAAGGCGAGCTCCTGCTGGACGGCGAGACGGTCCGGCTGCGGTCACCCGCCGACGCCATCGCGGCCGGGATCGGCATGGTCCACCAGCACTTCATGCTCGCCGAGAACCTGACCGTGCTGGAGAACGTGATCCTCGGAGCCGAGAACACCCGCTGGGGCCTGCTCGACCGCCGCTCAGGCCGGCGTGCGGTGCGGGAGGTGAGCGAGCGCTACGGCCTCGACGTGGATCCCGACGCCACCGTCGAGCACCTGGGCGTGGGGCAGCGGCAGCGCGTCGAGATCCTCAAGGTCCTCTACCGCGGCGCCCGCGTGCTGATCTTCGATGAGCCCACCGCGGTGCTCGTGCCCGGCGAGGTGCGGGCCCTGTTCGGCAGCCTCGCCGGACTGCGCGCGCAGGGACTGGCCGTCGTCTTCATCTCGCACAAGCTCGACGAGGTGCTCGCCGTCTCCGACCACATCACCGTCATCCGCGCGGGCGCCTCGGTGGGATCCTTCGCGACCGCGGACGCCGATCCCCGCCGTCTGTCCCGGCTCATCGTCGGCGGGGAGCTGCCGGCGCCGGCGGCGCGGCGGCGCGGCGGAGGCGGGGAGGTCGTCCTGCGGCTGCGCGGCCTGCGGGCCGACGCCGTCGCGGACGCGACGCTGGAGGTGGCGCAGGGGGAGATCCTCGGCATCGCGGGGGTCCAGGGCAACGGGCAGACCGAGCTGATCGAGGCGATCATGGGAATCCGCGCGGTGTCGGGAGGCTCGCTGCACATCGCGGGCCGGGAGGCGACCCACCTCGGCACGCGGGGCCGCCGCCGGCTGGGGCTCGCCTGCATCCCGGAGGACCGCCACCGCCAGGCGCTCGCGCTGCCCGCGACGCTCTGGGAGAACGCCATGCTCGGCAGTGAGGATCTGCGACGGCGCAGCCGGTGGCGGGTCGACAGGAAGGCGGCCCGGGACGCGACCGGCCGGCTCGTCGCCGGGTTCGGCATCAGGTCGCCCTCTGTCGACGTACCCGCCGCCGCGCTGTCGGGAGGCAACCAGCAGAAGCTGGTCGTCGGCAGGGAACTCGGGGGCCGGCCCAAGGTGCTGCTGGCCGCCCACCCCACCCGCGGTGTGGACGTCGGTGCCCAGGCCGTCATCTGGGAACGGCTGCGCGACGCCAGGGACGACGGTCTGGCGGTGCTGCTGGTCGGCGCCGATCTCGACGAGCTGCTCGGCCTGAGCGACCGGGTGCAGGTGATGCTGCGCGGCAGATTGAGCCCCGCCGTCCCCGTCGGGGAGCTGACCGTGGAGCGCCTCGGCCGGATGATGACGGGCGCCGAACCGGAGCCCGCCGACTCGGCCGCGGAGAACCGATGAGGCCCGCCCGGACGCCGGGCTGGGGAGTGGCGAGCACGCTCGCCGCCCCCGCGCTCGCACTGCTGATCGCGCTCACCGTCTCGACGGCCGTTCTCGCCGCGGTCGGCGCCTCGCCGTCGCGGACGTACCTGACGATGCTGGAGTTCGGCGTACGGCCTGACTCGCTCGTCTCCGCGGTCAACCGGTCGGCCATCTACTTCTTCGCCGGTCTCGCCGTCGCCGTCTCCTTCCGCATGAACCTCTTCAACATCGGCGTCGAAGGGCAGTACCGCTTCGCGGCGCTGCTCGCGGCCGCGGCCGGCACGTCCTTCGATCTGCCGGGGCCGCTGCACCTCGCCGTCGTCTGCCTGGTCGCCGTGCTCGCCGGCGCCCTGTGGGCCGGCATCGCCGCCGTGCTCAAGACATGGCGCGGCGTCTCCGAGGTTCTGTCCACGCTCCTGCTGAACTACGTCGCCACCGCCGTCATCGCCTTCCTGCTGGCCGAGGTGTTCGCGGCCGGCAGCGCCACCGGATCGACCCCTGAGCTGCCGTCCTCGGCGCGCCTGCCCGAGCTCGACGGGCTGCTCGCCCTTCTCGGGGTCTCGCTTCCCGCGGGCGCGCACCTCGGCGGGGCCGTGCTGGGAGCGGTCGTCCTCGGCGTCGGCGTGCACCTGGTGCTCACCCGCACCCTGTACGGCTACGACCTGAGGATGAGCGGACTGAACCCGGCGGCGGCCCACGCCCACGGCATTGACCCACGTCGCATGATCATCATCACGATGCTCGTGTCGGGCGGGCTCGCCGGGCTGGCCGGTCTGCCGGACCTGCTGGGCAACACCTATCGCTACGGCGTGGACTTCCCCTCCGGCGCCGGGTTCACCGGCATCGCCGTGGCGCTGCTCGGCCGCAACAGCCCTCTGGGCATCGCGCTGTCCGCCCTGCTCTTCGGGTTCCTGGAGCGTTCGGCACTGATCCTCGACATCGAGGGCATCCCGAAGGAGATCGTCACGATCATGCAAGGCGTCATCGTGATCAGCGTCGTGGTCGCCCACGAACTGGCGCGCCGCATGGACCGCAGGCGCACCGCGCGACTCGTCCGCGAAGGGGCCCCCGCCCCCGCCACGCCGACCGCTCCCGCCACGCCGGCCGGACCCGCCGCATGAGGGCGGCGACGCCGCGGCCCTGGTGGCGCCGCCCTCATGTGGTGGGCCCGGTGCTCGCCGTGGTCGCCGTCCTGCTCGCGGTATCGATGGTCAGGACCCTCACCGGAACCGAGGCCCTCACCGGATCCGGCGTCGTCGGCGCCACGCTCCGCCTGGCGGTTCCGATCGGGCTCGCCGGTCTGAGCGGCCTGTGGAGTGAGCGCGCGGGCGTGGCCAACCTCGGCATCGAGGGCATGATGATCATCGGGACCGTCTGCGGAGCCTGGGCCGGTTACGCGTACGGCGTCTGGGCCGGCGTCCTGGCCGGTGTGGTGGGCGGCGTCCTGGCCGGCCTGCTCCACGCCGTCGTCACCGTGACGTTCGGCGTGGACCAGGTGGTCTGCGGAGTCGCCGTCAACATCCTGGCGGTGGGGGTCGCGCGGTTCCTGTGCGTCGTCGCCTTCAACGGCCTGCCCGGGGCGGGCGCCACACAGTCGCCTCCCGTCCGGGGGACGATCGGCACGATCAGCCTGCCGGTCCTGGCGGGCGGCTGGGGCACGCCGGACCTCCTCGGACGGCTCGAACAGACGCACTGGTTCCTGCTCTCCGATGCCGGCGGCATTCTGCGGGGGTTCCTCCACGACGTCTCCTGGTTCACCGTGCTCGCCGTCGCGCTGGTCCTGTGCAGCGTGCTGGTGCTGTGGCACACCGCCTTCGGGCTGCGGTTGCGCGCGGCCGGGGAGCATCCCGCCGCGGCCGACTCCCTCGGGGTCCCGGTCCAGCGGATGCGGTACTGGGCGGTGCTGGTGTCCGGGGGGCTCGCCGGTCTCGCCGGGTCCTACCTGGTCACCGTCGCCTCCAACGTCTACCGGGAGGGTCAGACCGGCGGCCGGGGCTTCATCGGGCTCGCCGCCATGATCTTCGGCAACTGGCGGCCGGCGGGCACCGTCGGCGGAGCCCTGCTGTTCGGGTACGCCGACGCCCTGCAACTGCGCCAGTCGACCGCCGTGCACGTGCTGATCCTGCTCGCGGCCGTGCTGCTGTGGATGGCGGCGATCGTCGGCCTGCGCCGCCGTCCCCGTCTGTCGGGGGTGATGGCGCTGCTCGGCATGACCGCCTTCGCGGTCTTCCAGACGACCGACGCGGTCCCCACCCAGCTCGTCTACGCCACGCCCTACCTCGCCACCCTCCTGGTCCTGGTCACGACCGCCCAGCGACTCCGGATGCCGGCCTACGTCGGTGTCCCCTACCGACGAGGAGGTGCCTGACCCATGACGGAAGAGCCGGAACCCCACCTGATGGCGTACGCCGACGTCTGGTCGGCCGTGCCCGGGCAGACCGTGTCCGTGTACGGCAGCGGCCCGCGGGGAACCGTGGACGTCGACCTCGTCGACCTCGTCACGGACGCCGTCCTCACCCCGGCCTCGCCGGTCTCCGTCGAGCCGCGGCCCCTGGAGATCGGTTCCCACTTGGAGATCCCCTCCGTGCCGGCGCCGGCCAGGGGAAGCCTGGCGCTGTGGATCCGCCCGCACCGGCTGGGCACGAGGCAGGTCCTGGCGGACCTGACCGCCGGGGAATGGCGGCTGCTCCTCGCCCTGGACGAGGAGGGGAGGGCCGAGGTGCGCGTCGGCACGCCGTCCGGCCGCCTTCACGGCCGCGCGCCCTCGGGCGTCCGGGAGGGTTCGTGGTTCCTGGTGGCGGCGGCCTGGGAGGCGACGCCGGCCACGACGACCGTCCATCTGACCGTCGGCGGGGGAGGGGAGAGTGTGCGCGCGACGGGACACGCACCGCCTCCGCCCGCCGGGACCGGGGCGCTCCGGCTCGGCGCGGGCCCCGGGCGCGACTCGCCCTACATCGGACGCATCGCCCTCCCCCTGCTGACAAGGAGCCTCCTCACCGGGGAGGCGTGCGCTCCCCTGCTCGGCCTGACCACGGGAGCCGGCCTGCTCGGGCATGCCGGCGACGACGTGGTGGCTCTCTGGGACCCCTCCGCGGATCCCGGCGCCCCCCTCGTGCCCGACGTCAGCGGGAACGGGCACCACGCCCGGGCGGTCAACCGGCCGCTCGCCGGGCTGGCCGGCCCGGAAGGCGACGCCGGGAAGCCCGCCCACACCGCCGTGCAGCTGAGCCCCGAAGACCTCGACGACGCACGCTGGCCGGAGACCTGCGCGCTGACCGTCCCCGGCGACACCACGTCCACCGTGCTCGGCATCCGGCTGCGGGGCGGGAGCCGGTCGTTCGTCGCCCCGCTGATCGTCCGTCCTCCCGGGCCGCCGCACGAGCCGGCGTCCCGCCCGCTCGCGGTGGTCCTGCCCACCTTCACCTACACGGCCTACGCCAACCACCGGCAGTCCAGCGAGGCCGAGTACTTCGGCGACTACTCGCGGGTGACCACCCGCCGGATCACGCTCTCCCCGGTGGACGCCTACCTCAACCGGCACCGGGAGCTCGGGCTGTCCCTGTACGACAGCAGGCTGGAGGGCGGGGCCGTCTACTACTCCTCCAGGCGCCGCCCCGTGCTGAACTACACCGCCGACTACGTCTGGTGGATGACGGGGGCGCCGCGCCACTTCTCCGCCGACATCCTGCTGCTGCGCTGGCTGCGGTCCGAAGGGTTCGCCTTCGACGTCCTCGCCGACGAGGACGTGCACGCGGGCGGAGCCGACCTCCTCGCGGGCTATCGCGTGGTGATGACCGGCAGCCACCCCGAATACATCAGCGCTCCGGAGCGCGCGGCCGTCGGCGCGTACGTGTCCGGGGGCGGGCGGCTCATGTACCTCGGAGGCAACGGGTTCTACTGGGTCACGGGCGTCGACCCCCGCTACCCGTACGCCATCGAGGTCCGCCGCCGCGGCACGGGTGACTGGTGGGACAACGAGCCCGGCGAGGACGTCCTGACCTCCAATGGCGAGCCCGGCGGGCTCTGGCGCCGCCAGGGGCTCCCGCCGCAGGAACTTCTCGGTGTCGGCTTCGCCGCCCAGGGCTGGGGCCCGGCGCCCGGATACACCCGCCTGCCCGACAGCTACCGCGACGAGGCGGCCTGGATCTTCGACGGTGTCGAAACGGAGGTCGTGGGCGCCTACGGGCTCGCGCTCGGCGGCGCCGCCGGAGACGAGATCGACCGCGCCGCGCCGGAACTCGGGACCCCTCCCGGCACCCTGGTGCTCGCCACGTCCGCGGGCGGGCACGGCCACTACTACCAGCCGGCCGCGGAGGACGCCTCCCCGGACGGGGACACCGTACGCGCGGACATGACCCTGCGCAGGCTCGGCGGCGGCGGCGCGGTCTTCTCCGTGGGCTCCGTCAACTGGGTCGCCAGCCTCGCCGCCCGCGAGGGCGACATCAGCCGCATCACCCGGAACGTCCTGTCCCGATTCCTGCTTTCCGACGTCTTGTGAGGAGCAGCGACATGGCCGCGAGCGCCCGCCGCGACGACTATCCGTACCCCCGCACCTCCGGCGAGCTGACCGACGAGCAACTGACCATGCCTGCCGACGATCTCACGGCCATCGCCCGTCACCCGTTGACGGTGTACAAGGACACCACCGAGCTCTACCACCAGCTCGCCCGCCAGATGGCCGACGAACTGCGGGAGAACAACCTGCGCGGGGAGCCGACCCGCTGGATCCTCCCCGTCGGCCCGAAGGCGCACTACCCGATCCTCGCCGAAATCTGCAACCGGGAACGCATCAGCTGGGCCGACGTGTTCGCCTTCCACATGGACGAGTTCCTCGACTGGCAGGGCCGGCCGGTGGATCCGTCCCACCCCTTCAGCTTCCGCGGCTATTGCGACCGCAACCTCTACCAGTTGCTGGACCCCGAGCTGAGGCCGGACCCCGGCAACGTCGTCTACCCCGACGTGTTCGACCCCGACGCCTACGCCGAACGGCTGCGACAGGTGGGCGGGGCCGACACCTGCTTCGCCGGATTCGGATACCGCGGGCACCTGGCCTTCAACGAACCCCCCACGACCCGCTGGCACCACTACAGCCTGGAGGAGTTCGCCGCCTCCACCACCCGGATCGTCCCGCTGCTGGAGGACACGATCGTGGCGCACTCCCACCGCGTGACCGGCGGCTACACCCAGGCCATCCCGCGCATGGCCATCACCGTCGGCATGGCGGAGATCCTCTCCGCCCGGAGGCTGCACCTCGTCACCGACGGCGGAGCCTGGAAGCGGTACATCGTGCGGGTCCTGCTGCTCACCACCGAGCCCGACGTGCTGCTGCCGGTCACCCTCGCGCACCGCCATCCCGACGTGCACGTCACCGTGGACGCCGACAGCATCGCACCCTGTGCGCTGGGCCTCGGCTCGTGACCGTGCTGGCAGTCGGCGCCTACACCGTGGACCTCTACATGTTCGGCGACCACCTGCCGGCGCCGGGCGAGAGCGTCGGCGCGTCCGGCTACGCCACCGCGCACGGCGGCAAGGCGGCGAACGTGGCCGTCGCGTCGGCCCGGCTGGGAGCTCCAACCAGGTTCGTCGGCGGCCTGGGCGACGACGCCGACAGCGTGGCGGCGCTGGCCGCGCTGCGGGCAGACGGGATCGAGACCGGCGGTTGCGCCGCGATCGACGGCGTCGCGACCGGGCGCAGCTTCGTCTACGTCGACAGACGGGGCGGGCAGATCGTCATGACGTGGCCGGGGGCCGCGGACCTGCTTCCCCCCTCCCGGGCGGCCGCCGCGGCCGCCGGACTGCGGCCCGGTTCGGTGCTCGTGCTCCAGGGCGAGATTCCCGTGGCGACCTCCGCCGCGGCGGCCGCCGCGGCCCCGCCCGGCGTACGCGTCCTGCTCAACCCGAGCCCGGCAGGGCCGTTCCTCAGCGAGATCGGGGAAGAGCTGCTCCGCCGGGCCGACGTGCTGGTGCTGAACGACGGCGAGCTGGCCGCGCTGACCGGGCCCGCGGACGAGGCGCGCCCGGCGGCGGCGCGGAGTGACGAGGGCGTCTCTCCGGCCGAGTCCCTGCTGCCCAGGACCAGAGGGCGGACCGTGGTCGTCACCCTTGGTGAACGGGGCGCCGAGATCGCCGGAGACCACGGCACTATGCTGATCGGCGTGCCGCGCGTGAACGCCGTGGACACCACCGGAGCGGGTGACGCCTTCACCGGAGCCCTGGCGGCGGCGCTGCGTACCGGCGCGAGCGTGGCGCAGGGAGTCAGGCTCGCGTGCCGGGTGGCGGCGGTCTCGGTCACGCGCCGCTTCTGCGCTCCCAGCTACCCATCCGCCTCAGAGCTCGGCATCGCCCCGCTCCAAGGCTCGTCCGGGCAGGAGAACCCCGGTGAGACGACACCCCACCCTGGCAGTCCAGGTACGTGACCGGCTGCGTGCCCTGATCGCCGAACGGGGACTGCGTCCCGGGGACCGGCTGCCGTCGGAGAACGAGCTCATCGCCCTGTTCGAGGTGGGCCGCACCAGCATCAGGGAGGCGCTCAAACTGCTGGAGCAGGAGGGCCTCATCCAGGCCCGCCACGGCGACGGCCGCTACCTCACGTCCCAGCCCAGCCTCGACCGTCCGCTGACCCGCCTGGAGGGAGTGACGGAGATGCTGGCCAGCCGGGGGCACACGGCCGACAACACGGTCCTCGACATCACGGCGGCGGAGCCGGACCGGCACCAGCGCGAGCTGCTCCAGCTCCCGCCCGGGGAGGCCGTCGTACGGCTGGAGCGGTTGCGCCGCCACGAGGACGACGCGCTGCTCTACTCGGTCGACCTGTTCCCCCGGTCCCTCATCGCCCGTCCGCTCGACGAGGTGGACTGGACCGGGTCGCTGTTCCGGCTGCTCGCCGAGCACGGGCACAACGTCGCCTACGCGGTCGCCCAGGTCCGCGCCGTCACGCTCGACGAGACGCAGGCGGAACGCGTCGCGAGCCCCCGGGACGGCGCCTGGCTGCTGCTGGTCCAGACCCACCACGACAGCGCCGGGCGGCCGCTGCTGTATTCGGAGGACTACCACAGGGGCACCGACTTCTCCTTCCATCTCGTGAGGCGCCGTGACTGACACCACCCCCCGCGCCCGCCGGGTCCTGTTCGACCACGACGGCGCTCCGGACGACCTGCTCGCCCTTCTCCTGCTGACCCAGTACGACAACGTCGACCTGCGGGGAATCGCCGTGACCCCGGCCGACTGCCTCCCCGCACCGGCCCTGTCGGCCACCCGCAAGATCCTCGACCTGACGGGCGAGGACGTGCCGACGGCCGTGGGAGTGCTGCCGGGGCGCAACCCGTTCCCGCTCGCCTGGCGCATCGACGCCCTGCGGGCGGACGCCTTACCCGTGCTCAACCAGAAGGACCACACCACCGCCGGCGCGGAGGGTCCTCCGGCGCACGAGCAGCTCGCCGCCTGGCTGACGCGGGCTCCGGACCCGGTCACCGTGCTCGCCACCGGCCCGCTGACCAACCTCGCCTGGTGCCTCGAGCACCACCCGGAGGTCGAGTCCCGCATCGAGGAGGTGGTGTTCATGGGCGGAGCCCTCGACGTCGACGGCAACGTCAGGCAACCGGGTCACGACGGCACCGCCGAGTGGAACCTCTTCTGGGACCCCGGCGCCGCCAAACGCGTCTTCGACTCCGCCGTCCCCATCACGATGTTCCCCCTGGACGTGACCAACCGCGTGCCGGTCACCGCGGAGCTCGCCCGGACCTTCGGCCGCAGTTACGGCGACCACCTCAGCGATCTGGCCGGATCGCTGCTCGCCCTGACGTTCGGAACGCTGGAGACCACCGGGCTGGCCTACTGCCTCTGGGACAGTCTCACCGCCTCCTACCTCGCCGAGCCCGGCATCTGCGCCTTCGAGACGGTGCGCTGCGACGTGGTCGCGCAGGGCGAGAGCCAGGGGCGCACCGTCAGGGACAGCCGCGGCCGCGCCGTCAGGTGCGCCCGTACGGTCGACGCCGACCGGTTCTACCGGCACTTCCTCGGTACGCTCGCCCCGGGCGGGCCCGGGCTGCCACCCGCCTGAACGCGCGGGGCCCCATGGCGCAGTCCTACGGCGGGGTCCTACGACGCGGGGTTCTGCGACGCGGGGTCCTGCGATGCGGGGTTCTACGAAGGGGGCAGCCCGCACATCGTGAGGGCCCGCAGCGCGAGGTCGATCATGCCGGTCTCCCGGGAGGACGACGCCAGACGGCGCAGCGCCGCTCCGTCCAGCCAGCGTGCCTCGACGAACTTGTCCCGCTCCATTCGGGGGCGGGCCAGGTCCCCCGCGACCGTGGCGAGCACGTCGATCTCGCGTCTGCGCTCGCCGTCGCCGCCGCTCCAGTCGAAGACGTCCACCACCCGGTCCGCCCGGAGCAGGTGCCAGCCCGTCTCCTCCTCGACCTCCCGGGCGAGCGCCGTGCACAGCGTCTCGCCCTCTTCGACGTGTCCTCCGACGATGTCCCAGCAGTCGGGGTAGAGCCGTACGTGGGGAGCCCGCCGTTGCAGGAACACCTCGCCGAGCGGGTTGACGAGGACGGCGCCGACGACGCACCGCGCGCCCGCGGCCGACGCCTCCCGCTGGATCCGCTCGAAGTCCGGAGGGTGCGGAGCGCAGCCGCCGGCCGCCCGCCCGGTCACGCCGGCTCCTGATGGGCGTAGTACGTCGCGTACAGGCCGGCGAAGCGGCCGCCGCGGCGCAGCAGCTCGTCGAATCCGCCGTCCTCGGCGACCCGGCCCTCGTGCATGACCAGGACGCGGTCGGCCCGCCGGATCGTCGAGAGCCGGTGCGCGATCACCAGCACGGTACGGCCGGTGAACAGCCGGGACAGCGCGTTCTGGATGTCCCGCTCGGTCAGCGGGTCGACGCTGGCCGTCGGCTCGTCCAGGATCACGATGTCCGGCTCCCTGAGGAACATCCGGGCGAGGGCGATGAGCTGCCGCTGCCCCACCGACACCCCCTGGCCGCCGGCGCTCAGCGTGTCGTGCAGGGACATGGGCATACTGCGGGACCACACCTGGGGACCGATCCTCTCGATGGCGCGTTCGACGTCCGCGTGGCCGGCTCCCGGCCTGCCGTAGGCGATGTTGTCCGCGAGCGTGCCCGCGAAGACGAACGGGTGCTGCGGGACGACGCCGACGCGCCCCCGGTACGCCCCGAGGTCGAGTGAGCGCACGTCGCGGCCGTCGACCAGCAGCTCGCCTCCCTGGAAGTCGTAGGCGCGGGCGATCAGCTTGGCCAGGGTGGACTTCCCGCCGCCCGTGTGCCCGACGACGGCCACGGTCTCCCGGGCGGCGATCCGCAGGTCGAAATCGTGGAACACGGCGGTCCCGGCCGCGTAGCCGAAGCGCAGTCCGCGCGCCTCGATCTCGCCGTCGAGCCGCGTCACCGGCTCGTTTCCGTGCTGGACGACGGCGTGGTCGCTGTCGATGAGCGCGAAGACCCGCTCGGCGGCGGCGAGCCCCTGCTGGAACAGGCTCCAGAAGGACGCCGCCTGGGTGACCGGCTGCCACAGCATGCCGAGCGCCTGAAGGGCGAAGTACCACTCGCCGGGGGAGAGCCTGCCGAGCACCGCGAAGCGTCCGCCCTGGTAGACGACGACCGCCGTCGCCAGACCGGCCAGCAGCGTCAGGACCGGGAGGATGACCGCGTAGATGAGGCCCTGCCGCACGTAGACCGCGTAGGACAGGCGGTTCACCTCGTCGAAGTCGCGGTAGACGGCCCTCTCCCGGCCGAAGCTCTTGGCGACCGAGATGCCCAGCATCGACTCGTGCACGGTCGCGTTGACCTTGGCCATCACCCGCCGCGTGGCGGACGCCGCCATCCTGGCGAGCCTGCGGAAGGCCAGCGCCGCGGCGAGCAGGAGCGGAAGCGTGGCCAGGATGATCAGACCGAGGTCCACGTCGATCCAGAACACCACGCCGCCGAGCAGCAGCACCAGGAACATCTGGCTGATCAGGTTCAGGGTGAGGGTCATGACCGAGCTGAAGCCCTCGGTGTCGCCGGTGACCCGGCTGAGCACCTTCCCGACCGAGTTGTCGTCGTAGAAGGCGACGTCCTTGGCGAGCGCGGCGTCGGCGGCCTCGCACTGCAGCCGGTACACGACCCCACCCACCAGCCACGCCGCCAGGGCCTGGCGCGCCCAGTTCATCCCCCAGGCCAGCACCGCGGCCGCGACGACGAACAGGCTCAGCCGCACGCCCAGCCCGGTCCCGTCCCCGACCTGGTCGATCATGCGGGAGATGACCACCGGCACCGCGGCGGTCAGCAGGGCGGATCCCACGACGAGGGCGGCGGAGCCGAGCATCGCGCCGCGCTGTGCCCGCAGGTAGCGGAGAATGCGGCCGAGGAGGCGGCGGTTGCCGTAGACGCGGTCGTAGGTGTCGCCGCTCAGGCCGGCGAACAGGTCGCTCACGACGGCCGCCGGTCCGTCTCGGCGGTACGGGTGTCAGCCACTGTAGATCTCCCGGTAGAGCGCGCAGCGCGCCATCAGCTCCTCGTGCGTTCCCTGGTCGACGACCCGCCCGGCGTCCAGCAGCAGGATCAGGTCGGCGCGCCGGATCTGGCCGGGGCGGTGCGAGATCAGCACCGTGGTACGGCCGGTGGCCGCGCGCTCGATCGCCTCGGTGATGGTCGTCTCGGTCCGGGCGTCGACCGCGCTGGTCGCGTCGTCGAGGGTGAGGATGCGAGGGTCGGTGAGCAGCGCCCTCGCGATGGCCAGCCGCTGCCGTTGCCCGCCGGACAGCGTCGTCCCGCCCTCGTTGAGGACCGTGGCGTAGCCGTTCTCCATCGTCTGCACGAACTCGTCCGCGCACGCCTGCTTGGACACGCGCAGGACGTCCTCGTACCCGGCGCCGTCCGGCGAGCCGAAGGCGATGTTGTCCAGCACGCTCTTGGAGAACAGGAAGGTCTCCTGGTCCACGTGGCCGATCTGGCGGCGAAGCGCGCCCGGCTCCCAGTCGCGTACGTCCCGTCCGTCGATCAGCACCCGTCCCTCGGCGGCGTCGTACATGCGGTTGACCAGCTTGACGAGCATGCTCTTGCCGCTGCCGGTGGGGCCGACCACGGCGAGGGTGCGGCCGGCGGGAACATGGAAGGAGACGTCGTGCAGGACGTCCCTGCCGTTGGCGCGGAAGGTCACGTGGTCGAAGGTGATCGAGCCGGTGATGGCCGCCGTGGTGCCCTCGACGTCCTCCCGCTCGCCCGGGTCGCCCTCGATGATCTGCCTCATCCGGGTGGCGGCGACGACGCCCTCCTGGATGACCGGTACGGCCTGCTCGGACATGCTGACCGGCTGGGCGAACAACACCAGCCAGCCGAGATAGGTGACGACCTGGGCGAGGGTCAGCTCGCCCTGCGCGTACAGGTAGAGGGAGTGGATGGAGCCGATCGCCATGCCGAGCGCGAAACTCAGCGCGGGCAGGTAGACGGCCTGCGCCCGGCCCCGCCTGACGAAGGCGTCCCGGTACGCGGCCGCGGCGCTCCTGAACGCGAGCCGCTCGTGCTCCTCCTGGGTGCACGCCTTGACCGTGGCGATGCCGGACAGCGTGGTGGAGAAACGCTCGTTGAGGTCCGCGAAGGACTCCCGGGCCCGCATGGTCAGCGGGTGCAGCCGCCGCAGGTGGTAACTCAGCGCGCAGGCGAACACCAGGATCATCACGCCGGGGGCCAGCAGCAGCCGGCCGTGCAGCGAGGCGATGAACAGGGTCGGGACCAGCAGGGCCAGGATCCCGTTGAACGCGGTGGAGACCCCGGGGCTGAGCATGTAGTCGACGAGTCTCGCGTCGTTGATGGCGCGGGCCAGGATGTCGCCGATGCGCTGCTGGTCGTGGAAGGACATGCGCTTGCTCAGCAGGCTGCGGTACAGATCGTCGCGCAGGTCCCGTTTGACCCGCTGGGCGATGATCTCCATCGAGCCGTTGGACAGCAGGTCGGCGGCGAACCTGCCGACCGCCAGCAGACCGGCGGCGAGCGCCGCGGCCGCGACCACGCCGAGGTCCGGGTGGGCGCCGCCGGCCTCGGCGAACGCCGAGCCGATCTGGACGGGAACCAGGGTGGAGCAGAGGTTCGCCGCCACCGCCGCGACGGTGAACGACAGCAGCAGGCGCCGGTGCCGTCGCAGGTGGACGGAGATCCACCCGCCCACCCGCGGGGACGCGCCCGGCCCGTCGCCGGGCTCTCCTGCTGGGCGCGTCCCCTCAGCCGCGGGGTCTTCGGGTGCCTGACTGGTTCCCGTGGTCAACTAGCCGACCTCTGCCGACGCCGGGACCGGATCCGTCAGGGAGCCGAAGCCGCTCCCGCCGGTGGCGTGCAACTCGTCCATCGTCTGGTCGCACAGCTTCGACGCCGCGAGCGCGTCGGCGACCGTCGGCGCCTCCCACGTGGGGGAGTGGCCGTTCCCGTTCCCGTTCCCGTTGTGCCCGGCCGGCTTCCGGCGGCAGGCGTCCAGGAAGGCCTCCAGCTCCGGCCCGAACCCGCTGCGCGTCCAGCCGTGGTCGAGGTTGCGCGTGCTGTGCAGTTCCTGGCCGAACGGCAGGCCCTCGGACAGGTCGAGGGTCACCCGTTCGAGGGACGGGGCGCTGTAGCGGCTGCCGTCCATGCCCTGCACGGTGACGCCCACCAGGAAGCGCCTGACGTGGTTGCCCATCCGGAGGGTCGAGAGCGATCCGTCGTCGTGGCGCAGGAAGACGGTCCCCTGGAAGCGGTCGGCGTCGCCGGTGATGGCGTGCGCGTCCACCTGGACGACGGGGGAGGGCACGAACCAGCGCGCCAGGTCGAGCGCGTGCACCCCGTTGTGCCGGATCCACGCCTCCAGCGTCGTGTCGACACCCCACTGGGGAGCCGACGGGTGGCGGCTGTAGAAGTCGATCGTGACCGAGCACGGAGTGGCCCGGACGTCCCGGCTCAGCTCGTGCAGCCGCTGAAGGGTTTCGGCGTAGCGGAAGTTGAACCCCACCTGGACGTGCCGGCCGGTGTTGTGCACCACCTTGTCCAGGTCCTGCAGGGCGGCGGTGGACGGCCCGGCGGGCTTCTCCACGAAGCAGTCGACTCCGTGCTCCACCAGGTAACGGGTGAGCACGTAGGACGGCTCGGGCGGCACGGCGAGCACCGCCGCGTCCACGTTCTCGAGATCGAGAGCCTCGACCGACTCGGCGTGGACCACGCCGCCGGCCAGGGACGCGAGCTCCGCGGCGAGGGACCTGTCGGGGTCCACGCAGGCGACCACCCGGTGGCCGGGGATGCGCTGCAGGAAGGGAAGGAGGTTCTGTCGCATCTGGCGGCCGCACCCCACCAGAGCGATGCGGAGGGCGTCAGCCACGGCCGGCTCCGGCCGAGGCGTTCCACTCCTCGAATGCCTGGCGGGCACGGTCGTGCAGGTCGGCCCAGTCGGTGTCGCGGTGCGCGAGGCTCACGAAGGAGGGGTGGCCTTCGAGCAGGAGGATGCCGGCCCCGGTCAGGGCGGCGAGCAGCGCCTCACGCCGCTCCTTGTCGCCGAGGAGCGCGTCGTCGTGGTACACCAGCTCGAACATCCCGCCGCCGAGCACCGGACGGGCGCCGACCAGCGAGCCCACCCCGGCGTCCTGCGCGGCCGCGGTGAAGACGGACGCCACCTGCGTGCCGATCCTGCCGATCTCGGCCCAGCCGTCCGGCGAGTCCCCGACCGGCTTCTCCAGGATGTCCCTGGTCGCCAGCGCGGCGTAGACGGCGATCATCTCCTTGGAGAAGGTGCCGCTGAGCCGCGCCCGCTCCGCCTGCGCGAGCAGTTCCGCGTCGCCCACCAGAAGGCTCAGCGGAGCCCCGTTGGCCAGCGCCTTGCCGATCACGATCAGATCGGAGCCGAGGCGGTTGTCGTGGTCGTAGCCGAGCGGTGAGATCCGGCCCCCGGTCTTGGTCTCGTCGAAGACCGTGAGCAGGCCGGCCTCGCGGCACATCGCGACGGCCTGGCGCAGCACCTCGGGGGTGGTGAACGACGCCAGATAGGCGTCGAAGACGAAACACCCCAGCAGGCCCTTGTGCCGGTCCAGCAGTTCGGCGAGAGACTCCAGACGCAGGTCGACCCAGTTGGCCGCGGGCTCGGTCTCGCCGATCCCGCGCATCGCGTCGGTGTATCGGAGCTTTTCCCGCAGTGGGGAATGCAGCGGCTCGTGCCATTTCAGGGAATTGGCGATCTGCGCGTCGTGCCAGCCGATATACCCGCTGCGGACGACGCCGAGCCGCCCGGTCCGCATTGCGGCCAGCCGGAAAGCCGCGGTTACGGCCTCGGAAGCGGTCTTGAAGTACGCGCCGCGATCTTTCGGACGGTCGCCGAGCAGCCGCTCCAGGTACTCCTGGTGAAAGGTCGTGTAGCCCGGCATCATTACGCCGTTGACCAGATAACGGCTCAGGATCTCACTGAATTGGTCATCCGAGTGACCGAGAATCACCGGTCCGTAACCCATGACGAAGTCGGTGTACGTCACGCCGTTCGCGTCGGAGACCTCGCCCCGCTTGCCCTGCGAGAACAGGAGCTGCTGCCCTGCGGACTTGAACTTGCGGGTGATCTTAGAGTGTGCTATTCGCTCGTGTTTGGACAAAGATCCTCCCTGTCCGGAATTAATGGATCTTGCGCCTAATTTCACAGACCGTACTCGTGGGTTTTGCGGGAGTCAAGCGGGTTTTCGGCCCGTTCACGGCGTCTTGACAACCTTGCATCCGCATAGAAAGGTGTGTGAGGCCATTGGTCACGGGTCTGCCCCAGGCGGACTGCTAGCGCCAATATGGGGGCGATGTGGATTACGAGTCCAGGCGAGGAATCCCGGTCCTTGAGCTAACCGCGAGGATAGAACCCGATATCGTCGGGCGCAGTAAGCGTCTGTGGCTACTGCCCGACGGGCTGTGCCTCGTGCAGATAATCCCGAGCCTGCGCAGCTTCACCTACCAGCGTGACGAAATCGTGGAACGCACCGGCCCGCTGCGGCTCGAATTCTACGAAAAGGCCGCGGCCCGGGTCGCGGCCGCGGGCGTTCCGTGCGCGTTCAGGGAGCGGGTCTCCGACGACCTGTACCTCGCCGACTACGTCCCGGCGCCGCCCTTCGAGGTCATCGTGAAGAACAGGGCCACCGGATCGACCACGCGGAAGTACCCGGGCCTGTTCGAGGACGGCACGCGCCTGCCCCGCCCTGTGGTGAAGTTCGACTACCGGTGCGATCCCGAGGACCAGCCGATCGGCGAGGACTACCTCAGGGTCCTCGGGCTGCCGGTCGACGAGATGCGCGAGCGCGCCCTCGTGGTCAACGACGTGCTGCGATCCTGGCTGCACCCGGTGGACCTCTGGGACTTCTGCCTCATCTTCGGGCAGACGGAGGACGGCGAGCTGAGCGTCATCTCCGAGATCTCCCAGGACTGCATGCGGTTGCGGCACCAGGACGGCTCTCCTCTGGACAAGGACCTGTTCCGTGGCGGTGTCGAGGGAGACGAGATCGTGAACCAGTGGAGCCGCATCCTCGATGTCATCGACTGAGGCCCCGGTCGCCCTGATCACGGGCACCAATCGCGGCAGCGGCAAGGCGATCGCGGAGGATCTGCGCTGCCGCGGCTACCGCGTCTTCTCGTTGAACCGTTCCCTGGCAGGGGAGGACCGGCTCGGGGAGCGCCGCTGCGACCTGGCCGACCCCCGGCAGATCAGGAAGGCGGTCGGCGAGGTGCTGGAGGAGGCCGGCCGTCTCGACGTGTGCGTCTCCAACGCGGTCGACCGGGTCCTCGACCCGATCGCCGAACTGGACGAGGCGGACTGGGACCGGTTGGTCTCGATCAACCTCAGTGCCGCCTTCCACCTCATAAAGGCCGTCCTGCCGGCGCTGAGAGCCGCCCGCGGCATCTTCGTCGCCATGGGCAGCCACGCAGGCTCCCGGTACTTCGAGGGCGGCGCCGCCTACAGCGCCACCAAGGCAGGGCTGAAGGCGCTGGTCGAAACGCTGCTGCTGGAAGAGCGGCGCAACGGCGTCCGGGCCTGCCTCGTCTCGCCCGGCGCGATAGCGAACCTGGACGGCGACGAGTCGCGGTACAAGATGAGCACCCGGTCGGTCGCCCGCTGCGTCTGCACCATCATCGACTCCTGGCCGAGGGACCTCGTCGTGGGAGAGATCGAGGTGCGCCCGGCCCACCTGGCCGAACCGCCCATCACCGGCATCGACCGGCTGCTGCACGTGTAGCGCGCCACGGAGGAACCGTACCGTGACGATGCTCCTGCCGGCGGAGTCCGGCCACCCGATGCGGATCGAAACCATCACCTGCACGGATGCGTACCGAGTGCCGGCTCATCACGCCTGCAAGGAGGAGTAATGATCTCTCTCGCACTGCCGAAGGGGTCGCTGGAGCGGCGGGCCCTGCAGCTATTCGAGGCCGCGGGGCTCCGCGTACGACGATCGTCGGAGAGTTCCTACCGCGGCACCATCGACTACGGGAACATGACGCGGGTGGCGTTCTACAAGCCGCGCGAGATCCCGTCGCTGATCGAGAGCGGGTCGTTCGACCTGGGGCTGACCGGTGCCGACTGGGTGGAGGAGAGCGGCGCCAAGGTCGAGGTGGTGGAGGCCTTCGACTACTCCAGGCACAGTGAGAAGCCGTGGCGTCTGGTGCTGGCGGTGCCCACCGACCACGCCGCCACCTGCGTGACGGACCTCGTCGACGGCGTCCGCGTGGCCACCGAGTATCCGAACACCAGCCGCCGGTTCCTGGAGGCCGCGGGGCGGCGGGCCGAGGTGGTGGTGTCCTACGGCGTGACCGAGGCCAAGATCCCGGAACTGGCGGACGTGATGGTGGACGTCGTGGAGACGGGCCATTCGCTCCGGCAGAACAACCTGCGGGTCATCGAGACGATCAAGACCTGCGGTGCCCAGCTGATCGCCAACCCGGTCGCCTACGAGGACAAGGGCAAACGCGATGTGATCCGGAATGTCGCCCGGCTGCTCCGGGCCGCCTGGGTCGGGCCCGCCCACGTCCTGCTCACGGTCCGCGTCCCGGCGGAACGCCTGCCCGAGGCGGCCCTCGCCATGCCGGCGGACTCGTGGCGAGCCGGGTCGAGCCTGGCCGACGAGAACACCGTCGTCCTGCAGGGGGTGCTGCAGAAGAGGGACGTGCCGGCGACGATCGGCGCGCTGCTGTCCGCGGGAGCGCTCGACGTGACCGAGTCCGGCGTCGGCATGCTCGCCTCGGACACGGCGCGGGCATGATGCTGATCCGTTCCGTGGACGACCGGCTCGTCCCGGCGCGAGAGGCGGGGTGGCGCGCGTCCTCCGGGGCGCTCGAACTGCGTCTCGCCGGGCAGGTCCCCGGCGACCCCGTCCAGGCGGTGGCCCGCGCCCTGCTCGCCGTCGACCTGGACGACCACTCCCGCGTGCTCGACATCGACGTCATCGGGCTGCCCGCCGAACTGCTGACCCCGCTCAGCCGCTACGCCGTCCCCCCGCACCCGTCGTGCGGCCGCGACCCCGTCGCACTCGACCTGGACGCGGCGTGGCTGTGGATCCACGTCCAGGACGGCCGGCGCGCCCACCGGCACCGGCAACCCGCGATCGTGCGCTTCTCCTTCGCGGGTGAGCGGCTCGCGGCCATCCGGGCGCGCCTGCCCGAGTCGGAGAGCTGATCGTTTGCGCCTGGCCGTCACCGCGTTCATGATCGATCCGGTGGACCGCCGGCGTCGTACGAAAGGAAGGTTCTCTTGAACCCCCGACCGCTGTCAGGCATCTCCGAGCCGGGTGAGCAGCTCCGGCCACGCTCGCAGTGGGGGACGATCGTCGTCGTCTACCTCAGCGGGGTCGTCGCGGCGATGAGCCTCGGCAAGTTCTCCTCGGTCGGGCCGGAGGTGGCGGCGCGGCTCGGCCTTTCGCTGGCGCAACTGGGCTGGGTGATCTCGGCGGTCGTCGGCGTCGGAGCGGTCGCCGGGCTGCCCGCCGGGTACCTGATCCGCCGTTACGGCACGGAGAGATCGCTGGTCGTCGGCCTCGGCCTCATCGCGGCGGCGAGCGCGGCGAGTGTGACGGCGGGTGACTTCGGCTGGCTGCTGGCCGCCCGGATAGCGGAAGGCGTCGGATACCTCCTGGTCACGATCTCCTGTCCGGCGCTGATCCTCCGTCTCGCGCAGGAGCGGGACCGGGGCGCGGCCCTGTCGCTCTGGGCCACGTTCGTGCCGGTGGGCCTCGGGGCGAGCACACTGGCCGGGGGCGCCCTCGGCTCCGCTCTGGGCTGGCGCGGCTGGATCGGGCTGATCGCCGCACTGACGTTCGCGATGGTCCCGGCCGTCTGGATGCGTCTGCCGCGCGGGTCCGCCCGGCAGACGCCGGCCGGGCCCGTCCCCAGGGCGCGGGCGCTGACCTGGCCGACAGTGCTCGCCGCGGCCTTCTGTCTCACCGCTCTGGTGACGATCCCGGTCGTCGTACTCCTGCCCACGCTCCTCATCGAGCAGCATGGGCGCTCGGTCGCCGGCGCGGGCGCCATGACCTCGGTGATCTCTCTGCTCGGCGTGCTCGGGGGGCTGGCCGTCGGCGTCCTGTTCCGGCGAGGCGCGCCTCTCGCGCTGATGGCGTCCTCCGGGCTGCTGGTCGTGCCGGCCGCCTGGCTCACCTACTCCGCGGGCGCCTCTCTGGCCGCCACCGTGGCGGGCGCGGGGGTCATCGCGCTGGAGAACGGTTTTCTGGGGGCGCTCGTGTTCGCCGCCCTCCCGCTTGTCCTGGAGCGCCTCGACCACGCCGACGTCGGCAACGGCGTGGTCGCCCAGGCGGGCAGCCTCGGGTCGCTGCTCGGCCCTCCGCTGTTCGGCCTGGTGGCCGGCGGGTTCGGTTTCCAGGCCCTCGTGCTGGTCATCGCCGTCGGGGCGCTCGCGGCCGTCGGCGCGCTGCTGCTGGTGAGCAGAGCGGCGCGGCGCCCGGCCTCCGGCTGATCGGCGCCGCCGCCGTCCTGCTCCCTGCCGTCTTCGCCTCGGGCGGTCGTCCGAGGCGGATTCGGGTGCTCAGGCCTCCTGTGGCTCCTGCTTACCCAGGCCCTGGAACCTGTTGTTGATGAAGTCACCCCACGTCGCGTTCAGCGTCGTCATTTCGCCGTCCACCATCTTCCACTGCCGGGCCTTGTGCGGCGGATAGGCGAAGAGCACCGACGACAGCCGCTTGTAGCCGGGGGGCATGGGCTTGGTGTGCACGCGGTGCGTGGACGGCCGGAAGCGTCCGTCGGAGGCGCTCGTCAGCATGCGGCCGATGTTGCACAGGACCACGTCGCTCTTGGCGATCACCGGCTCGACCCAGGTGCCGTCGTGCAGGACGTACTGCAGACCCTGGTCGGAGGGGGGAAGCTGGAGCCCGAGCATCTGGATCCCCGAGTGCTCGTGCGCCAGCACCTCGCGGTCCCCGACGTCCCTGTAGTGGATCACACGCAGGTTCGTCGCGTCGCGCGAGAGGTCGAGCTCGGGCGTCCCGGGAGGCATCATCCCGCGGACGACCTCACCGAAGAGCGAGATCAGCCGGAAGGCGATGCCGAAGACCTCGGTGGCGGAGGCCCCGAACTCCGGGAAGGCGCGCAGGACGTCTCCCGCCCCGGGCGGCTGATCGGAGATCATCGCTCCGCTGACGTGGATGAACTCCTTGGGGTCGGGCACGCCGTTCGCCAGGCGGGGGATCTCCGAGTTGTACGGGAAGAATCCGTGTGTGCCGCCGACGGACAACTGCGGCACGGCCTCGAACGCGTAATCGGCCAGGCTCGGCTCGGTGGACGCGCAGGCCGACGCGAACTGGTTCATCATCGTCTCGACGCGCTCCCCGATGCCCGGGACCTCCGCGGCCATGAAGCCCCATTTGGTCAATTGGAGCCCGATGTCTTCGGCGGCGGACTGCATATCCGCGTCCAGTTCGTGCAGCCTGATGCTGGGGACACGACCACTGAGTTCCATGGGGGTGACGTCCATTGTCGCTCCGATTCCTCGTCGGCCGGAATTCCGGCGTCCTGTCGGCTTGACTGATGTGGTCAAGGAGTCGCGGTCATGGTGCTTATCCGAGGGTTTCGAATGAATATGTGCGGACGGCCGCGCCTGACGCGGCGATCGCCGTCCGTACGGCGCCGCCGACGCGGAGGACCGTTCTCAGGTGGCCCGGCGCCGGGTTCGGCGGACGCGGGAAGGAGCGTCCATGCCCAGCCGTTGCGCGGCCAGGGCGACCTCTGTGCGGTTGGCGCAGCCGAACTTCACGAGCAGGTTGGAGACATGGCGTTTGACGCCGTGAATGGATATCCCCATGGCCCGGGCGATCTGGTTGTTGCTCATGCCCTGCAGCAGAAGGGCCAGCACGGCGTGCTCGCGTTCCGTCACCCTCGCCGGGTGCGCGCTCCGGTCCGGCCCGCGGCGTTCGCCCGCGGCCAGCGGCCCGCGCGGCACGGAGGACGGTACGGGCACGTCGCCGCTGATCACCTGCTCGAAGGTTCCGGTCAACCGTGCGACGTTGATCTCGTCCCACAGGAGACAGCCGTCCACGCCGTACGTCTGGATGGCCGACGAGGCGGTCCTCACCTCCTCCTTCCGCACCGTGACCAGTATCTTCTGGCGAATCCTGAGCGCGACGCGCTCCAGGAACTCGGGCAGTACGGCGAGCGGCGTCACCACCAGGTCGAAGCGCTCGGCGTCGTACAGCGACCCGGCCTCGGCGACGTCCCGCCCGACCGCGATCCCGGACACGTTCGGCACCTTCATGAGCAGCACCGGGATCCCGTGATAGGAAACGTCGTCCTCGGCGATCCACAGGACGGAGACGGCGGGGCGTCGCGCGCCGCGGTCCTCGGCCGGCCGGCCGGACCGGAAGTCGGGAATCCGCTTTCCGGCCTTCGCGACGCCGGTGCTCATCGCCTCATCCTCTCTGTCACATCGTCGGTCGACGTTGTCGCGGGCGTGCCGGGAGAAGCGGTGCGGCGCCGTTGGGACGAGAATCCGTGCCCGTCCGTGGATGATATATAACTCTGATTAGAGTTCAACCGTAACAATACGGATTAGCCTGATTTACATAGTTTTTTACTGCTAGCTGACGCTAGTCAATGAACAGGGTCTCGTCAATCGGTCGGCCGGCGCGGAGACGGCATCGGGGATACGGCGGGCCACGGATCCCGGCCGCGTACCGAGCCGAGTGCTTCCCGCAGGGTGAACCGCCCCGCGTACAGCGCCTTCCCCACGACGGCCCCCTCGACGCCGAGCGGCACCAGCGAGGCGATGGCACGGAGGTCGTCCAGGCTGGACACCCCGCCGGAGGCCACGACCGGTCTGCCGGTGGCGGCGCAGACGTTCTTCAGCAGGTCCAGGTTGGGGCCCCGCAGGGTGCCGTCCCTGGCGATGTCGGTGACGATGTACCGCGCGCATCCCGCCGAGTCCAGCCGGGCCAGGGTCTCGTAGAGCTCGCCGGCGTCGCGGGTCCAGCCGTGGCTCCGCAGGGTGGTGCCGTGGACGTCCAGCTCGACGGCGACGCGATCGCCGTGCCGGGCGACGACGTCGGCGACCCACTCGGGACCCTCCAGAGCGCCCGTACCCAGGACCACACGGGCGCAGCCGGTGGCGAGCGCCGTGGCCAGAGCCTCGTCGCCGCGAATGCCGCCGCACAGTTCGACCTTGACGTCGAGGGCCGCGATCACCTCCGCGATCCGCTCCCTGTTGGTCCCGGTGCCGAACGCCGCGTCGAGGTCGACGATGTGCACCCACTCGGCACCCGCATCCTGCCAGGCGAGCGCCGCGTCCAGCGGATCGCCGTACCAGGTCTCCGACCCGGAGACGCCGCGTACCAGGCGTACGGCCTGGCCGTCTCGGATGTCGACGGCGGGAAGCAGTTCCAGGCACTGCGCAGGCATTCGGGCACCTCGGGGGAGTCTCGGCAGGGCCGGCCGCGACCGCCGGGGGGAGGCAAGCGGCTGTCCGCCACGGCGCGTCGTGAACCGACGGGAAGGACGGCGCACGTCCGCGCCGGATCCGAGGGCGACGTCGTCCGCCGGACGAACCCTTTCATTATGCGAGCCCGGTCGATTCTGCGAAGTACACCTTCGGCCACCTCCATGGTTCACTTGCCGCCGTCCCCGGGCGCGGGGACGCTTACGAAAGCCGAGGCGTCCCGTGCGCGTCATGCGGACCGTGAAGGAGGTTTCAGGGCGTGGAGCGCCGGATGATCGTGTGCGACCTCGACGGGACGCTGCTGGACTCTCACGGCCTGGTCTCGGAGCGCACCCGCCTGGCGGTGCGCCGCCTGCACGGCGCGGGGCACGTGTTCGTCATCGCGACGGCGCGGCCGGTGCGGGACACCCGGCACGTGGCCATGGCCCTCGGCGGCACGCCGATCGCGATCTGCGGGAACGGCTCCATCACCTTCGACTTCGTCCGGGACGAGGTGGTCGCCTTCCGCCCTCTGACCGAGGCCCATGTCGTGGAGGCGCTGGCGGTTCTGCGCGATCGGTTTCCCGGAGTCCGCCTGGGGGCGGAGTGCCGGCTGGAGCTGGTCCTGGAGGAGTCCTTCTACGTGCCTCCGGCCCTGTCGTGGACCGCGCGGCGGGTGCCGCGCCTGGAGGAGGCACTCGACCGGCACGCCGTCGGCAAACTCATGGTGCAGCTGGACGGGACCGCCCGCCACTACTACGAAAGCGTGCGCGGACTGCTCGGCGGCTGCGAGGTCACGATCTCGGCGGACGTGTTCTGCGAGGTGATGCGCGCCGGTGTCACCAAGGCGGCCGCCCTGGAGCTGATGGCGGGGAGCCTCGGATTCGCCTTCGGCGACGTGATCGCCTTCGGCGACATGCCGAACGACCTTCCCATGCTGACCTGGGCGGGCACGGCGGTAGCCGTCGCGAACGCGCATCCGGCGGTGCTCGCCTCGGCCGACGAGGTGACCGCGTCCAACGACGACGACGGCGTCGCCAAGTGGCTGGAACGCCTGACCGGATAGGCGCGGTCACGCCAGTTCGGCCACGGGGCGGCGGGGTGCGCGGGGCACCGTGGGGCCGTATCCCAGCCGGATGATCATCTGGATGTGCCCGCGCCGGTGGCGGGGATCGCTGCGATGACGCATGTCGCGCAGGTCGAGCGGCTGGTTGAGGAACGAGGCCGAGACCCCGTGGAGGGTCGCGGTCAGCAAAAGGCGTTGCAACGCCTGGCCGGCGCGCAGCCAGTCGACGGGGCGGTCGCCCGCCGTGGTGAGCACCGCCAGCCGGGGACCGGACTCGAAGTGGACCGGCTCACGCTCCTCGTGCTGTCCGAAGTCGCGGACCGGCGCCGGGTCGTCGGCGCAGCGAGGCCCCTGTACGTAGGACGGCAGGCCGTCGTAGCGGCCTCCGCCCGTCGTCCATGCCCGCAGCTCGGCCCGGTAGCCGCTGTCCTTGGACAGCTCGTCGTCGGCGACGGCGACGCACTCCAGCAGATCAGCCGAGGCACGCGGATCGGGCAGGACCAGGCCGGCCCCCTCCAAGGCGGCCGCGCGGCGCAGGTCGGCGAGCACGTACCGGGGCAGCGGGCGCTCGCCGAACGGCTCCCGGTTGGTCCGGCGCAGGCCGATGCGGTCGTACAGCTCCCGAGTCCGCGCGGAGGCGGGCTCATGAGGCGACACCCGGACGGCGGCCAGGAGCCGGGGTTCCACCGCGGTGTTCGGCAGCAGCCAGATCAGCGGCCGGTGACCGGCCGTCCGCAGGGCGAGCCGGAGGTTGAACAGGGCGGCGCCGCAGCTCACGTGCAGCGAGCGCCCGCGGGGGTCGCTGACCCGGAGCCGCCGGTCGGGGTCGGCCAGCAGCTCGGCGAACTCGCCCCGGACCGCTCTGAGCCGCCAGGGCTGGGTGTTGAGCACCGAGGGCGCCTGCCCGGCGGCGGTGAGCAGCCGCCGGACGGCGAGGTCTGTGGCGAAGGGAGGCATCATGGCACACCTTCTCGTGGAGTCCGCGACGCGCTCGGGCGCCTCGGTGGGGGACCTCTCCGCACATGACCACCACAACCGCTTGGTCACGCCGACAGTCTTTTCGCCGCGCCGGTTCGGTTGCAGGGCCTGAAGGGCCGGCGGATGAGGACTTCCGTCGCCGGACGGAGGGACCGATCACTCTTGCGAGGAAGGGCCCGCGCCCGGAAGTCCGCGCGGCGGCCCCGGAACCGATGACCTTGGTCCTGGGAGGCGGGGTCCTTGTGCGGCGGCCCGGGAGAGGCGGCCGCACAAGGATGAAAGTGACAGCCGCCCGACCGAGCCCCATGAGGTGATCCAGATGACCGACTCCCCGACCGGAGCCGTCCTGCCCGCCGACGTGCACGCCACGATCGACACGCTGGTGACCGGCGCGCTGAAGGCGCTGACGGAGTACGAGTCCTTCACCCAGGAGCAGGTGGACCACATCGTCAAGAAGGCGTCCGTCGCGGCGCTGGACCGGCACGCGGCGCTGGCCCGCCTGGCGGTCGAGGAGACCGGCCGCGGCCTGTTCGAGGACAAGGCGGTCAAGAACATCTTCGCCTGCGAGCACGTGACCCACAGCATGGCCGGCCTCAAGACGGTCGGCGTCGTCTCCCGCGACGAGATCGACGGCATCGTCGAGATCGCCGATCCGGTCGGGGTGGTCTGCGGCGTCACGCCGGTCACCAACCCGACCTCGACCACGATCTTCAAGGCGCTGCTGGCGCTGAAGACCCGCAATCCCATCGTGTTCGCGTTCCACCCGGCGGCCCAGCGCTGCAGCGCCGAGGCGGCGAGGATCGTCCGCGACGCCGCCGTCGCGGCCGGCGCGCCCGAGCACTGCGTCCAGTGGATCGAAGAGCCGTCGCTGGAGGCGACCGGCGCGCTGATGCGGCACGAGGGCGTGTCGGTCATCCTCGCCACCGGCGGGAACGCCATGGTCAGGGCCGCGTACTCGGCGGGCAAGCCGGCCCTGGGCGTCGGGGCGGGCAACGTCCCCGCCTACATCGAGCGGACGGCCAAGCTGCGCAGGGCCGTCCACGACATCGTGCTGTCCAAGACGTTCGACAACGGCATGATCTGCGCCTCCGAGCAGGCCGTCATCCTCGACGAGGAGATCCACGACGCCGCTCTGGCGGAGTTCGCCCGGCTCCACGCGTACGTCGCGACGCCGGAGGAGAAGGCGAAGCTGGAGGAGTTCGTGTTCGGGGTGACGGCACGCGGCGCCTCCTGCGCGGAGGCGAGGCTCAACCCCGACGTGGTGGGGCGGTCTCCGCACTGGATCGCCGAGCAGGCCGGTTTCGCCGTGCCGCCGGACACCTCTCTGATCCTCGTCCCGGTGGATGAGGTCGGCCCGAACGAGCCGCTGACCAGGGAGAAGCTGTGCCCGGTGCTCGCCCTGCTGCGGGCCCGCACCCGTGAGGAGGGCCTGATACTCGCCGAGCGCATGGTCGAGTTCGACGGCCTCGGGCACAGCGCCGTCATCCATACCGAGGACGCCGCGCTCGCCGAGAAGTACGGCACCAGGGTCAAGGCGGTGCGGGTCATCTGGAACGCCCCCGCCTCCCAGGGCGGCATCGGCGACATGTACAACGCGTTCCTGCCGTCGCTGACCCTGGGCTGCGGCAGCTACGGGCACAACTCGGTGTCGAACAACGTCTCCGCGGTCAACCTGGTCAACATCAAGCGGATCGGGCGGCGCAACAACAACATGCAGTGGTTCAAGGTCCCGGCGAAGATCTACTTCGAGCCGAACGCGATCCGCTACCTGGCGGACATGCCGGACGTGCACCGCGTCACGATCGTGACCGACGCCGTGATGACCCGCCTGGGGTACGTCGACCGGATCGTCGACGTGCTGCGGCGGCGCGGCGAGCGGGTGGCCCTGCAGATCATCGACGACGTCGAGCCCGAGCCGAGCGTGGCGACCGTCGACAAGGGCGCCGACGTCATGCGCGCGTTCCGGCCCGACACCATCGTCGCTCTCGGCGGCGGCTCGGTGATGGACGCGGCCAAGGTCATGTGGCTGCGCTACGAGCATCCCGAGGTCGTCTTCGCGGACATGAAGGAGAAGTTCTTCGACGTCCGCAAGCGTGCGTTCCGATTCCCGGCCCTGGGTGAGCTCGCCCGCCTCGTGTGCGTGCCGACCACCTCGGGCACGGGCGCGGAGGTCACGCCGTTCGCCGTGATCACCGACACCGCGACCGGCAAGAAGTATCCGCTGGCCGACTACGCGCTCACCCCGAGCGTCGCGATCGTGGACCCGGTCCTCGCCGCCGACCTGCCCCGGGTGGTCACCGCCGACAGCGGCTTCGACGCCCTCACCCACGCCGTCGAGGCGTACGTGTCGGTCTACGCCAGCGACTTCACCGACGGCCCCGCCCTGCACGCCATCAGGCTCATCTTCCGTTACCTGGAGCGCGCGGTGACCCGCGGCGCGGCCGACCCGGAGGCCAGGGAGAAGATGCACAACGCCGGCACGATCGCCGGAATGGCCTTCGGCAACGCCTTCCTCGGGATCGTGCACGCCATGTCCCACACGCTCGGCGCCACGTTCCACGTGGCCCACGGGCGCACGAACGCCGTCCTGCTGCCGCACGTCATCCGCTACAACGGCACCGTCCCGTCGAAGCTGTCGGGCTGGCCCAAGTACGAGGACTACCGCGCCCCCGAGCGGTTCCAGGAGATCGCCCAGACGCTGGGCCTGCCCGCGGCCACCCCGGCCGAGGGGGTCGAGTCGCTCGCCGCGGCGGTCGAGCGCCTGCGCGACGCGGTCGGGATCGAGCGGTCGTTCCGGGACATCGGCGTCGACGAGAAGGCGTTCCTCGACGCGCTCCCGCAGCAGGCGCTCAACGCGTACGAGGACCAGTGCGCGCCGGCCAACCCCCGGATGCCGATGCTGGAGGACATGCAGGCGCTGATGCGCGCCGCCTACTACGGGCCGTCCCCGGAGTAGGCACCCGTGATGCGGTGCCGCACCCCGGTCCCCGCGCCCGCCGCCCACCTCGCGGCCGGCCGCGGGGACCGGCGCTTCCGCCCGCCGGCGTCATCCACTCCTGACGTCCGTCAGAGGGACCGTCCACTCCAGGCGGGCGCCGCCGCCCTCGGGCGAGGTGAGGGTGAGGGCGCCGCCGAGTCGTTCGGCGCGGTCGGCGAGGTTGCGCAGGCCGCTGCGGCGGCCCTCGGCCGGGATGCCGACGCCGTTGTCCTCCACCACGAGGATCAGCCGGCCGTCCCCGGCGTGGACGACGACGTCGGCGCGGGTGGCCCTGGCGTGACGGACGAGGTTCGACACGGCTTCGCGCAGGACGGCGAGCAGGTGTTCGGTGATCTCGGCGGGCACGTCGTTGTCGAGCCGGCCCTCCAGACTCAGGCCGGGCATGAAGCCCAGGTGCCCGCGGGCGCTCTCGACCAGGTCCACCACCTGGGCCCGCAGGCTGGGAGAGCTGTCCTCGCGCGGCGTCTGCAGGGCGAAGATGGTCGAGCGGATCTGCCGGATGGTGGTGTCCAGTTCGTCGATGGCGCTCTGCAGGCGGGAGGAGGCCTCGGGGCGTTCGACCAGCCGCACCGTGCTCATCAGGGTCATCGCGACGGCGAACAGCCGCTGGATGACCACGTCGTGCAGGTCCTTGGCGATCCGGTCGCGATCTTCCAGCAGGCCGAGCCGCTCGGCGTCCCTGCGGGCCTCGGCCAGCTCCAGCGCGACGGCCGCCTGTCCGGCGAACGCGTGCAGCGTGCGCAGCTCCGACTGGCTGAACGGCATCCGTCCCGCGCGTTTGACCAGAGCGAGCACCCCGCGTGCGGTCCCGGCCGCGCCCAGCGGCACGGCCGCCGTGGGTCCCACCGACGGGTTGTCGGCCCAGACGAGACGCACCTGGTCATGGTCGAGATCGTCCAACGCCAGAGGTTCCCCGCCCAGGAACGCCCGGCCGGCGAGCGAGCCCTGGACCGCGACCTCGTCGTCGGCGAGCCGGGCGCCCGGCCCGTCCTCGATCGGCCCGACATCGCGCAGCGCGACGCGCAGCACGTCGCGGGCCCCGTCGGGAAGCAGGATCGCCACGGCGTCGGCGTCGGCCATCTCGCGGGCCCGCCGGGCGATCAGTGTGAGGACCTCCTGCGGCTCGCCGCCCGACAGCAGCCGGGTGGTGATGTCCGAGGACGCCTGTAGCCAGGTCTCCCGGCGGCGGCTCTCCTCGTACAGGCGGGCGTTCTCGATCGCGACGCCCGCGGCGGTGGCCAGGGCGACCACGATCGCCTCGTCGTCCTCGTCGAAGTCCCCGCCGCCGCGCTTCTCAGTGAGGTAGAGGTTGCCGAACACCTCGTCGCGCACGCGCACCGGAACCCCGAGGAAACTGCCCATCGGCGGATGGCCGGGTGGGAAGCCGTACGACTCGGGGTGCTGGGAGATGTCCGCCAGGCGCAGCGTCCGCGGCTCCTTGATCAACAGGCCGAGCAGGCCCAGCCCGTGCGGCCAGTGCTCGATCCGGGCGATCTCCTCCTCACTCAGCCCCACCGGAACGAACTGGACGAGCGTGTTGTCCTCGCCGATCACACCCATCGCCCCGTACGTAGCGTCCACCAGCGTGGTGGCGGTGGCCACGATGCGGCGCAGCACCGTCTCCAGGTCCAGGTCGCTGCCGATCGACACGACCGCCTCCAGCAGCGCGTGCACCCGATCCCGGGTGGCCAGCACCGCCTCCAGACGGCTCTGCAGTTCGGCCAGAAGATCGTCCAGGCGCATGTTGGGGATCAGCGAAGTGGGCTCCTTCTCCATCGTGGTGCGAAGTTTCGCATCGCGGACATGCCAGTGCCCACCCCCGGGAGCAGGGGTGGGCACTTGAGTCGACCATGAGGTCAGGCTTGACCTACTTGAGGATCGGGAAGCGGCGGACCAGGGGGGTGGCGGCCCAGATCTTGCCGAGTCCGAAGGTGGTGCCGGCTCCGCCCAGGGCGAGGCCCGCGAGGACGATGGCGTAGACGATGTGCTCGTCCATGAAGGGGTTGGTGGTCAGCGGGAGTTCGGCGGCCCACATCATCAGCAGGAGGAGCCCGCCGGTGGTGGCGGCGACGCGCATGCCCACGCCGAGGACGAGGGCGGCGCCGATGCCGGCGAGGCCGGTCATGAACAGCCAGTCGACCCAGGCCTGGCCGGCGAGGGCGCCGAACAGGCCGCCGAAGGTCCTGTCGGCGGTGCCCTTCAGGAAGCCGGTGGTCGGGCTGCCGCCATTGATCCACGCCTTGGCGGCGGGGGTGGCGAAGCCCCAGCCGAACAGCTTGTCCAGGAAGGCCCACAGGAACACCCAGCCGATCGCGATCCGGGCGGCGGCCCACACGTACCGGACCGGGCCGGCGCCGGCGGGGACCGCCTCGCCGTGCGCGCGGGGAGCGGGGACGGTGACCGCGACGGTGGGGGCGGTGGTGTGGAGGTTGTGGTTCCTCCGGTTACGACCTTCGGTGATGGCCATGACGGGCCCCTTTCAACGTCTTCACGACTTCTCTCTTCTCAACACCCCAAGCAAACCGCGATCGCGGGCCGTGCCGCAGGAGCCGTACGGCACGCTTCGGTCGTCTTGAAGTCCCGTGCTTGTGGGACTTTCGGCCCAAGCGGTCCGGACACGTTGCCGCGATCGCCGGGCCCTACGACTGGTCGGGCCGGGTCCTGGGTCTCTACCGGCCCGGCCGTCCCGGCGGGAGCCTGCGATCGACAGCCCCAAGAGAAAGGAGGCCCGGCCATGACACGGGTGCTGGTCGCCTATGGCTCCAGGCGAGGCTCGACCGCGGACATCGCGGGTTGGATCTGCGACACCCTGCGCGATCAGGGGCTTGAGGCCGAGGTGGCGGACGCCGGTGCGGTCCGCGACGTCACGCCGTACGACGCGGTGGTGCTGGGCGGCGCGTTGTACGCGGGACGCTGGCACAAGGACGCCCGTCGCTTCGCCCGCCGGCACGCCGCGGCGCTGTCGGGACGGCCGGTCTGGCTGTTCAGCAGCGGGCCGCTCGACCGGTCCGCGGACGAGGCGGAGATCCCGCCGGTTCCCCAGACGGCCCGGGCGTCGGCGGCTCTCCGCGCGGTGGGACACCGGACGTTCGGCGGGCGGCTCGCCCGCGACACCGAGGGCTTCCTCGCCTCGAAGATCGCCGAAAGGACCGGAGGCGACTACCGCGACCCGGATCGGGTGCGCGCCTGGGCGCGACAGATCGCCGAGCACGTGGCGACCACGCATGGGACGGAGGTCTGACCGGTCCGGAGTGCGGTGCCGCGGACGGTCAGCGGCGTCCCTGGCCGGCGTCGGGTGCCGCGACATGGGCCACCACCGGCCCTCCCTGAACGACGCGGCGGTACGCCTCGCGGGCGGTGGCGCGGATGAGTTCCGGACAGGCGGACGCGGCGGGGCGGATGCACACGTAGATGTGCACCATGCCGTCGATGTCCGCGAGGCGCACGTCGTCCACCGTTCCGGTGAACTCCTCCTGCAGCGCCTTCCTGACGATGCCCCGTGCGACCGGGCCGGTGGCCTGTTCTCGGTTCTCTTCGCGGTCATCGCGGCGGGGGAGCGGACGGGGGTCGGTGCTCAGGATCGTCATGACCTGACCGTGCCGTCCGGACGTCGGGTGCGGGGAGGGCCGAAGGTCCTCCGGACCTGCGCCGGACGTCGCTTCCGGTCCCGGCCGCGGTCGGTCACACGTCGTGCGCCCCGGCCGTTCAGACGCTGGTGACGCCGTGGGCGGCGAACTGGGCGTGTACGCGATCGAGCAGGGCGTGGTCCGGGGGTTCGACGTCGGCCAGGGGGAACGTGAGCCCGAGCCGGGCGTACTTGCCGGCGGCCATGCGGTGGAAGGGCAGCACGTCGACCCGTTCGACGTTGCCGAGCGCCGCGACGAACCGGGCGAGGCCGTCCACGTTGTCCTCTCCGTCGGTGAGGCCGGGAACCAGGACGAACCGCACCCAGACCGGGCGGCCCAGGTCGGCCAGCCGGCGGGCGAAGCGCAGGGTCGGCTCCAGGCTCGCCCCGGTCAGCCGCCGGTAGCCCCGCGGGTCGTACGACTTGATGTCGAGCAGCACGAGGTCGGTGTCGGCGAGCAGCGTGTCGCTCGCGCGGTCGCCGAGGAAGCCCGAGGTGTCCAGCGCGGTGTGCAGGCCGCTCTCGTGGCAGCGGCGCAGCAGTTCTCCGGTGAAGCGAGGCTGCAGCAGCGGTTCGCCGCCGCTGAGCGTCACCCCGCCGCCGGCGACGGAGATGAACCGGCGGTAGCGGTCCACCTCGGTCATGACCTCGTCCACCGTGACCCGGCGGCCGTCGCGCATGCGCCAGGTCTCGGGGTTGTGGCAGTACAGGCAGCGCAGCGGGCACCCGCAGGTGAACACCACGAAGCGGGTGCCGGGACCGTCCACCCCGACCGACAGATCCCACGACTCGATGACGCCGGAGCCCGCCGCCGGCTCCGCCTGGCACAGCTCGGCGGCGGCGTCCTGGCGGAGCCGGGCAGTGGACTCGTGGCGGAGCCGGGCGACGGGCTCGTCCAGCGGCTTCTCCGGCATCACAGCCGTCCGTGGAAGGTGCGGTCGATCACGTCCTGCTGCTGCTCGCGGGTGAGCCGGACGAAGTTCACGGCGTAGCCGGAGACCCGGATCGTGAGCTGGGGGTACTTCTCGGGGTGGTCCATCGCGTCGACCAGCGTGGCCCGGTCGAGCACGTTGACGTTCATGTGGAAGCCGCCCGCGTCGAAGTAGCCGTCGAGCACGCCCACCAGGTCGGCGACCCGGTCCTCCACCGTGCGGCCCAGCCCTTCGGGGGTGACGGTGCTGGTCAGCGAGATGCCGTCCTGCGCCTGGTCGTAGGGGAGCTTGGCCACCGACAGCGCCGAGGCGACAAGGCCGTGCCGGTCGCGGCCGTTCATCGGGTTGGCGCCGGGGGCGAACGGCGTGCCGGCCCTGCGCCCGTCGGGGGTGTTGCCGGTGTGCTTGCCGTAGACCACGTTGGAGGTGATGGTGAGCACCGACTGGGTGTGCTCGGCGTCCCGGTAGGCCGGGTGGCGGCGGATCTTGTCCATGAACGCCCGCACCAGGTCCGCCGCGATGGCGTCGGCGCGGTCGTCGTTGTTGCCGTACGCCGGGTAGTCGCCCTCCACCACGTAGTCCACGGCCAGCCCGGTCACGTCGCGGAGTACGCGGACCTTCGCGTGCCTGATTGCCGACAGGCTGTCGGCGGCCACCGACAGGCCCGCGATGCCGCAGGCGAGCGTGCGCTTGACGGGATAGTCGTGCAGCGCCATCTCGACGCGCTCGTAGGCGTACTTGTCGTGCATGTAGTGGATGACGTTCAGCGCGTTCACGTACGTCTTCGCCAGCCAGTCCATCATCCGGTCGAACGCCGCCGCGACCTCCTCGTAGTCGAGCACGTCGCCGGTCAGCGCGGGGTAGGCGGGGCCGACCTGCTCGCCGCTGATCTCGTCCCGGCCGCCGTTGATCGCGTACAGCAGGGTCTTGGCGAGGTTGACGCGGGCGCCGAAGAACTGCATCTGCCTGCCCACGGGGGCGGCCGAGACGCAGCAGGCGATGGCGGTGTCGTCGCCGTACCTGGGCCGCATCAGCTCGTCGCTCTCGTACTGGATCGAGCTCGTCTCGATGGACAGGCGGGCGCAGAAGCGCTTGAACGGCTCCGGCAGGCGTGGCGACCAGAAGACGGTCAGGTTCGGCTCCGGCGCCGGGCCGAGGTTGCGCAGCGTCTGCAGGTAGCGGTAGCTGGTGCGGGTGACCAGAGGCCTGCCGTCGGCGCCGATGCCGCCGATCGACTCGGTGACCCAGGTCGGGTCGCCGGAGAAGAGCTGGTCGTACTCAGGGGTGCGCAGGAAGCGGACGATGCGCAGCTTGATCACGAAGTCGTCGACGAGCTCCTGGGCCTCCTGCTCGGTGAGCCATCCCTCGGCGAGGTCCCGCTCCAGGTAGACGTCCACGAAGGTGGAGGTGCGGCCGAGGGACATCGCCGCGCCGTTCTGCTCCTTGACGGCGGCGAGGTAGGCGAAGTACAGCCACTGGATCGCCTCGTGGGCCGTCGCGGCGGGGTGGGAGATGTCGTGGCCGTAGGAGGCGGCCATGGTCTTCAGCTCGCCCAGCGCGCGGATCTGCTCGGCCAGTTCCTCCCGGTCGCGGACGACCGCGTCGGTGGAGAACTCTCCGTCGAGCGAGTGCAGCTCGGCCCGTTTGGCCTCGACCAGCCGGTCCACGCCGTAGAGGGCGACGCGCCGGTAGTCGCCGATGATGCGCCCGCGGCCGTACGCGTCGGGCAGGCCGGTGATGACCCCGGCGCGGCGGGCCGCCCGGATCTCGGGGGTGTAGGCGTCGAAGACGCCGTCGTTGTGGGTCTTGCGATACCTGGTGAAGATCTCCTTCACCTGGGGGGCGAGCGTGTACCCGTACGCGGCGAGGCCGTTCTCCACCATCCGCAGCCCGCCCGCCGGCATGATGGCCCGCTTCAGCGGGGCGTCGGTCTGCAGGCCGACGATCAGCTCACGGCCGTAGTCGATGTAGCCGGGCCGATGCGAGGTGATGGAGGAAGGCGTGGCGGTGTCCACGTCGTAGACTCCGCGCCGCCGCTCCTCGGGGAACAGGCCCGACACCTCCGCCCACACCGCGCGGGTCCGCTCGGTGGGGCCTGCCAGGAACGACTCGTCGCCTTCGTACGGCGTGTAGTTGGCCTGGATGAAGTCGCGCACGTCGACCCGCTCACGCCAGGCCGTGCCGCGGAAACCGCGCCACGCGCCGTGCGCGGCCGCCTCCTGCCCGGCTCCATGCCGCCTGGCCCCACGCTCGCTGGTCCCATGCTCCCTGGGCTGTGTGACCGTCATCGCCGGCCCCTCTCGTCGGTGTCCGCTCTCACTGTCGTCCCTGGGGCCGTCGTCCTCGCCGAGCGGAGGTCACCGATCACGAGGACCAAAGTCATCCGCGCGACAGGTCGGCCATCGGCGGTCCCGTGTAACTTTCAGCCGAACCGGTGATCGCGCGGGGACGCCGCACACCCCGTGGGCGGCATCGGGACGGTGCCGTGCCGGGCGACCCGCCGTGTGCCGCCGGCCCGTCCGTTGACGCCCGAACCGCGACGTGCGTACGGTCCGGCTGCGAACCCGAAGTCACTACGAAGGAAACCGTTTGTCGGGCTCACCACGAGCGGCGATGCGGCGAATGTGGCACGTGGAATGCGTGAAGGTTCTCGTTCCCCGGTCAGTCGCCCCGCCATCGGCAACCAGTCGGAAACCGGTATCTCGGCAACTTCGCGCCCCGCCTCAGCGGCTCCCGCTCAGGCCCTCCTCTCCAACCCACCACCGCTTCAGAGGACACACATGCGACTCTTCTCCCTTCGATCGGGGACGGCGCTGGCCGCCGTCGTCTGTGCCGGGGCCACCGCCCTCACCCTCGCGCCGGCCGCCCAGGCGGCGGCCGGCTGCAAGGTCACCTACACGATCAGCAGCGAGTGGCCGGGTGGTTTCGGCGCGAGCGTCAGCGTCGACAACATCGGTGACCCGATCAGCGGCTGGAAGCTGACCTGGTCGTTCGGCGCCGGACAGACCATCTCCCAGCTGTGGAACGGCAGCTACACCCAGTCGGGCGCGCAGGTGACCGTCACCGACGCCGGTTACAACGCCTCCATCCCCACCGGCGGCTCGGCCGGCTTCGGCTTCAACGCGTCCTGGAACGGCTCCAACCCCGTCCCCGCGAACTTCGCCCTCAACGGCACCCCCTGCACCGGCGCCGTGAGCAGCCCGTCGGCGAGCCCCACCCAGTCGCCCGACACGAGTCCGAGCGCGTCCCCGTCGCAGAGCCCGTCGCAGAGCCCCTCACCGAGCCCGTCACCGAGCCCCTCACCGAGCCCGTCACCGAGCCCCTCACCGAGCCCGTCACCCAGTCCGTCACCGAGCCCCTCCGGTAGCACGCCCCCGTCGAACCCCGTGGGGAAGGTGCTCACCGTGGCCGTCGGCTCCCCGTTCCGGCCGGTGACCCATGTCGCGACCGGCGGTCTGTACGGACTGGCGGAGAACGGCAAGCCGGCGGACTCGACCCTGTTGCCGCTGAAGGTCAACTCGCTGACGCAGCCGGCCCCGGGTGTGGGCCAGCGGCCCAACGGTCAGCCGCCCGGCGGAGACTCGCTGCTGGTGGCGCCGCAGGCCACCCGGGTCGGCGCGGGGGAGTACATCCGGATGCCGGACATCTACCCCAACTTCCCGTACAAGTGGGTGAGCTGGAACGACTGGCTGGCCAAGGTGGACACGATGGTCCGCGCGCGTATGAACGCGACCTCGGTGACCAACATCCTGGGCTGGGAGCTGTGGAACGAGCCGGACTGGACGTGGAACACCTCCGCCGCCGGGGCCTTCAACGACGGCTGGTCCCGCACCTACCGGGCGGTGCGGGCGCTGGACACCGCGACGCCGATCGTGGGGCCGAGCATCTCCTACTACAACCGCTCGTGGTTGTCGTCCTTCCTCAGCAGCGCCAAGGCGGCCGGCACGCTGCCGGACATCATCTGCTGGCATGAGCTGGGCAGCCCCAACAACATCGCCGCCAACATCGCCGACTACCGCGCGCTGGAGTCGTCGCTGGGCATCAGCCCCCGGCGGATCTCGATCAACGAGTACGCCGCGACGAGCGAGGTGGACGTCCCCGGCCGGATCGCCAGCTACGTGGCCAAGTTCGAGCGGGCCGGGGTCGAGTCGGCGCACCGGGCGTTCTGGTACGAGTACGGCACCATGAACGGGCTGGTGACCAACAACACCCAGCCCACCGGGACCTGGTGGCTCTACAAGTGGTACGGGGACATGGCCGGCCGGATGGTCACCACCACCCCGCCGAACCAGACCGGGCTGGACGGCTTCGCCTCCTACGACGGCACCCGCAAGATCGTGAACGTGGTCCTGGGCAACGAGGCCGGCACCAACACGGTCCGGTTGACCGGCATCGGCGCGCTCGGCCCCTCCGTCCAGGTGACGGTGGAGTCCACGCACACGCAGAGCCGCTTCACCGCGGCCCCGGCGGCCACCTCCGTCTCCAGCGCCGTCTATCGGGTGACCGGCGACCAGCTGCTGGTGATCGTGCCGAACATGGCCGCCTCCGACGGGTACCACGTGGTCGTCCAGCCGGCCGGCGGGGTGCCGTCGTACCAGCAGCGGTACGAGGCGGAGGACGCCTCGGTCTTCCGCGCGCAGCGGCTGACCGCCTCCAGCGCGTCCGAGGGCGGCTACGTGGGCCGCATCGACAACGCCACGAGCACGCACACCACCGACAGCTACGTCGACTTCGTGGTGAACGTGCCGGCCGCCCGCACCTACACGATGACCATCGGCTACGCCAACGGCGGCGGCGCCACCGCCACCCAGGGCCTGGCCGTGAACGGCGGATCGTGGGGCGCCGTCAGCTACCCGGCCACCTCCGGCTGGGGCCAGTTCGGCGCGACCACCGGCACCACGGTCGCCCTCAAGGCCGGATACAACGTGATCCGCCTGGCCAAGGGCTCTCCCGGGTTCTCCGGTGGCACCGGCAACGCCGAACTGGACTACATCCAGCTCACCTGAACCACACCGGCACACCTGACCGCCCGCGCCGGCAGTACGCCGGCGCGGGCCGTCGCCGCCGTCAGGGAACCGGCGGGCCACGAAACGAGGAAGGGGAAAACCGGAGAAGCGGAAAGCAGGGAAAACAATTTCCGGCAAGCTGCCGATGTCCTTCTGGTGGTCATCGACACCGTGTTTCCGGCGCGTTATCCGCACTCCATCGCGCTATACAGTGAATCGCGGCAACGTCCAGCGGAAACTGGAGGAAACGTGGGGAGACCGGAGCGTCACGCCACCATCGCCGACGTCGCGGCACTGGCCGGGGTGTCGGTGGGCACGGCCTCCAAAGCGCTCAACGGGCGCGGATCGCTGCGCGAGGAGACCCGGACGCGGGTGCGCGAGGCCGCCCGGCAGCTCAGCTTCCAGGCCAACGCCGGCGCGCGGAGCCTGCACTCGGGCCGCACCTACACGGTTGGCATGATCACCACGGACACCATCGGCCGGTTCAGCATCCCGGTCCTCATGGGAGCCGAGGACGCGCTCGGCGCCGGCGAAATGTCGATCTTCCTCTGCGACGGCCGGGACGACCCCATCCGTGAGCAGTACTACGTCAAGACCCTCCTGAGCCGCCGGGTCGACGGGATCATCGTGACCGGCCGCCGCACCGAGGCGCGCATGTCCATCGGCCGGGACCTGCCCGTCCCCGTGGTGTACGCCTTCATCAGCTCCTCCGACCCCCAGGACTGTTCGGTGGTTCCCGACGAGGAGAGCGGGGCGCGCAAGGCGGTCGAGCACCTGCTGGCGGTCGGGCGCACCCGGATCGCCCACGTCACCGGTCCGGAGCACCACAACTCCGCGCGGGTGCGCGCGGCGGCCGCGCTCGACCGGCTGGCGGGCGAAGGGCTCGACCTGGTCGCGCCGCCGCTGTTCGGCGGCTGGAGCGAGGCGTGGGGCCGGCAGGCCGTCGGCATCCTGCTGGCGGGCCGGACGGAGTTCGACGCGGTCTTCTGCGGCAGCGACCAGATCGCCCGCGGCGTGAGCGACGCGCTGCGGGCCGCCGGGCGGCGGGTCCCGCAGGACGTCGCCCTCGTCGGCTTCGACAACTGGGACGTGATGACCGAGGGCGCTCAGCCACCGCTGACCAGCGTCGACATGGACCTCGAAGGGCTCGGCCGGGCGGCGGCCGAGAGGCTGCTGGCCGCCATCAACGGCACCGCCTCTCCCGGCCGGCACCCGCACCCCTGCCGGCTCGTGGTGCGCGGGTCGACCATCGTTCCGCCCGCGTGACCGGGACAGGCCCCGGCGGCGCGGTCAGTGCGATGTCGTGGGCGCCGCGTAGAGGGTGCGGGCGACGCCCACGCGGTTGGAGACGCCGAGTTTGGCGAAGATCCGCGACAGGTGCATCTCCACGGTCTTCTGGGTCACGTAGAGCCGGTCGGCGATCTCCCGGTTCTTCAGCCCCTCGCTGACCAGCCGGGCGATCTGCCGTTCGCGTGCGGTGAGGGAGGCGGCGCTCGGCCGGTCGGCGACGGGCGGGCCGGATGCACCCGGCGGTTCGGCGGCGGCTGATTCGATCACCGGCACGGTCGGGTCCGCGGTCGTGCCGGCGGTGACGCCGACGGTGATGCCGGTCGTGACGCCGACGGTGATGCCGGTGGTGATGCCGGTGGTGATGCCGGCGGCCGGGTCGGCGGAGAGCGTCTGCCGCGCGGCCGCGCCGGAGGGCACGGCCTGCTCCGGGACTCCGGGGGACGCCTTCGCGGCCGCCGCGACCTCGGGGTCGCCCGCGGCCTGCCTGGCCTCCGCGACCATCTCGGCGGCGAGTGCCCCGGGCCAGCCCTGGTCCACGGGCGTGCCGTACGCGGCCAGGTGGCCTCGCAGGGCGTCGAGGTCGCCCGTGCGGGCCGCGACGAGACAGCGCGCCGCCAGCACGGAGGAGTGAAGCGCGGCGCTGCCGGACAGCCAGGCCGCCCGCCCGGCCTCGTCGGCGCTCTCCTCCGCCGCCGCGAGCCGGTCGGCGGCGCACAGCGCCGCGACGCGTGCCACCAGCGCGTGGCATACGACCGCGTGCCTGCCGGCCGACCTGCCGGCGGCCACGGCACGATCGAGATGCCGCACCGCCTCGTGCGGGCGTTCGAGGACGAGCGCGGCCCAGCCGATCCAGAGCGGCGCGTCCGGGAGGGCCGCGAGCTCCTCGTCGGGGAGGACGTCGAGGCCCGCGGCGGCCCGCGAGTAATCGGCGGATGCTTCCGCGTCCGGCGAGCCGGAGAGGACCGCCGAAACGGCGAGCATCCCGCGTGCCGCGCAGCCGAGAAGGCGCAGGCCGAGCCGATCGGCGATGTGGACGGCCTGCGCGGCGTCGGCGCACGCCGCGCCGGGGGACCCGCTCGACACTTCGAGCCGGGCCCGTTCGAACGACAGCACCGCGCGATCGGCCTCGGCCGGGGCGTGCGCCAGTTCGGCACGCAGCAAGGCGCGCGCCTCGCCGGACCGGCCCAGGTCGTGCAGCAGGCGGGCCTGGCCGGCGGCCACCGCGGCGCGCCGGCCGCCCGTGCCCGGCGGGATCAGCCGCAGGGCCTCGGCCAGGGCGTCGCAGCCCTGCCGCAACTGGCCGGCCGCCTCACAGGCTCTGCCGAGTGCCAGCAGCAGGCCGGTGCGGACGTCGGTGTGCTCGTCATCGCCGTCCGGTCCGGTCCCGTCGTACGGCAGCAGTTCGAGCGCCGCCCGCCGCCACTGAGCCGCCTGCCGCGGACGCGCGGTCTCGACCTCGTCGGCGGCCGCGGCGAGCAGCGCGACCGCGGCGCGGTCGCCCGGCGTGGCGACCCGCGTGAGATGCGGCGCCGTCCCGACGGCGGACGCCCGGCCGCCGGACGGCGACTGTGCGGCCCGCGCGTGGGCGCCGAGCCGCCAGCCGGGGCTCACGTTGTGGTAGACCGCACGGCGGACCAGGGGGTGCCGGAACCCGAACCGCCCGGTCCCCGCCACGAGGCGGATGAGGTCGTGGGAGGCGATCTCGTCGATCGCCGAATAGGCGTCCTGCTCGCCGACCTCGGCGACCGCCGCCACCGAAGGCACGGTGAGCGGGTCGCCGAGCACCGCGCACGCGGCGACGACCAGCCTCCCCACGGCCGAGAGGCGGGCGACCTCGGCGGCCATCGCCGAGGCGAACCACGGCGGAACGGGGGCGATGTCGGCCTCGTCGATTCCGGGCGGGCCCTGCTCCAGCACGTCGGCCAGAGCCCGGAGGTAGCCGGGGTTGCCCTCGCTCGCGCGGTACAGCTCCCCGCGCGCGTGCGCGGGCGTGTCCTCACCCATCAGGGCCCCGGCATGGCTTTCGGCCAGAGTCTCCAGGTGGAGCCGGGTGACCTCCCGTGCCGTGTCGACGGTGGCGCGCAGCCGCGGGGACACCTGCCGGTGCCGATGCGCGAAGGCGAGGAGGACGGGGGCGCGGGGCGGTGTGCACATCAGCCGGCACACCACGTCGACGGTGCCCGCGTCGGCGTGTTGCAGATCGTCCAGGACGAGGACGACCGGCAGGGACGAGGCGAGGTCCTCCAGCAGCACGCGGACGGCGTGCGCCGCGCGGTAGGGCGCTGCGATGTCCGGCGGCGACGGCGCGGAGGCGTCCGCCGCCAGCGAGGGGAAGACGGCCGCCAGCACGTCCCGCTGCGCCGCCGGCAGCCGGTCGAGCCGTTCGCCGCCGGTGACGGGGAGCCGTCCGTCCAGCGCGTCGACGATCGCCCCGAACGGCAGGTCGCCGTCCACCGGCTGCGGCCGGCCGTTGAACGCGTCGATGCCCGCGACTCCTGCGACACGCGTCACCTCGGCGAGTAACGCGGTCTTGCCCGTTCCGGGGTCTCCGCTGATTTCGAGGAAAGCCGGGCGGCCCTGCGACAAGCCCTGGACCGCGGCCTCGATCTCGCGGCGTTGCGACTCCCGTCCGATAAGCGGGCTGACCGGCCGGTGCGGATCCGTGGCCGCGGCGACCGGTGTGCCGTCAAAGGCCGGATACCGCCGCGGCGGCACACTCATGTCCTTCACCCCATGGCCTCGCACTTTTGTCGGACCCTGATCGGAATGCGCGTCGATCGATATTCGGGCATGGCTGCGGAACAATCGGCGGTAATGTGAATGAGAATCGTGGGAGCGCTCCCACGATTTTCGCAAGCTCGTCGTTCTCTGTCAGCGTCTCCCGGCTGGCAGCACGTGTCCTGGCAGGATGTTGTCAGGTTCCGTCCATCCCGGACAGGGCGCCGAAACCATCGGTGCTTTCTGCGTCGGGAGCCACGGACCAGGGTGTCGATCGAGGCGGCCAATGGCACGCCGGGCCGGGTGGACGCGGCGGGAATCCCCGTGATGCCGAATTACGGGCGGAAGAAATGCGGGCCGGCTCGCCGTCACCATTTTCCGAAAATGGCGCCGCTTCACACGTTTGCGCACTCTGTGTGAGCGTGCGACGACTTCCTGTCGGAGACCGGTCGCCGGGACGGGTTGGCGGACCGGCTTTAATATGACGATGCCTGGCAGGCCGCCGGGGAGCGCCGGGCCGCATATCTGCCAAGTGACGCGGTTCGGCGATATGCGGTGTACGAGGTAGGTGGCATGTGAATTCGCAGACTTGCCGCAACAGTGTGCTGCAGGGTTTCGGTTTGGATATGGCCAGCGAGTCGGTTTATTTGACGATTCTGGCGGATCCCGACAGCACGGTCGCCGATCTGATGCTTCGGCTGGGTCTGGCGGAGGACGAGGTCCGGGTCGCGCTGGACCGTCTGCGCCGGCTCTCGCTGCTCCGGCCGTCCCGGGAGGACCCGGGCGTATTGTGCCCGGTGAGCCCGGGAATCGCCCTGGAAGCCCTCGTCAAGCACCAGGAGGCCGAGCTGGTCCGCCGGCAGAACCAGATCGCGGAGAGCAGGGCGGCGATCGCCGTGCTGGAGGCCGAGTACGCGATCACGCGTCACGCCTCCGGCGACGTCCTGGAACGCCTCGCGGACATCGACGCGATCCGGGAGCGGCTGGTGCAACTGGCCCGCGATGCCCGCTACGAGTTCCTGTCCCTGATGCCGGTGGGCACGCGGTCCGCCGAGAGCACGGCGGCGAGCCGGGCGCTGGACGAGCAGATGCTGGAGCGCGGGGTGGCCGTACGCGCCCTCTTCCTCGACACCATCGACCGCGACCCGGTCACGTCGGGCCATGCCCGCCGGCTCACGTGGCTGGGCGGCCGGGTGCGCACCCTTCCGGTGCTGCCGATCCGGATGATCGTCGTGGACCGCGAGGTGGCGATGGTCCCGGTGGACCCCGAGCACGTCGCGCTGGGCGCGGTGCTGGTCCGCGGCGAGGGCATGGTCATGGCGATGCGCACGCTGTTCGACCTGATGTGGGAACGCGGCCGGGACTTCGGCGAGTCCCGCACCCGCGACGGCGACGGTCTCACCGACCAGGAGCGTGAGCTGCTGAGGTTCCTGTGCGAGGGGCACACCGACGAGGCGGTGGCCCGCAAACTCGGGATCTCCACCAGGACCTGCCGCCGGATCACCGCGGACCTGATGAACCGGCTGGGCGCCCGCAGCCGGTTCCAGGCCGGGGCACGGGCGGCGGAACGCGGCTGGTTCCGCTATCCCGAGCCCGCGCCCGGACCCGGCATGTGGGCGGACGCGCCGACCCTGTGACGTCGGACGACCTCGGGACGCCGTACGAGCCTGTGACGCCGTACGACCTTGTGACGCCGTACGACCTTGTGACGTCGGACGGCCTCGGGACGTCAGACGGTCTCGTGACATCGGGCGTCCTGGCGGCATCAGGCGTCCGCCGGTTCGCGGTCTCCGGCCAGCCGGTCCCGCAGGTGGTCGACGAGTGCCGCGGGTGTCGGGTGGTCGAACGCGATGCTGGCGGGCAGGGCCAGCCCGCTGGTGGCCGCGAGGCGGTTGCGCAACTCCACGATCATGAGCGAGTCCAGGCCGAGCTCGAACAGGGTGGCGTTCGGCTCGATCCAGTCCGCGGCGTGACCGCTGACCTCGGCGACCTGCCCGACGACCAGGTCGAGCAGCAGCGCGTCCCGTTCGTCCGGTGAGAGGCCCGACGGCGGCAGCGCGCCCATGACGTCCGGCCCGGCCTCGGGCTCCGGCGCTGCCACGGTTCCGGTACGCGTCGCCGCGAGGTCCAGGTCGGCCGGCACGATCAGTGGCTCCGCCACGGCGAGTGCGTCGTCGAACAGCCCCAGTCCGTCCTGGACGGACAGCGGCGTGATTCCGGCGCGGCGCATCCGTTCGAGGTCGGCGGGACCGAGGCGGCCGCCCATGCCGTCGGACTCCCACAGCCCCCAGGCCAGCGACATCGCGGGGAGCCCGAGCGAGTGGCGGTGGCGGGCGAGGGCGTCGAGGAACGCGTTGGCCGCCGCGTAGTTCGCCTGGCCCGCGGTGCCGAGCACGCCCGCCACCGAGGAGAACAACACGAAGGCGTCCAGGTCGAGCCCGCGGGTGAGTTCGTGGAGGTGCCAGGCGCCGTCGGCCTTCGGCCGCATGACGTCCTCGACCTGCCGCGCGGACATGGCGGTGAGCACCGCGTCGTCGAGCACGCCCGCCGCGTGGACGACCGCGGTGAGCGGATGGTCCGCCGCGACCGCGGCGAGCAGCGCCTCCACGGCGCCGCGGTCGGCGACGTCGCAGGCGACGGCCCTGACCTCGGCCCCGAGGCCGGCCAGGTCGGCGACGAGCCGGTGGGCGCCGGCCGCCGCGTCGCCCCGGCGGCTCGCCAGGATCAGATGGCGTACGCCGTGCTCGGTGACGAGGTGCCGGGCGAGCAGTGCCCCGAGGCCGCCGGTTCCGCCGGTGACGAGCACCGTGCCCTGGGGGTCGATGCGCCGGCCGTTCCGGCCCGTGATCAGGGGGACCTGCACCGGCTCCGGCCGATGGAGCATGCCGTCTCGAATGACGATCTGCGGCGCGCCGGTGGCCACCGCCGCCGCGACCGCGTCGCGGGAAGCGGGCGTCCCGTCGACGTCGACGAGCGTGAAGCGGCCCGGGTTCTCCGCCTGAGCCGACCGGATCAGGCCCCAGGACGCCGCGTTGGCGAGGTCCTCGACCGGGTCGGTGGGGAGGGCGGCCACCGCGTGCCGTGTGAGGAAGACCAGCCGTACGCCGGCGGGGGCGTCGTCGGAGAGCCACCGCTGCGCGAGTTCCAGCGTGCGGCGGGTCGCACGGCGGGCCGCCGCGGGCGTGAGCTCGTCCGGCGGCAGCGGCACGACCACCGCGGCGGGCGGCTCCCCGTCCGCCGCGACGGCCGCCCACGCGGCGGAGAGATCACCCGGGTGCGCCGTGACAATGGGCCGCGTTCTCTCGTACGGCGTCTCGTGGGGCGGCTCGACGACGGGCCAGGCGACGCGGTACAACGCCCCGCGGCGGCCGGCCGAACGCCCGAGCTGCTCCGGCGCGACGGGCAGCAGATGCAGCGACTCGACGACGACCGCCGGGCGGCCGGTCTCGTCCCACCCGGTGATCGACACCGCCCCCGGACCGGCCGGTGAGATCCGCACCAGGAGCTCACGCGCGTCGTGTGCGGAGAGGGCGACCCCGTTCCAGATGAACGGGATGCGGGGCCGCGCGGTGCCGTCTCCGGCGTCGGCGACCAGGTCGACGAGCCGCTCCGGCGCGCCGTCCAGGCCGAGCCCGTGCATCGTCGCGTCGAGCAGAGCCGGATGCGGCCCGAACAGGGCGGGATGCAGGCGCCGGTCCTCGGGCAGCCGAAGCTCGACGTAGAGATCGTCGCCGTGCCGGTGGGCGGCGCGGACGCTCTGGAACACCGGACCCCAGCCGTAATGGCCCCGGGCGTTGAACCGCCGGTAGAAGTCGCCGACCTCGATCGGGACCGCGCCGCCGGGGACGCCGCCCGCGGGCCGGTCCGTCTTCGCGGTCCCATTCTGCGAAGCCGCGACACCGCCGGGCCGGGCCGGGCCGAGCACACCGGTGGCCAGCTGCGACCAGGGACGCCCGCGAGCCTCGCCTTCGCCCCGGCACCGCAGCGAGAACTCCCGTCGCCCGGCCGGGCCGGCGGGTCCGGCCCGGAGCTGCAGTTCGACCCTGCCCTCGGGCGGGACGATCAGAGGGGCCTTGTGCGTCAGCTCGACGACCTCGGCGCACCCGGTCTGCCGGGCGGCCCACGCGGAGAGTTCCAGGAACGTCACGCCCGGCACGACGACGCGCCCGTGCACCTCGTGGTCCGCGAGCCAGGGTTGCGTACGCGCCGAGAGGCCACCGGTGAACAACATGCCGCCGTCGTCGAGTTCGATCGCCTGGTCGACCAGGGGATGGCGCTCCGCCGCCCGCGAGACGGCGGAGGCGTGGCTCCGGCCGGACGCCGGAAGCCAGAACCGCCGTTGGTCGAAGGCGTACGTCGGAAGGTCGACGGGCGTGCCCCGCCCGGCGGGGAGGACGTTCCGCCACACGACGTCCTGGCCCTGGCAGTGCGCCTCGGTCAGCGCGGCGATGAGGCCCTGCGCCGCGCCCTGCCCCGGCCGCACGACCGCGATAGGCGCGCCCGGGCGGAGCGTCGTGCCTGCCTGGTGCGGTGCGTCTGGGCGCTGCGGTGTGCCGGTCCCGTGATGCGGCGAGGCCGGCTGGTGTGTCGCGGCCGGGTCGTCCTCGGCGGGCGTGGGCATGGTGGTCGGGGTGGGCATCGTGGTCGGGGCGGGCATGGCGGGACCGAGCACCAGGACACGGCCCGCCCCGCCGGCGGTGAGCAGCCGGGCGCCGTCCCACGTTCCGGTGGTGTCCCGGCGGGTCCAGTGCCCGGGGTCGGCCAGATCGTGGGCTGTCAGGAACCGTCCGGTCGAGCCGTGGACGATCGGGATGGCGGGCTCGACGAACCGGGTGCGCCCGACGACCGTGCGGACCTCGCACAGCGCCGCGTTCTCGTCGCCCCCGTCCGCCAACTGGCCCGCCAACTGGCCCGCGAACCGGCCCAGGGCGACGGCCAGGGCCGCGGCGTCGGTGAGGGAGAGAGCGCCGGCGACGTAGGCGGCGGCCGGCTCGCCGCTCCCGGCGCCGAGAACGTACTCGGGCGTGACCCCGAAGTATTCGAGCAGCCGGGTGAGCGCCACGTCGGCCGCGAACCGGGCCGCGGACGCGTGGGCGGAGGAGTCGTCCCCGAGGGTGCCGGGGGTGGTGCGGAGCATGTCGCGCAGGGGAGTGTCCAGATGGGCGTCCAGTGCGCCGCGGACGGCGTCGAACTCCGCGGCGAACACCGGGAACGCCTCGTACAGCCCGGGTACGGAACCGATCCGCCCGTCACCGATCTGCCCGTTTGCTGCCTGTCCCGTGCTGACCGGCCCGGTGCTGACGAGCCCGGTGCCCTCGGGGTAGAGGAACGCCGTCCGTGCCGCCTTCGCGACGCCCTGGACCACACTGGTCACGGTGCCGAGAGGACCTTCGCCACGGGCGAGCCGGTCCAGCGCCTCGGCCAGCTCGGCGTGGGTCCGGCCGGTGACGGCGGCCCGGTGCTCGAACGGGTGCCGGGTCGTGACGAGCGCGTGAGCGACGTCGTCGAGGGGGAGCTCCGGGTGACGCGTGGCGAAGTCGCGGAGCCGGGCCGCCTGCGCCCGCAACGCCGTCTCCGTGCGCGCGGAGATCAGCCAGGGCGCCTGCGTCGACGTCTCCGTCCGCGTTCCGGGCACGTGGGCCGAGGGCTCTCCGTGCACGGGTTCCGGCTTCTCCTGTGGTGCGGGCTGCTCGATGACGACGTGGGCGTTGGTGCCGCTGATGCCGAACGACGAGACGCCTCCGCGGCGCGGCCGGCCCGTGCCGGGCCAGGCGGTCGGTTCGGTCACCAGGCGCACCGCGCCCGAGGACCAGTCGACGTGCGGGGTCGGCCGGTCGACGTGCGGCGTCCTCGGCAGCACGCCGTGCCGCATCGCCATGACCAGTTTGATGATCCCGGCCATTCCGGCCGCCGCCTGGGTGTGCCCGATGTTGGCCTTGACCGAACCGAGCAGCAGCGGCGGCCGCGCCTCCCGGTCCCGGCCGTACGCGGCGAGCAGCGCCCTGGCCTCGATGGGGTCGCCGAGCGCGGTGCCGGTGCCGTGCGCCTCCACGACGTCCACCTCGGCCGGGCCGAGCCCCGCGGCGGCGAGCGCCTGTGCGATGACCTGTTCCTGCGCCGGGCCGTTGGGCGCGGTCAGCCCGTTGCTCGCGCCGTCCTGGTTGACGGCGCTGCCCCGGAGGAGGCCGAGGACCCGGTGGCCGTTGCGGGTCGCGTCGGAGAGCCGTTCGAGCAGGAGCATCGCGGCGCCCTCGCTCCACGCCGTGCCGTCGGCGGCGGCGGCGAACGGCTTGCACCGGCCGTCGGGAGCCAGCCCGCGCTGCCTGCTGAACTCGGTGAACACGGTCGGGGTGGCCATCACCGTGGCGGCGCCGACCAGCGCCATGCCGCACTCCCCGGAGCGGAGCGCCTGCCCGGCGAGGTGGACGGCGACCAGCGACGACGAGCAGGCGGTGTCCACCGTCAGGGCCGGTCCCCGCAGGCCGAGGCCGTACGCGATGCGGCCGGAGTTCACGCTCGGCGCGGTGCCGGTCAGCAGGTGCCCGGCGACGTCCTCGGGGACGTGCGTGCCGTCGCCGCCGTACTGGTGCGACGACGCGCCGACGAAGACACCGGTGTCGCTCTCCCGCAGGGTGGCGGGGTCGATCCCGGCGCGTTCCATGACCTCCCACGCGAGCGTGAGCAACAGCCGCTGCTGCGGGTCCATCGCGACGGCCTCGCGGGGGCTGATGTCGAAGAAGGCGGGGTCGAACTCCCCGGCGTCGTCGAGGAAGCCGCCGAGGTTCGTGTACGACGTGCCGGGTCGTTCGCCGTCGGGGTCGTACAGCCGGTCCAGGTCCCAGCCCCGGTCGGTGGGGAACTCCGACACCGCGCCGGCGCCGGACATCAGCAGGTCCCACAGGTCCTCGGGGGAGCGCACGCCACCCGGATAGCGGCAGGCCATCGCGACGATGGCGATGGGATCCGCGTCCGGGTCCACCGGCGCGGGCGCGGCGGCGGCCGGGGCCGCGACGCGATCGGGCGTGCCGGTGAGCTGCTCGTACAGGTGGTCGGTGACCGCGTCCGGCGTCGGGTGGTCGTACGCCAGCGTGGCGGGAAGCGCCAGACCCGTGGCGGCGGTGAGGCGTTCCGGCAGTTCGACGGTCATCAGGGAGTCGAAACCGAGGTCGCGGAAGGGTCTGCGCGCGTCGACCGCCTCGGCCGACTCGCCGACGATCGCCGCCGTGTGGCTCAGCACCACGTCCAGCACCCGCGGGCGCCGCCTGGCGGTGGGCAGGGCGGCGAGTTCCCGCCGCAGCCCCTGGCCGGACAGTCCGGACGCGGGTGCGTCCTCCGGCGCGCGGAGCACCTCCCGCGCCGCCGGCAGGTCGTCGAGCAGCGGACGGGGACGCGCCGCGGCGAACGGGGGCACGAACCGCTCCCACGCGATGTCGGCGATGGTCACGCAGGTCTCGTCGTCGTCCAGCGCGTACTGCAGCGCGGCCATCGCCTGCTCGGGCGGCAGCGCCTCGACGCCGTGCCGCTGCAGGTGGCGGGCGAACACGGCGTCCGCGCCCATCCCCGGCCCGGCCCACAGACCCCAGGCGAGCGAGGTCGCGGTGCGGCCGCGGGCGCGGCGCCGCTCGGCCAGGGCGTCGAGGAAGGCGTTGGCCGCCGCGTACGCGGCCTGGCCGGTGGTGGCCCACAGGCCGACGCCCGCGATCGAGGAGAACAGCACGAACGCGTCCAGCGCGGTCTCGCCGAACAGCTCGTCCAGGTTGGCGGCGCCGGCCGCCTTCGAGCACGCCTCCGCGAGATCGCTCGCGGTGAGGTCCTCGATGGGCACGCGCCGCCCGACCCCCGCCGTGTGGAACACCGACCGGATGGGGCCGTGCTCCGCGGTCACGGTGCCGACCAGCTCCGCCAGCGCCTCGCGGTCGGCCACGTCGCAGGAGGCGACGGTGACGGCGGCGCCGAGCGAGGTGAGCTCCGCTTCGAGGGCCTCGGCGCCCGGTGCGGCCCTGCCCCGGCGGCTGGCGAGCACCAGGTGCTCGGCTCCGCGCGCGGCCAGCCATCGGGCGACGTGGGCGCCCAGGCCGCCGGTGCCACCGGTGACCAGGACGGTTCCGCGCGGGCGCCAGGGTTCGCCGGCGGACGGCGGCCGCGACGCGCTCACCAGCCGGCGTCCGAACAGCCCGGCGGCGCGGATCGCGATCTCCTCCTCGTGTCCGGGCCCGTTCAGGGCCGTACGAAGGAGAGGCGCGGAGCGGGTGTCGGCCGGGAGGTCGACCAGGCCGCCCCACGAGCGCGGGCGCTCCAGGGCGACGGAACGGCCGATCGCCCAGATCTGCTCCTGCGCGGGGCTTTCGACCGGGTCCGTGGAGCCGGTGCCGACCGCCCCGCGGGTCAGCAACCACAGCGGCGCGTCGAGCGCGGCGTCGCCGAGGGCCTGCACGAGCGTCAGCGTCGCCGAAAGGCCACGCGAGATCTCGGCATGACGCGGGTCCGGGCGTTCGTCGAGCGCCAGCAGCGACAGCACGCCGCCCGCACGCGCGGCTCCGTCACCTGCGGTCCCGTGACCCGTGCTGCCGTGACCCGTGCTGCCGTGACCCGTGCTGCCGTGACCCGTGCTGCCGTGACCCGTGCTTTCATGACCCAGTGCGGCGCGCAGCCGCGACGCGAGCACGTCCCGGCCGGCGTCGCCGCTCACCTCGGTGATCGTCCGGACGTCGGCGCCGCCGTCGGCGAGGGCGTCCGCGCACGCGGTCACCCATTCGTGGTCCGCGTACCCGGCCGGGACCACCAGGAGCCAGACGCCGCGCGGGGCGGGAGCCGCCGTCACGGGGATCGGCCGCCAGGCGACGCGGTACCGCCGTCCGTCGGCGGCCGCTCGTTCGCTGTGCCGCTGGTGCCAGTCCGACAGGATCGGGACGACGGCGCCCAGCGACGACCGCTCGTCCGTGCCGGTGACTCCGAGCGCGTCGGCGACCGCGCCGGTGTCCCCGGTGCGTACGGCGGCCCAGAAGCGGGTCTCGGCGGGGACGGCCGTGGACGGCCGCGATTCGGACGCGTCCGGACCGGGGGTGGCGGTCAGCCAGTAGCGCCGATGCTGGAAGGGGTACGTGGGCAGGTCGGCGCAGGCGGCCGGCCATCCGGCGCGACCCGGGTGCGGGGGCACGCCCGCGCCGCGGGCCCGGGCCCAGGCGACGGCCCGGTCGGCGGTCTCGGCCTCCGGGCGTCCGCGCTGCAGGACCGGCATGAACTCCGGCGCCGGGCCGGACTTGGGCGACAGGGCCGCGAGGGTGGTCCGCGCGAGCGGCGCGAGCACGGCGTCGGGGCTCAGCTCCAGGTAGGAGGTGACGCCCTGTTCGGCCAGCCGGTGGACGCCGTCGAGGAAACGCACCCCCTCGCGCGCGTGCCGCACCCAGTACGCGGGCGAGCACAGCTCCTCCGGGGTGGCGATCCGGCCGGTGAGGTTGGACACGACGGGGATGGCGGGCGGCCGGAAGGTCAGGGCGGCGGCGACGTCGAGGAGGTCGCCGAGCATGCCGTCCATGTGCGGCGAGTGGAAGGCGTGGCTGACGTTCAGCCGCCGGGTCGCCCAGCCCAGCTCCTCGCAGCGCCGCGCGACGTCGAGCACGGCGTCGGTGTCGCCGGAGACGACGACGGCGGCCGGGCCGTTGACGGCCGCCACGCCGACGACCTCCTCGTGCCCGGCGAGCAGCGGGCGCACGGCGTCTTCGGCGGCGCGGATCGACACCATCGCGCCGCCCTGCGGCAACTCCTGCATCAGCCGTCCGCGGGCGGTGACGAGCGCCGCGGCGTCGGCCGCCGACAGCACGCCCGCGACGTGCGCGGCGGTGAGCTCGCCGATCGAGTGGCCGATGAGGTAGTCCGGCGTGATGCCATGCTCCCGGGCCAGGGCGTACAACGCGGTCTCCAGGGCGAACAACGCCGGCTGGGTGTAGCGGGTCTGGCCGAGCAGTTCCGCCTCGGCCGACCCGGCGGGCGCCCACATGACGTCGCGCAGCGGCCGGTCCCCGTGTGCGGCCAGATGTGCGTCGAGGTGCGCGCAGACCTCGTCGAGCGCGGCCGCGAAGACCTCGGACGCCTCGTACAGCTCACGGCCCATGCCGGGCCGTTGGCTGCCCTGCCCCGCGAACAGGAAGGCGGTCTTGCCGGCGCCTCCGGCGGCGCGCAGCACGCCGGGAGCGGGCTCGCCCGCGGCGACCGCGCCGAGGCCGGAGAGCAGCGCCGCCCGGCTCGCCGCCGTGATCACGGCGCGGTGCTCGAACAGGGTACGGCCCGTCGAGAGGGCCGCCGCGACGGTGTTCGCGTCGAGGCCGGGGCGGGCGGCGACGTGGTCCCTGAGCCGCTGCGCCTGCGCCCGGAGGGCCGGCTCGGTCTTGGCCGAGATCAGCCAGGTCGCGGGCGTCCCGCCGTCCGCATGGGTGGTCGGCGGCGGCGCGGTCTCCGGGGACGTGGCGGCCGGGGCCTGCTCCAGGATGAGGTGCGCGTTGGTGCCGCTGATGCCGAAGGACGACACCGCCGCACGGCGGGGACGGCCGGCGTCCGGCCAGCCGGTCGCCTCGGTCAGGAGGCGGACGCCGCCGGAGGACCAGTCCACCCGGGGGGTCGGCCGGTCGACGTGCAGCGTCCTCGGCAGGACGCCCGCGTCCATGGCCATCACCATCTTGATGACCCCGGCGGCCCCGGCGGCGGCCTGGGAGTGACCGATGTTCGACTTCACCGAGCCGAGCAGCAGCGGCCGGTCGGCGGGCCGCTCCCGGCCGTAGGTGGCCAGCAGGGCCTCGGCCTCGATCGGGTCGCCGAGCGAGGTGCCGGTGCCGTGCGCCTCCACGGCGTCCACGTCCGCGGGCCCGAGCCCGGCGGCGGCCATGGCCGCCCGGATCACCCGCCGCTGCGCGGAGCCGCTGGGGGCGGTCAGCCCGTTGCTGGCGCCGTCCTGGTTGACCGCGCTGCCGCGGATCAGCGCCAGGACCGGGTGGCCGTTCCGCCGCGCGTCGGACAGCCGTTCGAGCACCAGCAGCGCCGCGCCCTCGCCCCAGCTCGTGCCGTCCGCCGCGGCGGCGAACGGCTTGCACAGGCCGTCGGCGGCGAGCCCGCGCTGCCGTCCGAACTCGGTGTACATGGTGGGGGAGGCCATCACGGTCACGCCGCCGGCCAGAGCCAGGCCGCACTCGCGGAGCCGCAGCGCCTGGCAGGCCATGTGCACGGCGACCAGCGACGACGAGCAGGCGGTGTCGACGGTCACGGCGGGGCCGCCGAGGCCGAGGGTGTAGGCGATCCGGCCGGAGATGACGCTGCCCGTGCCGCCCGTGAGGAGGTAGCCCTTGAGCTCGTCGGGTCCCTCGTGCCCGCGCGGGCCGTACTCCTGCGGGATGGCGCCCACGTAGACGCCCGTGTCGCCGCCCGCGAGCGTCGCGGCGGGGATTCCGGCCCGTTCCAGGGCCTCCCAGGTGACTTCGAGCATCAGCCGTTGCTGCGGGTCCATGGCCAGCGCCTCGCGCGGCGAGATGCCGAAGAAGTCGGCGTCGAAGCCCGCCGCGTCGGCCAGGAACCCGCCGACGGCGGGGACCTGCCAGCCGCGGTCGGCGGGTACGTCGGACACCGCGCAAATGTCGGACTCCACCAGCCGCCACAGGTCCTCGGGCGACCGTACGCCACCGGGATACCGGCAGGCCATCGCCACCACGGCGATCGGATCGTCGGCCGCCTCCGCGACGGCGGCGGTCGCAGCGGCAGTCGTACCGGCCGTCACGGTGGCCGCCGGGCCGCCTGCCTCGCCGACCAGGTGCTCGGCGACCGCGACCGGCGTGGGATGGTCGTAGACCAGCGTCTCCGGCAGGCGCAGCCCGGTCGCGGCGCTCAGCCGGTGGCTCAGTTCGACGCCGGTGAGGGAGTCGAAGCCGAGATCGCCGAAGGTCTGCCGCACGCCGACGGCCTCCGGGGCCGCGTGGCCGAGGAGGTCGGCGACCTGCTCGCGGACCAGGGTGACCGCTGCCGCTTGCCGTTCCGCCTCCGGCAGCTCGGACGTCACGCGCCGCCAGGCGGAGTCGTCCCGCGCTGACGTCGTGACCACGGAGTGGGCGGGGGAGGGAGCCGGCTCGGTCGCCTGCGTGGCGGTCGGAGTGACCCAGTGCGACGTGCGCTGGAAGGCGTACGTCGGCAGGTCGACCAGGGCCGCCTCGTCTCCGAGCACGGCCGGCCAGTCGACGTCGGCCCCGTGGACGTAGGCCAGCGCCGTCGACCGCAGCACGCCGTCGTGGTCGGGCCCCGCGGCGAAGGCGGCGTCTGTCGCGCCGGTCAGCACGGGATGCGTCGCGAGTTCGACGAAGACCCGGTGGCCCTCGCGGGTCAGAGTGCCGACGAGAGGACCGAGCCGGTCGGGGACGTCGGCGGGTGTGGCTCCGGCGGCGGCGCCGACGGCGGCCCGGTCGAGCCTGCCGCCCGTACGCGTCGAGTAGCAGGGGATCTCGCCGTCATCCGGCGCCGTCACGTCGAGCGTGCCCGCGTCCGGTACGCCTGCGTCCGGCACGCTCGCGTCAGGGGCTGTCGCGGCGGGCACGGCCGCGGCGGGCAACGGCGGTTCGGAGGAATCAGGCGGGCCGGCCGGGGGAGACTCCGCGCCGCCGTGGACGATCAGGCCGGCGGCCTCGGCGAGGGTCAGGAGACCGGCCGCGCAGGCGGCCGCGATCTCGCCGTCGAGATGGCCGACGACCGCGCCGGGCCGTACGCCGAAGGACCGCAGGGTCGCGGCGAACGCCACCGCGACGGCGAACGACATGGGCCGGGCGACCTCCGGCGCGTCGGCGCCGGGCGCTCCGGGCGCGCCGCGCAGGACGTCGAGCGGCGACCAGCCGGTGCACCGCTCGATCTCCGCCGCGCACGTCTCCAGGTGACGGCGGAACGTCCGTCCGGGAGGGGTGGGCAGGTCCAGCAGCCCGGTCGCCGTGGCGAGATGGCCGGAGACGTCATCGGGCGTCCCGGGGAACACGAGGACCATCGTTCCCTCGTCGTCGGCGCCGCCGCGCAGGAGGTGGCCGGCCGGGCTGCCCTGTTCGGCCGCCGCGAGACCCGTCAGGAACCCCGCGCGGTCGGCGGCCAGGACGACGGCGCGCTCCCGCAGGGAGGCCCGCGTCACGGCGAGCGAGCGCGCCACGTCCGCCGTTCCGGGCCGCGGCTCTGCCCCGGCGAACTCCCGGAGGCGTCCGGCCTGGGCCCGCAGGGCCTGCCCGGTCTTCGCGGACAGCACCCACGGCAGCAGCAGGTCACCGGTGGCAGCGGCCCGCGCCACCGGGCGCTCGGCCGGGGGTTCCGCGGGGTGCGTCACCGAGGGCTCTCCCGGGCGTGCCGCCGGGCGCGTCACCGGACGCTCCGCCGGGGGCTCGCCCAGCACGACGTGACAGTTGGTGCCGCCCACGCCGAACGAGGACACGCCCGCCACCAGGGGCCGGTCGGGCCTCGGCCACGGGGACAGCTCGGTCTGGACCCGGAGGCCCAGCCGGTCCAGCGGAATCTCCGGGTTCGGCGTGACGTGGTTCAGGCTCGGCGGGAGCTCCCGATGGGCGAGGCTGAGGGCCACCTTGAGCAGGCCCACGATTCCCGCCGCGCCCTCCAGGTGCCCGACGTTGGTCTTGACCGAGCCGACGGCGAGCCGGTCGCCGTCCGGCCGTCCCGTTCCCAGGGCCGCGCCGAGCGAGGCCGCCTCGATCGGGTCGCCGACCCGCGTGCCGGTGCCGTGCAGCTCGACGTACTGGACCTCGTCCCGGCCGACGCCCGCGCGGCGCGTCGCCAGCTCGATCACCCGCTCCTGCGCCTCACGGTTCGGGACGGTGAGCGTGCCGGTGTTCCCGTCGTTGTTGACGGCGCTGCCCAGGATCACGCAGTGGATCCGGTCCCCGTCGGCCCGGGCGCGGCGCAGCGGCTTGAGCACGACGGCCGCGGCGCCCTCGCCCCGGACGTAACCGTTGGCGCGGGCGTCGAAGGTGAAGCAGCGATCGTCGGGCGACAGCCCGCCGAACCGCTCCGCGCCGACGGTGCTCTCGGGCACGATGTTCAGGTTGACCCCGCCCACCACGGCCAGCTCCGCCTCCCCGCTCTGGAGGCTCTCGCAGGCGAGGTGTACGGCCAGCAGCGACGACGACTGGCCGCTGTCCACGGCGAAGCTCGGGCCACGCAGGCCGAGGTGGTAGGAGATCCGGTTGGCGATGACGCCGCGGTTGGAGCCGGTCAGGGTGTGCCGGGTGATCCCCTGGAGCCCGTTGCGGTGGAGCACCGTGCCGTAGTCGCCGGACATCGTGCCGACGAACACACCGACGTGGCGGTCCCTTATGGAGGTCGGCGCGATCCGGGCGTTCTCCAGCGCCTCCCAGGCGAGCTCCAGCATGAGCCGCTGCTGGGGGTCCATGACGGCGGCCTCGTTCGGTGAGATCCCGAAGAACTCCGCGTCGAACTCGTCGATCCGGTCGAGGAAGCCTCCGGGCCGGTGTCCCTGCGCGACCTCCGGCCGGCCGGGCGGCGGATCGGTGATCGCGTCCTTCCCCGCCCGCAGCAGCCGCCAGAAGCCGTCCGGGCCGGGCGCCTGCGGAAGCCGGCAGGCCAGGCCGAGTACGGCGATCGGCTCGGCGTGGCTCATCGCTGTGCCTCCCGGCCGTCGCCCTCGGCGAGCACGGGCTGGCGGCGCCAGGCGCCCGGGTCGCCGGTGTCTTCGGGAGCTCGGGCGCAGATCACGTACCGGCCGGGCGCCATCGCGGAGTACCGCCCGTTCAGCAGGCCCAGGCAGGCGCGGTGGGCCTCCCGCGGCGTACTGACCGCGCCGCCCGCGGCGACGTAGGCGGTCAGCACGGGACGGCCGTCGTCGTCCGGCACGGCGAACACCCGGGCCGGCGCCTGGACGGCCTCGTCGACCACCGCCTGCACCTCCGGCAGCTCGATCCAGCAGTTGTCCACCCGCAGCCACTCCGGGCCGCGGACGACCGGCGTCAGCCCGGTGATCTCGGTCATCCGGCGGAGATCGACGTCACCGGCGGCGGCCGCGGCGAGCAGCCGGTCGATCCCGAGCAGCAGTGCCTCGATCTCGGCCGCGGGGATCAGGTCGGCGTGGCCGGTGGTCAGGCCGAGCAGCGGCTCGCCGTCGGAGTCGATGACCCGCATCAGGAGCAGCACCCGGAAGTACGGCGGGATGTGCCAGCGGAGGGCGGTCCGCGGGAGCGCCTCCTGTGCCGCCTCCGGCGGCCCGGACGGCCGCGTCTCGCCGTCGAAGAAGATGTTGATGTTGGAGGCGCAGTCCCGCTGGAACAGCGTGCCCCGGCGGTCGCCGATCTCCTCCTGGAGGTCCTGGAGCAGCCTGACCTCGTACAGCCCGTGCATGGCGGCCCGCAGCGTCGCGCCGCCGGTCCGCCGGACCAGCTCGTCGAAGCTGGTGGTGCCGGCGTCGACGGCGAGCAGGCTGTCCTGCGCCAGGGTGCCGACGTAGTCGTGCATCTCCCTGCCGATCCGGTTGTTCGCCAGCGAGGCGAACACCAGGTCGGTGACGCCGGTGCGCCAGGAGACCACCGCGCAGAACGCGGCCGACAGGACCATGGGCAGCGTGGTCTGCGTACGCGCCGCGATGTGCGGCAGCGCGAGCCGCAGCGCGGGCGAGTCGAGCCAGCAGCCGAGCGGCTGTCCCTCGCCGCCGGAGGCCGGCACCGCGTAGTCGTGGTGCACCTCGCGTTCGTCACCGCCGGCCGGCCGCGGCATCGCGCAGAGGCTCTGCGGCATCCGTGACGTGAGCTGCCGCCAGTACCGGAGCGACGCCTCGGCGCGGCGCCGGCCGCGGGCGGAGTTCTCGACGAGCGCCTGGTCGGCGGGCTGGTGCGTGAGGGGCCCCGCGTGGCGCTCGTCCGGGTGGCGGATCAGATGGTTGAACTGCCGTACGACCACGGCCAGGCTCTCGCAGTCGACCGCGAGATGGCTGCACGCGATGAGCACCACCCTGATGGCGCCGTCGCGCATGGCGACGGCGGCGCGGAAGAGCGAGTCCGCCACGTCGTCCACGGGCGCGGCCTGCAACGCCGAGATGAGGTCGGTGACCTCCTCGGGGCCGACGGGCGAGCCGGCGGCGGCGTCGGTCTCGTACACGTCGACGGCCACCTGGCCGGAGCCCGACACCACCTGGCGCCGCCCGTCGCCGGTGACGAAGGAGGTACGCAGCGACTCGTGCCGCTCCACCAGGACCGCGAGGGTGTCGGTCACGTCGCGCAGGGTGGTGCCGTCCGGCACCGTGACGGCCCACTCCATCATGCGGTAGAGCCCCGCCCGGGTGTCGTCGCCGAGCCATTCGAGGGTGTTGATCTGCCCGAGCGTCAGCGGCGCCTCCACCGCGCGTCCCCCGGCGTATTTCACGTGAATGCGTTCGGTGAATACCAGGCCACCCATGCCGCCTCCTGAACACTCAGCGCTCGGGGGATCGAAGAATTTCACACGGAGGGTATTAACCGGGCGGCCGGCGGCCTATTGGGGAAATCTCCACATCTCTCGCCCGGCGGGGCCGGTGGGTGATGGTAGGGAAAACCCCAATATCCATCCCGGGTGGCTCGGCCTAGCGTGTGCTTCGTTTGAATCCGAAGACGCATGTGGAGGCACGTGTCATGCCCACCGCCCCCGTCCCGGCCATTGAGGCGGTGCAGGGTTTCGTACCGCGCCGGTCGGTCGCCATCGAGGAGGTGGCCGACCGGATGGGGATCAACCGGCACCAGCTCCGGCTGTTCCAGCGCGTCCACGGACTGGCACGGCTGCCCATGGACCCCGACCTCGACCTGATCGACCTGCTGAGCACCCCGGCCCGGGCGCTCGTCCCCACCGCGGCCGACCGGGACCGGATCCGCTACCTGATCTACGCGCACACCGCGCCGGACGTCGCTCCCGCGCACGTCAGCACGGCTCAGGAGCTCTGCCGCAGGCTGGACCTGCCGAAGGCCGAGGCGTTCGCGGTCACCCAGCAGAACTGCGCGAGCGGGCTCGCCGCCGTCGACGTCGCCGTACAGCTCCTGCTGGCGGACGGTGACGCGGAGGCGCGCGCCCTCGTCGTGACCGGTGAGAAGCCGACCTCGCGGATCTTCTCCGTGATCCCCAACACGACGCTGATGGGGGAGGGGTCGGCCGCCTGCCTGGTCGGCGTGGGCGGCGCCGGCCGGCGCATCAGGTCGTACGCGGTGCGGACGCGCGGCGAATACGCGCAGCTGTACCGGCCGCAGCCCGACGTGCTCGCGGATTTCTTCACCTCCTACACGCCGACCGTTGTGGAGATCCTTCGCCAGGCCGTTCACGAGGCGGGCCTGAGGCCGGAGGAGATAACGATGATCGTGCCGCACAACGTGAACAACTCGTCGTGGCGGAGCGTAATCCGCGAACTGGGTTTCGGGGTCGAGCGAATTTATCTCGACAACGTTCCCCGGCTCGGCCACTGTTTCGGATCGGACCCATTCATCAATCTCGCCAGCATGCGTGACGAGGGCCGGCTGCGCGACGACGGCGTGTATCTGCTCGCCGCCGTCGGCCTGGGCGCGACGTACGCCGCGATGGTGATCGGCGGATAGGGGCAACGCTGTGACACGTGAGAGCACCGACTACCTCCGGCGGCTCAAGACCGCGCTGACCGGGGATCCGGCCACGCCGCTGGCCTTCCTGTGCAACTTCGAGGTGGAGACCCAGTGGGCGCGCCACCACATCGGCCTGCCGGCGCCGGCGGCGGCGCCGACGGAAGTGGTCCAGCGGATGGAGGAGCTCGGCCTCCTGCTCGCCGGGCCCGGCGACGTCATCCTCGTCAAGAACGCGCCCGACCAGGGTTACCTCCGCTACCTCGGCGAGGATCTCGGGATCGGCCTTCCGGCGGTGCTCGTGCCGGAGACGACGACCGGGGACAGGTCGACCGCGGAGGACCTGCTGAACTCACCGCAGGCGCTCGACCGGCTGAGCGCCCTCGGCCGGCGGGGCGCCCGGCTCATCCCCATGGGAACCTCGGAGTTCGAGGAGAAGCTGGCGGTCTCCGCCCAGGTGCCGCTGGCCGTGCCGGACGCCGCGACGTTCGAGCGGGTGAACAGCAAGATCTACAGCCGCCGCATCACCGAGGAGCTCGGGCTGCCCCCCGTGCCGGGATGGTGCTGCGAGACGCTCGGCGAGCTGCGGCACGCGCTCGCCCAGGCCGCCGGCCTCCCGGGACCGGTGGTGGTCAAGGACGCGTACGGCGTCTCCGGCAAGGGGCTGGTCGTGCTCGACACCGCGGCGAAGGCCGACCGGCTGGTGCGCATCCTGGAGCGGCGCGCGGCCCGCACCGGCGACGACCGCGTCGCGCTGGTGGTCGAGCACTGGATCCCCAAGCGCGCCGACCTCAACTACCAGATCACCGTCGACCGCCGTGGCGGCGTGCGGCTCGACTTCGTCAAGCAGGCGCTGACCGAGCGCGGCGTCCACCAGGGGCACCTCATGCCCGCGGACCTGAACGACGACCAGCACGCGCTGCTGCGCCGCGCCGCCGAGGAGGTGGGCGGCCGGCTGGCCGCCGACGGGTTCTTCGGGGTGGCGGGCATCGACGCCATCGTCGCGGACGACGAACGGGTCCACCCCGTCCTGGAGATCAACGCCAGGTTCAACATGTCGACCTACCAGGGCGGGATGACCGAGCGCTTCCACGCCCCCGGTCACGTCGCCCTCGCCCGGCACTACCCGGTGCGGTCCGCGGCGCCGCTCGTCTTCGACGACCTGCGCCGGGTCCTCGGCCCGCTGCTGTTCCCGGCGTCCGGCGGCCGGTTGATCGTCACCTGCTTCGGCACGGTGAACATCGGCGCCGGCAACGCCGGTACCGGTGACGGCACGCCGCACCAGGGCCGGCTCTACACCCTGCTCACCGCTCCTGACCACGACCGGCTGACCGCGCTCGACAGGGCCGTCCAGGCCGCTCTCGCCGGCGTGATCCAGCCCAGGGAGGACTCATGACCGACGCGTACGCCGTGCAGGGCATTCCGGTCGCCGATCTCGCCGACCGGTTCGGCACCCCTCTGTACATCTACGACGCCGATGTGCTGACCGACGCCTACACGGAGCTCCGGCGGCGCCTGCATCCCGCCGTCGACATCTTCTACTCGGCCAAGGCCAACCCGAACGTCAGCGTCTGCTCCGTCATGCGGTCGCTCGGCGCCGGCCTCGAGGTGTCCTCGATGGCGGAGCTCGCGACGGCGCGGTGGGCCGGCGCGGCGCCGGACGACGTCATCTTCCTCGGGCCGGGCAAGTCCGAGGGCGAGCTCCGGGCCTGCCTGGAGGACGGCATCGCGGCCGTGGTCTGCGAGTCGCTCGAAGAACTGGCCGCGCTCGACCGGCTCGGCCGGCCCGGGACCCGCGTCCTGCTGCGGGTCAACCCGGCGTTCACCACCAAGGGGGCCCGCCTGTCGATGGGCGGCAAGCCCCGGCAGTTCGGCATCGACCACGAGCTGCTGCTGGAGAGCGCGCCGGCGCTGCGCGCGCTGCGCAACGTGCGCGTCGCCGGGATCCACGCGTACATGGGCACCCGCATCCTCGACGAGGACGGCGTCGTCCAGAACACCGCCGGCATCCTCGCCGCCGCGCGCGAGCTGAGCGCCACGCTCGGCTTCCCGCTCGAAACCGTCGACATCGGCGGGGGCCTCGGCATCGCGTACTTCGAGAACGAGAAGGACCTCGACATCGACCGGCTGACCGACGGGGTCAACGCGGTCGTCGGGGAGTTCGCCGCGGAACACCCGGACTGCCGGGTGATCATGGAACTCGGCCGCTACCTCGCGGGCCGCTCCGGCACGTACGTCGTCCGGGCCAGGTACGTGAAGCAGTCGAAGGGGGAGTGGTTCGTCGTCACCGACGGCGGGATGAACCACCACATGGCCGCCGTCGGGGTGGGCAGCTTCGTCAAGCGCAACTTCCCCATCCGGTCGATCGACCACCCCGGGGAGCTCGCCGACCGCCGCTACACCATCACCGGCCCGCTGTGCACCCCCGACGACGTGCTCGGCCGCAAGGTGGCCCTGCCCGAGGTGCGGCCCGGCGACCTGATCGGGGTCGAGCGCTCGGGCGCCTACGGGCCCACGTCGTCCCCGGTGCTGTTCCTCAGCCACGGATACCCGGCCGAGGTCCTCGTCTCCGGCGGCGCCGCGCATCTCGTCCGGCACCGCGACACCGTCGAGGACCTGCTGGGCAGGCAGGTCCTCGTCGACCGGCCGGGCCCGGCCGCCGGGCCCGCGGCGGAGCCGACCGCCGTACAGCCCGTCGCACAGCCCGTCGCACAGCCCGTCGCGCAGTGAACAGTCCCACAGTGAGAAGGGAAGACCGGCAATGAACCGATCCGAGATAGTGGCAGCGGTCGTCCGGGCCGTCGGCGAGGTGCTCCAGCGGGACGTGCCCGACGTGACGGAGGACACCCGGCTGTTCGACGACCTTCAGCTCGACTCCACGTCGATCCTCGAACTGCTCATGGCCGTGGAGGACACGATGGTCGTCGAGATCGACCCCGAGGGTCTCGACATGGACAGCTTCCGCACCATCGGCACCCTGGTCGACTACCTCCAGGGGCTCGTGGACCTCGTCTCCACCGGCAACGCCGGCTGACGCACCGTCATGGCCCTGTCACTGGAGACCGCGGTCGCCTACGTGCCGCGCACCACCCGTCCGTGCCACTTCGAACCCGACATCGCCGAGTTCAACGAGGGTGTGCTCGCCCCGTACGGGATGCGTTTCGACACGTCGTTCGCGGCGGGCGGGAGCAACGCGACCTTCCTGGAGCTCGCCGAGGGGGTGCTGCGGGCGGCCCCCGGCCCGCTGCCCGGTCCGGACCTGCTGATCGTCGCGTACGCGCTGCCCGACCCGCACGCGCCGGAGAAGACCCTGGCGGCGCACCTCGGTCACGTGCTCGGTGGCCGGTCCATGAGTTTCGCGGTCTCCGAGCAGGGGCTCGGCGCACCGTTCACGGCACTGCGGATCGCCGGCGCCTATCTGCGGTCCGGGCGTTGCCACAGCGCCGCCGTGCTGGTCGTCGAGCAGACGACGTATCCCTACCCGGAGCCGTTCGTCCAGGACGGCGACCTGGTGGACTCGGCGGTGCTGCTGGTGCTCGGCGGCGCGGGCGGCTGGGAACTGGCCGGGCTCGCCTCGGCGGGGCCGCACCGGGCTCTCGCCGCCCTGCTCGACGAGCCGCCCGGGCTGCCGGAGGGCTCCGATCCCGGGGACCGGCTGGTGGTGACCGGTTCGTGGGCCGACGCCGCCGAGACGGGTCCGGCCGGGCCGAAGGCCCACCAGGCGCCGCCCGGCTCCTACTGCACCGGGGTCTGGCTGGAGTTCGCCAGGCACCACGTCGAATGGGGCGCCGCCTACCGGACGATCGTGCTCGGCGACACCGATCCGCGCACCGGGATCAGCCACGTCGCCACGTTCACCCGCCGCGAGGCCGCCACCGGGGGAGAGCGCCGATGACCACAGCCGTTCTCGGGAGCTACCCGCCCCTGCTCGACGCCCTGCACGCCGACGTGACGTCCGGCGGGTTCGTCGCCTCGCCGTCCGGATGCGTCCTCGCCTCGGCGGAGGCGCTCGGCGTGGCCGGGCCGGGCAGGTTCAGCCGTTTCGGGCTCGCGTGCGTGCCCGCGTCCGCCGGCAGCGCCCGCGACGACGCGACGGCCGCCCGGTTCGCCGAGGGCCTGCTCGCGCTGCAGCACACCGTGCTCCGCCGGACGCTGGCGCACACGATCACCCGCCTGGGCGAACGGGTCAGCGAGGGCACCAGCCTGCTGGCGCGGCCGCAGCTCCAGGCAGACCTGGCCGACGTCGCGATGGAGTTGCAGGAGGAGGCGGCGGAACCGGAGGAGGAGACCGGCCGAGACGTCCGCTGGGCCCGCCACCAGCGCCTTACCTGCACCGGCCGGGTCCTGCTCCGCCTCCTGGGCGGATACGGCATGCTCGCCGAGGGGCCCGGCGCCGACCTCTACCTGGCCGAGGTGGCGGGGAACGTCTACCTCCAGCCCGGCCCGGACCACCGCGTACGGCTGGAGACGGAGGACCACCATGCCTGAGACCGCGCCGTACGCCCTGGACACGCGCGGCGAGCGGATGGACGCGCTCGAACAGTACTTCCGGGAGGCCGCGCGGGAACTGCGCGAACCGGGCGCGGAGCTCGACGCCGATCCGGACGCCATCCACCGGTTCCTCCACCTGCCCGCCGTACGGCTCCAGCAGCACATGCTCACCCCGGCGCGGTTCGCCCGCCACGACGACCTCCTGCCGTCCTTCGTGCCCGCGGAGGCCTCGTGCGCCGAGTGGATCCTCGCGGCGGAGTGGCTCGCGTACGGCGATCCGGGCATGACGCTGGCCAGCCCGGGGCCCGCCCTGTCGACGGTGGTCCTGCGGGCCCTGGCCGACGAGGCGCAGCAGGACTGGTTCTTCGGCCGGACCTCCGACTGGCCCACGTGGGCCTTCTTCGCGCTGACCGAACCGGAGAAGGGCTCGGCGGCGACCGAGCTCACGGCCCGCCTGGACCCCGATCCCTCCGGCGACGGATGGGTGCTGAGCGGCGAGAAGATGTACATCGGCAACGGCGCGCACGCGCGGGTCGGTGTGGTGTTCTGCCGCCGGGCCTCGGGACCGTGGGGCATCGAGGCCGTCATGGTGGACACCGGTGACCCCGGATTCCACGCCGAGACGCTCCCGATCATCGGGTTGCGCGGGGCGCGGATCAGCCGGCTGCGCTTCGACGGGATGCGCATCCCGCCCGAGCGGGTGCTCGGCCGCCACCGGCCGCGCAGCCGGCGCGGGCTGCAGGGGGCGCTGCAGGCCATGCTGTGGTTCCGGCCCAGCGTCGCCGCGTTCGCCCTGGGCGTGGGCCGGGCGGCCTGCGACTATGTGCTGGAACAGCGGCCCGCGCTCGCCGGCGCGGACCGCGCCGAGGTCGACGGCACGATCGACCGGCTGAACCGGCTGCGCCGCCTCCTCCGCGACGTCGCGGCGGAGATCGACGCCGGGTCGCCCAACACGTTCCGGGTCAGCGGCGTCAAGATGCGCGCCGCGCGCCTCGCCGAGGACGCCACCCTGCTGGCGGCCCGGCTGCTCGGCCCGGCGTCGCTGGTCGAGCATCCCCGGCTGGACAAGCTGTACCGGGACGTGCGGGCCTTCGAGTTCATGGAGGGCACCGGCAACATCCACCGCCGCGGCGTCTTCCAGGGGCTGTTGCGGGACGACTATTTCACATCGCGAGACCGGGACGTCCGCCCCGGACGTGTGGTCGAAGGGGTGGTCTGATGCGTGTCGGTGTCGACCTGATGTCCATCGGTGAACTGGACCGGCTGCGCGCCCGCCGCTGGTTCGACGACTACGCGTTCGCCCCGGCGGAACTCGCGGCGGCCAAGGGCCTGTCGGAGGAGCGCGGCAGGGAGTTCCTGGCCGGCCGGTTCGCCGCCAAGGAGGCCGTGCTCAAGGTGTTCCGGATGGGGCTCTTCCAGGGCGTCGCGCCCCGCGAGATCGTGGTCGCCCGCGCCTTCTCCGGAGCCCCCGAGGTCACGCTGGAGGGCGCCGCCCGCACGGCCGCCGACGCCGCCGGCGTCCGCGGCGTCGACGTCTCCATCACACACAAGGGTGACCTGGTCGTCGCCGTCGCGGCGGCCTGGTCGTGAGCACATCAGGAGCGGCCGTGCCCATCATCCAGGCCACCGGGCTTACCCGCACGTTCACCGTCGGCGGCAGGACGGTCGAGGCCGTCCGGGGCGTCGACTTCGAGGTCCGTCCCGGCGAGATCATCGGATTCCTGGGGCCGAACGGCGCCGGGAAGACCACCACCCTGCGCATCCTGACCACGATGCTCAAGCCCACCTCGGGCCGGGCGACCGTCGTCGGCGTCGACGTGGACGCCGACCCGGCCGGCGTCCGCCGCCGCATCGGCTACGTGGCGCAGGCCGGCGGCACCGACGGCAACTGCCGGGTGGCCGAGGAACTGATCCTCCAGGCGCGGCTGTACGGGATCGGCAAACAGGACGCGGAGCGCCGGGCCGCCGACCTGTGCGAGCGTCTCGACCTCACCGGCCTCGCGGACCGGCCGATCCGTACGCTGTCGGGCGGCCAGCGGCGGCGCACCGACATCGCCCTCGGACTCGTCCACGAGCCGCCGCTGGTCTTCCTGGACGAGCCGTCCGTGGGCCTGGACCCGCAGAGCCGCAGCGACCTGTGGACGCACATCCGCCGCCTGCGCGACGAACACGGCACCACGGTCTTCCTCACGACGCACTACCTCGACGAGGCCGACTCCCTCTGTGACCGGATCCTGGTGATGAACCACGGGCGGGTCATCGCGGAGGGCACCCCCGACGCCCTCAAGCGCCGGATCTCCGGCGACGTGGTCAGCCTGACCCTCGGCGGCGACGCCGACCACGCGAAGGCGGTGCTCGCCGAGTGCCCCGGCCTGGACGAGATCGCCGTCTCCGGGCAGACCGTACGGCTGACCGCGCGCGGCGGCGAGCAGGCGCTCGTCTGGCTGATGCGCACGGCGGACCAGGCCGGCCTCGACCTGCGATCCGTCAACATCGCCCGGCCGACGCTGGACGACGTCTTCCTCGCCCTGACCGGATCCTCGCTGAACGAGAACCACTCGTGATCCCGGCGCGGCGGCGGCCCCGACCTTAGAGGAGCGTGCATGTCCCTCATATCCGAGAGTTCGCTGATCTTCGTCAGGCAGATGCGGCTGTCGCTGCGCTCCCCGGCGTGGCCGATCATCGGCCTGTTCCAGCCGGCGCTCTACCTGGCCTTCCTCGGCCCGCTGCTGGTCAGCGTGGCCGGGGCCGGGGTCGACGGGCTGCCGGCCGGGGCTGCGTGGCGTTTCTTCGTGCCCGGCCTGCTGATCCAGCTCGGCCTGTTCGGCCCCCTGTTCGCCGGCCTGTCCATCATCGCCGACCTGCGCTCGGGCGTGTTCGAGCGGATGCGGGTCACTCCGGTGAGCCGTTTCGCCCTGCTCGCCGGCCGGGTCATGCGGGACACCGTGGTCCTGCTCGTCCAGACGGTGGTCCTGCTCGCCGTGGCGTACGTGTTCGGCCTGCGCGCGCCGCTGGTCGGCCTGCTCCTGATGTTCCTCTTCGTCGCGGCCATCGCGGTCGGGCTGTCCGCCCTGTCACACGGGCTCGGCCTGCTCGTGCGCAATGAGGAGTCGTTCACGCCCCTGCTGAACGTGGCGGCCATCCCGCTGCTGCTCCTCTCCGGGATCCTGCTCCCGATGACCCTCGCGCCCGCGTGGCTCGACGTCATCTCCCGGCTCACGCCGTTCCGTTACATCGTGGACGGCATGCGCACCGCCCTCTACGGCGACTACACCGGTTCGGTCGTCGTGACGGGCGCCGCGGTCGCCGTCGTCACCGCCGTGGTCTGCCTGGTGCTCGGCGCCCGCCTCTTCTCCAGAAGGCACGCGTGAGGACGGCTCCTCATGCGGGGGCGGGTGTCACGGCAGCGCGTCCCCGCGACGGTCGCCGAGCAGTTCCCGCAACCGGCCCACGCGCGGGTCGTCCGACTCCTCGCAGATCGTGAGCGCCTCACGGAGCGCCACCCGGGCGGGGGCCTCCTCGCGGACGTCGCGGTAGACCTCGCCGAGGTGGAGCAGCGTGGTCGCCGCGCCGTGCCGGTCGCCCAGCTCACGGCGCACCTGGAGCGCGGCGCGCAGGAGATCGACGGCGCGGTCGCCGCATCGGAGGGTCTGGTAGGCCACGCCCATCGTGTCGAGCACGCGCGCCTCGCCGTTCCGGTCACCGAGCTTGGTGAACACGGCGAGCGCGTCGGAGAGGAACCGGAGGGCCTGGTCGATCTGACCGATCCGCAGATAGGTCTCGCCGATCCGGCCGAGCGCGGTGGCCGTCTCGCGCGCGCCGCCGATCTCACGGCTCAGGGCGAGGGCCTCGCGCAACCGGACGAGCGCGGTCGCCGTACGGCCGAACGTGCGGCAGATGTCGCCGAGATCGTTCAGGGAGGCGCACTCGGCCGCGCGGTCGCCCACGCGCCGCCAGATCACGAGAGCCTGCTCGCAGCACTCCAGCGCCTCGTCGAGACTGCCCAGGTCACGGTGGACCGCGGCGAGACCGTCCAGCATCCAGGCCTCGCCCACCTCGTCCTTGCCGTCCCGCGCGGCGGTCAGACCGGCCTGGTACGCCGAGACCCATTCGGCCCACGGCTTGCGCAGGACGAAGTAGCTCCCCCCGGCGTCGGCCAGCCGCCAGGCGAGGACGGTGTGGCCCGTCCCGGCGGCGTGCCGTACGACGGCGGCCAGGTTGGCGCGCTCGGCGTCGAACCAGTCGAGCGCCTCGGCATAGCCGGCGAACGTGCTCGGCCGCTCGCCGGGAGGGCCGGACTCCGCGCGGCGGCGCAGGGGATCGATCCGGCGGCCGGCGGCGTCCGCGGTGTGCAGATACCACCCGAGCAGCCGGCGTACGGCCGCGGACCGGTCCTCCGCGGACTCGTCGGCCTCGGCGCACTCGGCGGCGTACAACCGGACCAGGTCGTGGAAGCGGTACCGCCCGGAGTCGGCCTCCTCCAGCAGGTGGACGGCGGCCAGCGCCTCCAGCAGGCGCTGCGCCTGGGAGCGGCCGGTCCCGGCCAGCGCGGCGGCCGCCGGAACGCCGAGGTCGGCGCCGCGGTGCAGGCCGAGCAGCCGGAACATGCGGGCGGCGTCCGGCGGCAGCGCCCGGTAGGACCAGGAGAACACCGAGCGGACCGTGGTCGCCTCGTCCTCGGTGGTGGCCAGCAGGTTCAACCGCTCGCGGGTGACCGCGAGCTCGGTGGCGAGGGCCGCCAGCCGCACCGACGGCCGTGCCTGCGCCCGTTCGGCCGCGATGCGAAGCGCCAGCGGAAGATAACCGCACCTCCTGGCGATCTCCGCCGCGGCCTCGGGCTCCTCCGCGACGCGACGGTCGCCGATGGCCTCCCCGAGCTGCGTCAGCGCCTCGTACTCCGGCAGCGGCGCGAGCACGAGGCGTGCGGCGCCGTCCCTGGCGACCAGGCCGGACAACCGGCTGCGGCTGGTCACCACCAGCCGGCATCCGGCCGAGCCCGGGATCAGCGGGCGCACCTGGTCGGACGTCGCCGCGTTGTCGACGACGATCAGGACGCGCCTGCCGTCCAGCAGGGTGCGCAGCCGGGCCGCGCGCGGCTCGAGACCGGCCGGTATGGACGCGGGGGAGCAGCCGAGGTCGCGGAGGAAGCGGGCGAGCACCTCGGCGGGCTCGGCGGGAGCGCCGGTCGGATCGAAGCCGCGCAGATCCGCGAACAGGCACCCGTCGGGAAACCGGGGGGCGGCGCGGTGGGACCAGTACAGCGCCGTCGCGGTCTTGCCCACACCGGCCGGGCCGGAGACGACCACCATCTGATGGCTCCGCCGGGCGTCGTCGAGTTCGGCCAGCGCGGCCGCGCGACCGGCGAAGGCGCGGGGGGCGGCCGGAAGCTGCGCGGGACGCCGGAACCCGTCCTGGTGCCGGCGGCGCGCCGGCACCAGCCCGGCGAGGGCTCCCTCGGCCCGGAGCACCTCGTCACAGCGTCTGGCCACCAGCGGCGTCGGCGGGCGTTCGCCCGTCTCGATCCTGCTCAGGTAGCCCTTGCTGTAGTGGGTCAACGCCGAGAGCGACGCCAGCGAAAGGCCGCGTTCCCTGCGTAGATCCCGGAGTGCGACTCCGAACGACGCGTTCTCCATCGAAACCCCAGATGCGGCGAACGTCGGACCGCCGTGACGCGCGGTGCCTCCGGGACGTCGCCCCCTCCGGACCTCCTCTCGGCACACCTCGTCCCGCGCGATCATGTGGCCCCGTGCCGCGTCCAGCCGGTGTACGAGAAGGCCATCTCGCGATCTATCGACTATTCAAGCACTAATTGCCTCAATTGCCATATAGGCATCGTTTGTGCCAGTTTCGGACTGTATGTTTCTGATTTACGGCTCCACCGCAGATTCGATTGCTTGCTTGTAGTGCTGCCGAATCGCCCTGTGTCATCTACGGGAGTGAGCTTCGAATCGGTCATGTTCCGGAGTTTCGGTCGCGGAGGACGCGACGGCCGCCCCAGGGCGCGCTACGCCGGTTCCCTGAGGGCCGGCCCTGCCGCGGCCCGCTTGTGGGTGACGGGACGGCGCCGGGCCGGCATGCCGAGCGTCGGGTTGGCGACGCCCCAGGCGGCGCCCTTGCAGACCAGTTCCTTGTAGAGGGCGGCGAGCCGCCCGGTCAGGGCCGCCGGCACGGCTCGGTCGTCGGCGGTGACGAACTGGATCAGACCGTCCCTGCGGCCCAGCGAGACGCACTGGTTGAAGTAGCGGATCGACACGTGGGGAAGCTTGCCGCCGGTCAGGCGAGCCGCGATCGCGTCGGCCGCCTGCCAGGCGCTCGGGGTGCCCGAGGCGCACGACATCCGCAGCGGCTTGTTCCCGGGGCCCATCGCCATGGCCGCGTCGCCGACGGCGTACACGTCTGGGTGCGAGACCGAGCGCAGCGTCCCGTCGACCACGATCTGTCCGGTTTCGCTGACCTCCAGGGTGGTCGCCTGCGCGATCGGGTGGACCGCGAACCCGGTGGCCCACACGGTGACCGCGGCCGGGACGGCCGTGCCGTCGGCGGCGACGACGCGGTCGGCCTCGACGGAGCCGACGGTGAAGTGCTCGTGGACGGTGATCCCGAGCCTGCCGAAGACCTTCCGCAGATGCTCGCGGCCCTTGGGCGAGAGCCAGTCGCCGAGGCCGTCTCGCGCGGCGAGGGCGACGCGGAGGTCCGGGCGAGCCTCGGCGATCTCGGTCGCGGCCTCCACACCGGTGAGGCCTCCGCCGACGACGACCACGGTCTGCCCGGCGCCGAGGCGGGCCAGGCGCTCGCGCAGCCGCAGCGCGCCGGGACGACCGGCGATCTCGTACGCGTGCTCGGCGGTTCCCGGGACGCCCTGGGGATTCCAGCCGCTGCCGAGGGCGTAGACGAGCGTGTCGTAGGCGAGTTCTCCGTCGCCGTCCGCGCCGGTGACGGCGACGGTCCTGCGGTCGGCGTCGACGCCGGTGACCTTCGCGACCCTCACCTCGACGCCGGTGCCCGCGAACATCTCGGCGAACGGCCGGGGCTTGAGGCGCTGGCCGGTCGCCAGCTGGTGCATCCGGACGCGTTCGACGAAGTCGGGCTCGGCGTTGACGAGGGTGATGGCGACGTCCTCGCGGCGGAGCCGCTTGGCGAGGCGTCCGGCGGCGATGGCTCCGGCGTATCCGGCGCCGAGGACGACGATGCGGTGCTGCATGTCCTTGCTCCTGTCGTGTGGTGATCTGCCCCTTGAACCGGGCAGCGCGCCGTTTGCTGACAGGAACGCGATGTGAAGCACCTCACACCGGGTTCAGAAGGCGGTGGCCAGCGGCTTCCCGTGGTCGGTGAGCGCCCAGAGCGCCGTGGCGCGTTCGAGCTTGTCGGGATTGACCTGGTTGCGGCACGCGGCGATGCCCTCGGCGGTGACCTCCAGGCACATGACGCCGACGACCCGGCCGTCCACGACGGCCACGACGGCAGGATCGCCGTTGGCGATCGACGCGTAGAGTCCGGGCGCGCCGCCGGCGAGGGCGCGCTTGGCCTCGCCGGGCCTGAACAGGCCGCGCAGGAACTTCGCGACCGCGATGGCGCCCTCGAACGCCTTGGCCCGGGCGGGGACCTTCCCGCCGCCGTCGCCGATGGAGACGGCGTCCTCGGTGAGCAGGCGTACGAGCGGCTCGATCCGGCCGCTGGCGGCGGCCGCGAGGAACTCCTCGACGATCCGCCGGGCGGCGGCCTGGTCGATCTCGGCGCGGGCCCTGCCGTCCGCGACGTGCTTCCTGGCGCGGTGGAAGATCTGCTGGCTGGCGGCCTCGGTGATGTCGAGGATCTCGGCGATGTCCCGGTGCGGGTAGCCGAAGGCCTCCCGCAGCACGTACACGGCCCGCTCGCTGGGGGAGAGGCGCTCCATGAGGGTGAGGACCGCGTACGAGACCGACTCGCGCTGCTCGGCGGTGTCGGCCGGGCCGAGCATCGGGTCTCCGGCGAGCAGCGGCTCCGGCAGCCACTGGCCCACATAGGTCTCGCGGCGCGCCCGTGCGGAGGTGAGCAGGTTGAGGCACAGGTTGGTGAGGACCTTCGTCAGCCAGGCCTCGGGCACCTCGACGTGGTCGACGTCGGCGGCCTGCCAGCGCAGGAACGTCTCCTGCACGGCGTCCTCGGCCTCCCCGGCGGAGCCGAGAAGCCGGTAGGCGATGGCCTCCAGGCGCGGCCTGGCCGCCTCGAACCGGTCGACGTCGCTCGCGGTCAAGGGCATGCCCCGATCCTAGGTCGCCGATCCGCCGCCCCTGCGCCGGGGCCGTGGCCGGCGTCCGGGCTCGGTGTTCAGGGGCCCCGGCGGTCAGGGCTCGGTGCTCAGGGCTCGGTCGCGAGGATGTCGCGGGCGGTCATCAGGGCGAAACCGAGCAGGTTGAGGCCCTGCCAGGTGGCGGGGGAGGCGGCGCGTTCGTCGCCGGCGGTCAGGCCGATGCCCCAGATCCGGTCGTTCGGGCTGGCCTCCACCAGGACCCGGCCGACGGTCGCGAGGAGGAAGCGGCGCAGGTCGGCGTGCTGCCCGAACTTCGCCACGCTGCCGCGGACCACGATGTCGAACCGGTGGGCGTTCCAGACCTGCTCATCGAAGTCGCGTACGGCGCGGCCGAGGGTCTTGGCCTCGTTCGGGTGACCGGCGGCGAGGATCTTCCCGGCGGTCTGGTCGTCGCCGAACAGCCAGGCCTTGTGCGCCATCATGTAGTGCTCGGCGGAGGCGAAGGCGTGACCGTCCTCGGTGAAGGCGACCGGCCACCACTGCGACAGGCAGCCGGGGCCGACGCCGCCGTCGCGCGGGGGCCGGTGACCCCAGAAGTACAGGTAACGAAGGGCGTGACCCGCCTGCTCCGCGGCGACCGCCTCGTCCACACTGCGCGGCAGCGCGATCTGCTCAGACACGTCCACACCGTGCCACACCCGGTCCCGTCCCCGCCATCGACTTACGCGGCGCTGCTGCGGCGGCACGCCGCCGCAGCAGCGGGGGAGCGGGTCAGCAGTAGCCGAGCATGGTGGTCAGGGCGGACTTCTCGCCGCTCTGCAGGGTGAGGCCGTAGTACCACTTCACCTGGATCCACGCGCGGGCGTAGGTGCACCAGAAGGAGGTCAGGGACGGCTTCCAGGTGGTGGGGTCCTGGTCGCCCTTGGCCTGGTTGACGTTGTCGGTGACGGCCCACAGTTCGGGACCGCCGAGGTCGTTGGCGTAGGCCTGGCGCTGGGCGGTGGTCCAGGCCCACGCACCGGACCGCCAGGCCTCGGCGAGGGGGACCATGTGGTCGATGTCGACGTCGGAGGCCGCGTGCCAGGTCGCTCCGTCGTACGGGCTGTACCAGCTTCCGGACACGGAGGCGCAGCTCGAGTCGGTCACCACGCCGCTGCCGTCCCGCTTGAGCACCTGCTCGCGGGTGTTGCAGGCGCCCGAGACGGTGATCCAGTGCGGGAAGAGGTCGCGGTTGTAGGTCGACTGGTGCGACTCGGCGGCCACGGTGAGCGAGGCCAGCCGGGAGGCGGCGGTGCTCGCGGACGGGATGTTCGGCGGGGTGGCGAGGGAGGGGCCGGTGGTCAGGGTGAGGAGGAGGGACAGGGCGCCGAGGGCGGTGGCGAGGGCGGCGAAGGCTCGTCTCACGAGCGTCCCCTTCTGCCTGCTGCTCCGGCCAGGAGAGAGGGCTGGACACGAACGGAGCAGTCAGACAGCTCGGAGATTCGCTAATGGCGATAAATCCGGAAATAGCAGGTCGTAGTTATGCAAATTGACCTTTTTTGTCGGGCTTCGCCGACGACTTCCGCGAGGTGCGGTCGTACCTGCTCAAAAGGCCTCTCAGGGCCGCGGGAGGCGGGGTACGCCCTGCCATCGGGCAAATGAAGATTGTGTAAACGGCGGCGGATCCGCCCTTCCGGCGCGGCCGCCTATGTGACATCTCACCGGCGATCAGGCAGGGTTGCCGGCGAACGAGGCATCGGCCGGCAGCCTGCCGGTGGCCGGCCACATCGTGCTCCGGTGGCATCGTCTTCCTGCGGAGTGGTCCCCGGTCGTGCGGAGCGCCCGGCCGGACCACACGTCAGCGAGGCGGCGTGGCCCGATGCCGCGGCTTGAGGGGAGGAGAAACGCATGGCGACGTTCGTCCTCGTGCCCGGCGGTTGGCACGGCTCCTGGTCGTTCGAGGAGGTGGTTCCGCTGCTGGAGGGTGCCGGTCATGCCGTTCACGCCCTGACCCTGACCGGTCTGCGGCCGGACGACGACGACGCGACGGTCGCGGCCGCCAACCTCGACACGCACGCCGACGACGTGTTGCGTCTCCTCGATCGCGCCCGCATCACCGGCGCGACGCTGGTCGGCCACAGCTACGGCGGGATGGTGATCGCCGCCGCCGCCGACCGCGCCGGCGGCCGGGTCTCACGACTGGTGCATCTCGACGCCTACGTACCGCGCGACGGCGAGTCGTGCTGGTCGTCGACGACCGAGCGTTACCGGGAGGCGTTCGCGGCCGGCGCCGCGGCCACCGGCTACGCCGTCCGGCCGCCGGACGGCGTCGATCCCCGCTGCCGTCCCCATCCCCTCGCCTCGTTCCTGCAGACGATCCGGCTCACGGGCGCGCTCGCCCGGGTCCCTCGCCGGGAGTTCGTCTACTGCTCGCGGTGGGAGGGCCGGACGCCGTTCGCCGCGCTCCGCACCCGGCTCCAAGCCGATCCCGCGTGGCAGGTCCACGACCTCCCGACCGGCCACGACGCGATGCACGAGGCCCCGGAGGCGGTCGCCGCGCTACTGCTCGGCGAAGGTGTCGCGCACGCATCGGCGCAGAGGAGGCAGGCCTGCCGTTGAGGGCCGCGCAAGCCCCACCGGTGCGACGGCTGCGGACAGGTGTGGCGGCAGTCCGGGCCAGGAGGCGCGCGGCCGGGACTGTCGCTCCTTTGGGACAGGCACCGCCTCCGGCCGTGGTCACGCCGACGCCCGCGTACGCATGACCGGGAGCGGGACGCTCACGAGCGTGCCTCCGGTGGCACGTACTCGAAGGTGGGGCCCGCGGTGGTGCCGTCCACGTCCGGCAGCAGCAACAGGGCGTCGGCCTGGGCCCTGAGCGTGTACATGGTGCCGACGGCGGCTCCGAGCAGCTTCGGCAGGCCGTCGAAGGCCTGCTCCAGCTGGTTCAGCAGGGTGCAGTAGGTGCGGTTGAACTCCTCCTGCGCGGTCCGGACGACGCTGCCCGGGGCATGCTCGGACAGCCGCGGGTTGGGCCGCATCGGGCGTACGGCGGCCGGGTCCACGGAGATCGGCTCGCCGGTCGGCCCGGACTGCGGCGTGTCGCCCCGCCGGTAGCGCCGGCCGAGTTTGAGTTCCTGGAAGCGGTAGTAGTGCGCGACCTCGTCGCGGTCGGGGTGGAACACGTCCTGGTCCCCGTCCCAGACCTCGCCCCGGGCCGAGCCCTCGCCCTCTTCGACGATCTCCTTCAGCGCCCCCAGCGCCGACTCCAGATCCTCCACCGCGAACAGCCGGCCCGTCGTGTGCCGGAAATGCCCGCCGTTCACCTGGCGGGCGGGGTCGCCGCAGAAGACCTCCCGTTCGCCGAGCCGCTCGCACAGGCGGCGCAGTCCCTGTTCGATCGCCTCGTAGAACTGCCCGATGGTCTCGTAGCCGTCGCCCTGTGCCGGGGCGCCGGGCGGCGCCGGCCGTTCCAGGCGCAGGAACATCTCCAGGGCCTCCGGGCCGAACGGGAGCAGCGACAGTTCCAGGTCGCTGTGGGGCAGCCGCCGGGGGTACGGCGGCAGCATCCCGGGCATGTCGAGACGCGGCCGGCCTCCGACGGCGTTGAGCAGGTTCGCCGCCAGCGCCAGGTGCAGCATCTCCTCGGCGAAGACGCTGCCCACCACCTCCACGGCCTCCGGATTGTCCTCCGGCCGCAGTGAGTACAGCGCGCACAGGTACGACGGCAGCGTCGCGTGTTCCAGCTCGACCGCCCACTGCAGGTGCTCACGCAGACCGTCGAGCGTGTCGATCCCCGCCGGACCGGGTACGGCGATGGTCCCCCGTGGTTCCGGATGTGTCATAAGAGCTCTACCTCCGTTGTCGATCGCAGGTGCGCGACCGGTCGTCCGATAGGACCGGACAGCCGCCGCGTTCGTGACAGCCCCGGAAGTCTCTCCGTGGTCAGGCGCGTGCCGGGAAGGTGCCGATGCGGCAGCGCCAGCGACGTCGTGGTGGCTTCGGCGGGGACCGCCGGGGGTTCGAGCCGGAGGGAGGCGACCATGCGCCATCTGGACCCTTCGTGGCGGCGTCTGCCGCCCGGTCTCCACGGTGAGTGGAGACCGGGTGCGGTTCAGGCGGTCCGGCGGAGCCTCAACGCCGCGCGTGGCCGGCGGCGTCGCGGATGACGGCGGTCACGGCGTCGGGCTGCGACGCGGCGACCGCGTGTGACGCGCCCGCGATCTCCCTGGTCCTGCGGGCGCCGGCGCGCTCGGCCATGAAGCGCCGCGCCGCGGCCGGGATGCTGAGATCGCGCTCGCCGTGGACGAACCAGGACGGAATGGTGCGCCAGGCGGGCTCGTCTGCCGTCAGCGCGCCGGTCAGCGCCCGCTCGGTCACCGGCCGCTGGGTCGCCGCCATCAGGGCGGCCTCGCCGGCGTCGAGGTCGGCGCAGAACTGGTGGTGGAACCTGTCCGCCGCGATGCGGAACTCGTTGCCGCCGGAGACGACCGGGTAGGCCTCCAGCGCCGTGCCCAGGGTGCTGCCCTCGAACCTGCCGGTCAGCAGGAACGCGCTCTCGCCGGGCTCGGGGGCGAAGGCCGCGACGTAGACCAGGGCACGTACGGCCGGGTGGCCGGCCGCGGCCTGGGTGACGACCATGCCGCCGTACGAGTGGCCGACCAGGACGACCGGGCGGCCGAGGCCGGCGATCACGTCGCGCACGTACGCGGCGTCGCCCTCGACACCGCGCAACGGGTTGGCCGCGGCGACGGCGGGCAGGCCGTGACCGTGCAGGCGCCGGATGACGCGGTTCCAGGAGGCAGACTCGGCGAAGGCGCCGTGGACCAGGACGATGACGGGCTGCTCGCTCATGCGGGTGCCTTTCCTGTGTTCAGGGCGGTCCTGAGGACGGCGACGGGTTCCGCGCGATCGCTTCGCTCACCTGACGCGTCGCGGCTTCCCGGCCGCTCCACGGTTCGAGTATCAGGGCCGCGTACTGGGCCAGGAAGCGGCTGCCCGTCACCTCCCCGATCGTCACCGCCTCGGCGACCAGCGCGTCGACCAGGGCGGACTCGCCGGCAACGACCGGACCCGCCGCAGGAAGCTCTGCTCGATCCGGCTCGCCGGCGGCCGCGCGCCGGTCCGCCGGAATCCACCTGCCGGCTCCGCCGGTGTCAGCCCCCGAGAATCTACGCGGGACGTCGGAGGCTACCGGCGCCGCACCTCGAATCGGCGCGCAGCCTCCTTTTCCGCCGACAACCCCAACAATCAACCCTGCCGATCAACGCTGCCAATGAACACCGGCCTCGCCGTCGTCGGCGGGACCGCCCTGGCAGGCGCCGTCCTCCAGCACCTCGACCGCGTCGAGGAGACCTCGCAGGGCGATCTCCTCGCGTTCGGCGTCCGCGGGGTCGAACAGCCAGTCGGCGACCGGCAGGCCGGCGGCCTCATCGGGACGGCTCCACCCGACCTCGACGACCTCCGCCTCGACCTCGATCTGGAGCTCGTGCAGGAAATCGTTCTCGCCGCCAAGGGCACTCATCAATTCCTCCGTACGCATGTCCTGGCGCGTGATCCGGCCGTGTCCTCCCCGTGTGATCCGGCCGTGTGATCCGGCCGCGTGATCCGGCCGCGTGATCCGGCCGCGTGATCCGGCCGGGCGCGAAGCGGCCCCCGGCGGGCGGCCGGCACCCAGGCGGGCCCGGCCTCCCGCACCGGCCTTCCGTGCCGGCCTCCCGGAGTGGGGGCCTCCCGGAGTGGGGACCGGCGCCGTCCGCCGCGGTCTACTTTCCGGTGCTGCCGAGCCAGTCCAGGTAACGGATCGTGCCGAGGGTGGCGTCGTCGATCGGCACCAGCGATCGCTCGCTCAGCTCACTGCCGAAGTAACGCGCGTGCGGGTCGGTGACCACCTCGCGCGGGTCGCCCCAGGCGGCGAGCGCCTGGCGGAAGAACTCGTCCATTCGCAACCGCTCGGGCCCGGCGATCTCCACCCTGCCGTTCAGCGGCGACCCCACCGCGGTCCGGCCGACCGCCTTGGCGACGTCGTCGCCCGCGATGGGCTGGAAGAGCACAGGCGCCATGTGCACCTTGCCGTCCACCGTGCCCTCGTCGGCGATGCCCCGGGCGAACTCGAAGAACTGGGTCGAGTGCACGAGCGAGAACGGGATCCCCGACTTCTCGATCAGCTTCTCCTGGGCGATCTTCGCGGCGAAGTAGCCGTTGTCCGGCATCCGTTCCGTTCCCACGATCGACACCGCGACGTGGTGACCCACGCCCGCCTCCGCCTCCGCCGCGAGCAGGTTGCCCGTGGAGGTCTCGAAGAACTTCAGCACGGCGGCCCGCTCGAACGACGGGGAGTTCGAGACGTCGACCACCACCTGCGCGCCCGTCAGCACCTCGGCGAGTCCCTCGCCGGTCAGCGTGTTGACGCCGGTGTTCGGCGACGCGGCCACCGCTTCGTGACCGTGCTCGGTCAGCTTCGTCACCAGCTTCGAGCCGATCAGGCCGGTCCCGCCGATCACCACGATCTTCATGCCGTTCCCTTTCCGTACGCCGGGCCACCTCGTCGCGACCCGGTCGCCAGCTAGGACCGGACAGCCTCCCGGCTTGTGACGGCCGCCGCGGAATTCTTCTGAGGCGTGGCGTACGTCACGGGAGACGGACCCGCTCACCGCGGTTCCCACGACGCGCCCCGGCGGCCGTCCAGATCGTGACGGCGACCAGCAGCACGCAGACGGCCGCGATCGCGGCGACCACGGCGGCCACGCCGATCCGGGGCGCCGCGAGCGGCAGCGACAGGACGACGGCGGCGCACCCCAGCACCGCGGCGGGCGGGATGACGGGCTCCGCGACGACGAGCACGTGTACCGCCAGCAGCAGGGCGAGATACAGACCCACCGGGACGGCGACCGCGTAGCCGAGCGCCGTCGGCGACGCCGCGCCGTCGTGCCCGTTCCACTCCACCGCCACTTCGAGCCCGGCACCGAGGGCGGCCAGGGCGGCGAATATGCCGTAGTGGCCGTACCCCCACAGATAGGACCGGTGACGGCGGTCGGTGAGACCGTCCCCCGCCGGGCCGAGGAAGTACAGCCACCACAGGGCGAAGAGCAGGACGAGACCGGCGCCGGCGATCACGAGGAAGGGACCGCCGACCTCGCCCGCCTCGAGCGCTCCTCCGACCCCTCTGCTCGCGGCCAGCACGCTCTCACCGAGCAGGATGATCGTGAACAGGCCGTAGCGCTCGGCGATGTGGTGGGGGTGCCAGTTGGTGGCCCTGACCCGCTCGGCCCACCACGGCACCGCGAGTTCCAGGGCGGCCAGGCAGACGAAGAACGGCAGGCCGGACCACGAGGGCAGGACTCCCGTCTCCACGAGGACGAGCCGCGCCAGCCAGCCCGCCTGCAGGGCGGTGATGCCGCCGGCGTAGCGGAGCGCGGTGCGGCGCCTCTCCGGGTCTTCGAGACCGGCCCGCAACCACTGGGCGACGAGCCCGATCCTCATGACGAGGTAGCCGAGCGTGATGACCCCGTAGTCGGAGCGGCTCCCCGCGGCGGGCACGCCGGCGGCGAGGATCAGCACACCGGCCATCTGCACCATGGTCAGCAGCCGGTAGGCGACGTCGTCGGTGTCGTAGGACGAGGCGAACCACGTGAAGTTCATCCACGCCCACCAGATCGCGAAGAACACCTGAAGGAACGGCACCACACCGGCCAGGCCGTGCCCGGCGGCGATGTCGTGCGCGAACTGGGCGGTGACGGCCGCGACGGCGACCACGAAGGTGAGGTCGAACAGCAGCTCGAGCTGGCTCGCGGCGCGGTGCGGCTCGTCGACGGCGCGAGCGCTCATCCGGACCCGGATCCGGATCGTGGTGCCTGCTGACGGCAAGGTCGTTCTCCTGTCACTTCGCGACGTACGGGCCGTCTCGAAGACAGGGCGGCGCTCGGATCTGTGACGACGTGGTGCGGGCCGCCTGCCCGCCGCCGGAGACACGGACCCTCGCGGAGCCGGCACGGGCGGTGATGCGCCTGCGGCCGGGGCGCGGCCCGGTCAGCGCGCGAGCCACTCCCGATAGGTGGTCCCGGCGATGACGGCGCCCTCCCCGGCGACGAGGGCGTCGCCCGAGGCGGCGGCGTACAGGCCCGCCCCGTCGTCGGTGACGACGGCGCGGTGGTCGCCGCGGGCGGCGAGGGTGATCCTGCCCAGTTCGTCGAGCGCGAAGACCTCGGGCCCGGCGATGTCCAGGGTGCCGCGCAGCGGGACGCCCACGCTGACGTCGGCCACGGCCCGCGCGACGTCGTCCGCGGCGATGGGCTGCATGAGGACGGAGGGCAGGCGGACGGCGTGCTCGTCGGAGGTCCAGGACATCACCGTCTCGATGAACTCGAAGAACTGCGTGGCACGCACGATCGAGTACGGCACGGGGCCGGCCTTGAGGAGGTCCTCCTGCAGCACCTTCGCCCGGTAGTAGACCGAGCCGGGCACCCGTTCGGCGCCCACGATCGACAGGACGACCGCGTGGCCGACGCCGGCCGCCTCTGCGGCGGTCAGCAGGTTGCCCATCGTCGTGCGGAAGAACGCGGGGGACGCGTCGTCGAAGGTCCGCGGCTTCGTCAGGTTGACGACGACCGCGGCGTCCGTCAGCGCCTCGGCGAGGCCCCTTCCGGTGAGCAGGTCCACACCCGTCGACGTCGAGTGCGGCACCGCCTCGTGCCCGCGCGCGTTCAGGATCCCGACCACGCGGGAGCCGATGAGCCCGGTTCCGCCGATGACAGCGATCTTCATATACCGGCCTTCCTGGTGACCGTCACGGGCCGCCGACGCGGGCGAGGCCGTGGACGTGGTCCTGACGTTCCGGCTCAGCGGAGCCGGTCGTAGACCATGGCCATCTCGCCGAGTTCGCCGGTCTCCTGGTGGGCGAGCGTCCACTTCGTGGCCGGCAGGCCGTCGTCGAACAGCCGCTGCCCGCCTCCGGCTATCTCGGGGAGGATCATGAGGTGGAGCCGGTCGACGAGGTCCGCGGCCAGGAGCGCCTTGATGACGCTCGCGCTGCTGTTGACGAGGATGTCGCCCTCGCCGGTGGCCTTGAGATCGGCGACGACCTCGGCCGCGGGGGCGTTCACCACGCGGGTACGCTCCCACGGCGCCTCGGTCAGGGTGGTCGACAGAACCACCTTCTCGGCGCCGATCAGCCACTTGGCGTATCCGCGGTCACGTGGATCGGCGTCGTCGTTCTCGGCGACCGACGGCCAGTAGCCCATGAATCCCTCGGCGTTGACCCGGCCGAGCAGCGCCGTCGTCGCGCCCTGCCACATGCGGTTCATGTGGTCCCGCGCGACCTCGGTGACCACGTACGGGGCGAACGCGGCGAAGTCGCCGGGCCCTCCGGGGCCGTGGTAGCGCCCGTCGAGGGTGATGCTCAGGTTCGCGGTCACCTTGCGGCCGGTCGGGGTCGTGATGGTCACGTCGTGCTCCTTGATTCTGCTTCGTGAGTGGATGTGCCGGTGTCGTGCGGATCGGCGGCGAGGATCGCCGCGAGCCGGTCGAGGCTCTGGCCGAAGCCGATCTCGACGCCCGCGACGAAGTCCGCGGAGTCGACGGTGCTGTCGGCGATCCGGAACCGGACGTCGAGGTCGGTGCCGGCCGGGGTGGGCCTCAGGTCGAGATCGAGGTGCGCGGTGAAGGCGGCGCCGCCGCCGGGGAGCAGCGGGCGGAGCCGGTAGGCGAGGCGCTCACCGGGCCGCACCTCGTCCACGACCCCCTCGGCACGCCCGGCGACCACGTCAGACCCGCCGGCGTCCTCGGCGTCGCGGTACTCCTGGACGATCCGCCCGCCCGGCCGCGCCTCGAAGACGAGTTCGGAGACGCGCAGGTCGTCGGGGGTCCACCAGTGAGCGAGGAGGGCGGCCTCGGTCAGGTGGCGCCAGACCAGTTCGGGGCTGCCGGCCAGCGACCGGTGGAACCCGAACGAGCGGCCGTCGGCCCACCCCGGCTCGTCGGCGGCGAGCCGCTCCGTGCGGAGGCTGAGCCCGTACCGGTCGTAGGTCTCGCGCGGGCCGCCGGCCCGGTCCGCGGTGTCGGCCAGGCGGCCGAGCGCGGCCGCCAGTTCCCGCAGGGGCTCAGACCGGAGCGCGTAGATCCGGCGCTGGCCGCTGCGCTGGGACACGACGAGCCCGGCGCGCTCCAGGGCCTGCAGGTGCTTGGTGGTCTGCGGCTGGCGTGCCCCGGCCAGCTCGGCCAGGACGCCGACCGGCCGGGGCCGCTCGGCCAGCAGGCTCACGAGCCGCCACCGGGCCGGGTCGGCCAGTGCGGTGAGGAGTTCGTCCACGACGAGAACTATTCCCCATCGCGAATATTCGTGTCAAGGAATAACTCCGGCGGCGGCTCAGGTGTGGCTGATCATCACGTGCTTGACGCGGGTGTAGGCGTCGAGGCCGTACCGGGACAGGTCCTTGCCGGTGCCCGAGTGCTTGAAGCCGCCGTGCGGCATCTCCGGGACGAACACCTGGTGGCAGTTGACCCAGACCGCGCCGAAGTCCAGCGCGGCGGACAGCCGCATGGCGCGCCCGGTGTCCCTGGTCCACACGCTGGAGGCGAGCCCGTAGTCGACGCCGTTGGCCAGGGCGACCGCCTCGTCCTCGTCCGCGAACGGCTGCACGGTCACCACCGGGCCGAAGACCTCCTGCTGCACGATCTCGTCGTCCTGGCGCACCCCGGCGACGACGGTCGGCGGGAAGAAGAAACCGGGACGGCCGAGCCTGCCGCCGCCGGCGACCACGCGGGCGTGCGCGGGCAGCCGGTCGAGGAAGCCCGCGACCCGCTCGGCCTGGTTCGCGTTGTTGGCCGGGCCGAGGAACACGTCCTCCTCGTCGGGATGCCCGACGAGGAGCGCCCGCGCCGCCTCGGCGAGCGCCTCGACGAACCCGTCGTACGCGCGCCGCTCCACGAGCACGCGGGTGACGGCGGTGCAGTCCTGCCCGGTGTTGAAGAACGCCGCCGAGGCGATGCCTGCGGCCGTCGCGACGGGGTCGGCGTCGGCGAAGACCAGCGCGGGGGCCTTGCCGCCCAGCTCCAGGTGGACGTCCTTGAGGTCGCCCGCCGCGGCCGCCATCACCTCGGCTCCGGCCCGCGTCGACCCGGTGATCGCCACCATCTCCACCCCGGGATGGGCGACCAGCGCGCGGCCGGTGTCCCGGTCGCCGCACAGGACGTTGACCACGCCGGGCGGGAACACCCGCGCGCACATCTCACCCAGCAGCACGGTCGAGCCGGGCGTCGTGTCCGACGGCTTGAGCACCACCGTGTCGCCCGCCGCCAGCGCCGGGCCGATCTTCCAGGCGGCCATCATCAGCGGGTAGTTCCACGGCGTCACCTGCGCGACCACGCCGATCGGCTCGCGGCGCACGAACGAGGTGTGCCCCTCGGCGTACTCGGCGGCGCCGAGGCCCTCCAGCAGCCGCGCCGCTCCGGCGAAGTAGCGGACGGCGTCGACGGCCCCGTCCACGTCGACGCTCAGCGCGGTGCCGCGCGGCTTGCCGGTCGCCCGCACCTCGGCCTCGGCCAGCGCCTCCCTGTCCTCCGCCATCAGATCGGCCAGCTCCAGGAGCAGCCGCTGCCGCTCGGCCGGGGTGGTGCGCCGCCAGGCGCGGGCGGCCTCGGTGGCGGCCGCGACCGCCTGGTCCACGTCCTCGCCGCCCGAGCGGGCCGCCCGGGCGTACACCTTCTCGGTGGACGGGTCGACCAGGTCCATCCAGTCGCCGGACGCCGGCTCGCGGCTCTCCCCGGCGATGACGTTCCGTACCGTGTCCATAGCCGGTCTCCCTCGATGTCCAGGAGTCCCTACCCACGGCCGGCGTCTCCGAAGACGGCTTCCTCCGGGCCGGCGGCCCTCACGAACTGATCTGCACCCGGCTGTGGTCTCCCAGGACCAGGCGGTGGGCCCGGGGCGTCTGCGCGGCCGGGGTGACCTCCACGTCCCGGCCGATGAGCGAGGCCTCGATCCGCCCGACCCCCGAGATGGCGGCGTCCCGCAGCACGATCGAGTACTCGATCTCGCTGGCGTCGATCCGGCACCGGTCGCCGATCGACGTGAAGGGCCCCACGTAGGAGTCCCGGATCACCGAACCGGCGCCGATGACGGCCGGGCCGACGATCCGCGAGCGGCTGACGTCGGCGCCCGCCTCGATCACCACGCGCCCGATGATCTCGCTGTCCGTGACGACGCCGTCCTGCCGCGGCTCCAGGGACTCCAGCACCAGCCGGTTGACCTCCAGCATGTCGGCGACGTTGCCGGTGTCCTTCCAGTAGCCGGAGATCACCGTGGAGTCCACGCGCCGGCCGGAGTCCAGCAGCAGCTGGAGGGTCTCGGTGATCTCCAGCTCGCCGCGCGCGGAGGGCTTCAGCTCCGCGATCACCTCGTGCACCATCGGAGTGAACAGATAGACCCCGACGAGCGCCAGGTCGCTCTTGGGGCGGGCCGGTTTCTCCTCCAGGCCGACGACCCGGCCTCCGGCGTCCAGTTCGGCCACGCCGAACTGCCGGGGATCGGGCACCCGGGTGAGCATGATCTGCGCGTCCGGCCGCCGCTCGGCGAAGCCCCGAACGATGCCGGTGATGCCGCCGAGCACGAAGTTGTCGCCCAGGTACATGACGAACGGGTCGTCGCCGAGGAAGTCCCGGGCGATCAGCACCGCGTGCGCGAGCCCGAGCGGCGCCTCCTGCCGCAGGTAGGTCACCTCGATCCCGAACGCGGAGCCGTCCCCGACGGCCGCCTCGATCTCCGCGTGGGTGTCGCCCACCACGACGCCGACGTCGCGGATGCCCGCCTCCGCGATCGCCTCCAGGCCGTAGAAGAGCACCGGCCGGTTGGCCACGGGCACCAGTTGCTTGGCGTGGGTGTGCGTGATGGGACGCAGTCGCGTCCCGGAGCCGCCGGCCAGCACGATCGCCTTCATCGGCGCGTCCCCGGCCTGTCTCCCGCGGCGGCGAAGCGCTCGACCACCGCCGCCACGGCGGGGTCGGCGAACCGCGCCGACTGGTGCCGGGCCTCGAAGTCGAGCTGGTGGCGCAGTGTCGCCGCGAAACCCGCGTCGAGAAGCGCGCGGGTCGCGACGACGGCGGCGGGCGCGGCGGCCAGCCCCCGGGCCGTCGCGAGCGCCTGGTCCCGCAACTCGGCGTCGTCGACGCAGCGCCAGATCATGCCCCACCGCTCGGCCCGCTCGGCCGGGACGCGTTCGCCCGTCAGGGACATGCCCATGGCCCGGGCCCGTCCCACGACCCGGCCGAGGACCCAGGTGGCGCCGAGGTCGGGCACGCCGCCGAGAGGCACCACCTGTGGCAGGAGGAAGTACGCGGACCTGGCGGCGATGACCACGTCGGCGAGCAGCGCCAGGCCCACGGCGCCGCCGGCGCACGGACCGTTGACCGCGGCGACCAACGGCAGCGGCAGGGCCTGCACCACCTCGGCCAGCGGCGCCATCGTCGCGGCCAGGTGGTGCGCGACCTCGGCGGGCAGGTCCTCGCTCGCCGCGAAGTCACGCAGGTCCGCCCCGGCGGAGAACGCGCGGCCCGCGCCGGTGAGGACGATCGCGCCCACGTCGGCGCGGGCGCCGAGCGACTCGAACTCCTTCCTGAGCCGGTTCATCAGCTCCCAGCTCAGGGCGTTGAGCCGCTCGGGGCGGTCCAGGGTCACGACGGCGACGCGGCCGGCGATCTCGGTACGCAGCATGGCGTCAGCCCCAGGCGTCGCCGGACGGGTCCGGCCCGAAGTGGCGGAGACAGACCGATCCCCAGAGGAAGCCGGCCCCGATCCCGGCCATGATCATGAGGTCTCCGTGGCGGACGGTGTTCTCCATCGCCTCGTGCAGCACCGTGAACATGCTGGCCGCTCCGGTGTTGCCGAGCCGCCCCACCGTCGTGGGGACGCGGTCCGCGGATATGCCGAGGCTCGACACCGTCTCGTTGATGATGTTCTGGTTGGCCTGGTGCAGGAGGAAGTGCCGTACGTCCTCCAGGCCGACTCCGGCGCGCAGGGCGGCCTGCCTGATGCTGCCCGGCAGCTGACCGGTGGCCATGTCCCAGACGGCCCTGCCGTTCATCTTCAGGAACTGGCCGCGTTCGTCCACCGTCTCGGGGCTGGTCGGCCGGCGGGAACCGCCCGCGGGGATCTGCACCTCGTAGGAGAGCGCGGAGCCGGTGTGCCAGGACAGCAGCCCGAAGCCGCTCGCCGTCGGCCGCAGCAGCGCGGCTCCGGCGGCGTCGCCGAAGAAGACCCGGGTCCCGCGGTCCAGCGGGTCGGTCAGCCGGGACCCGGCGTCGGCTCCGATGACCAGGATGTTGCGGAAGGCGTCGTTCTGCAGCAGGTGCGCGGCCAGGAGGATCGCGTGGATGCCGCCCGCGCAGGCCGACTGCGAGAGGTCGAGCGGAAGCGCGCGCCGCGCGCCGAGCGCCTCGGCGACGATCAGCGCGGTGGAGGGGAGCGGCTGGTCGGGGGTGAACGTGGCGACGATGACGACGTCGAGGTCGCCGGCGTCCACCCCGGACCGGTCGAGCGCCTGCCGTGCCGCGGCGATGCCCATGTCGGACGTGGCCATGCCCTCGGTGAGGAAGCGCCGCTGCCTGATCCCGATCCGGGAGGTGATCCACTCGTCGGAGGTGTCCAGTGTCTCGGCCAGGTCGTCGTTGGTCACGACCTGCTCGGGCACGTAGAGCCCGGTCGCGCCGATGCCGACAGGGCGGGTGAGCGGTGTCGCGGCGCCGGCGATCGCCGGCGCCTCATCCAGACGGAACGTTCTCTGCACGTGTTGTCTCCGATCTGTCATCCCGGCGCACCGAGGGGGCGACACCGTCAGCCCCGTATCGCGCTCGGCATGACGAGCCCCCGTCGCCCCGGTTCCGGCCCTGAGGCGGGAGTGGGCGTCCGGCCGTCTCCGCCCGCGTGGGCGGGCGTCGGTTCGGACTCGACGCCTGTTTCCCCGCGCCCATGGTTCGCGTGCTGCTGGGAAAGCTAGCACCGAATTGTCGGGTGAACCACGCACTTTTGTGCCGCGTTTTTCCGGCATGACCGGCAGTTTTTTTCTGCCGTCGAAACCGCGTGGTCCGCCCCGGCCCGGCCGATGAGCATGGTCGGCGGCCGCTTTTCCAAGCGTGGTGCCGACCGGCAGAGCGGGGGGCCGGATCGGCGGCGGTTCCGCTGAACTTACTGGTCAGACGCTTGGCGGATCTCGCCTTTTCCAGGCGTGCGCCCGAAGGTCGGGGCCGCCGGAAAAAGTGTGTCGTCCAGGTTTCGCGATTCTGCCGCCTGAACCGCATTGTTAGGGCGGGGCCGGACTGCGAATCATTCGGTTTCGAAACGGGGCGGTTGTCGGGCGGCCGGCCGTGGAGCACGAGGGTGTGGGGGCGACGCGATGACCGACGAACAGAAATACCTGGACTATCTCCGGCGCGCCACGGCCGAGATGCAGGATCTACGGGAGCGGCTGCGCGCGGCGGAGGAACGCGAGCACGAGCCGATCGCCATCGTGGGCATGGGCTGCCGCTACCCGGGCGGGGTTGGCTCGCCGCAGGACCTGTGGGACGTGGTGTCCGGCGGACGCGACGTGGTGTCGGAGTTCCCGCGCGACCGTGGCTGGGACGTCGCGGGACTGTACGACCCGGAGCCCGGCAGCCCGGGCAGGACCTACTCGCGCCACGGCGGTTTCCTGCACGACGTCGCGATGTTCGACGCCGGTCACTTCGGCATCAGCCCGCGCGAGGCGCCCTCGATCGATCCGCAGCATCGGCTGCTCCTCGAATGCTCCGCCGAGGCCTTCGAACGGGCCGGCCTGGACCCCGGCTCGCTCCGCGGCAGCAGGACCGGCGTCTTCAACGGGGTCATGCCGAACGAGTGGTCCGGTCAGATGGGCAGTCTCGCCTCCGGACGCGTCGCGTACGCCTTCGGCCTCGAAGGACCGGCGGTCACCGTGGACACCGCGTGCTCGTCGTCACTGGTGGCGCTGCACCTCGCCTGCCAGGCGCTGCGGAACGGCGAGTGCTCGCTCGCCCTGGCGGGCGGCGCGACGGTGATCGTGGCGCCGGACACGTTCCTGGAGTTCAGCAGGCAGCGGGGCCTCTCCCCGGACGGGCGGTGCAAGTCGTTCGCCGACTCGGCGGACGGCACCGGGCTGGCCGAGGGCGCCGGTGTCCTGCTGCTGGAGCGGCTGTCGGACGCCAGGAAGCACGGCCACCCGGTGCTGGCCCTCGTCCGCGGGTCCGCCGTCAACCAGGACGGCCGGTCGAACGGCCTCACGGCGCCCAACGGGCCCGCCCAGCAGAGGGTCATCCGCCAGGCGATGAACGCCGCCGGGCTGTCGGCTGCGGACGTGGACGTCGTCGAGGGGCACGGGACGGGCACGCGGCTGGGCGACCCGATCGAGGTGCAGGCGATCCTGGCGACCTACGGCCGGAACCGGCCCGCGGACCGGCCGCTGCTGCTGGGTTCGATCAAGTCGAACATCGGCCACACCCAGGCCGCCGCCGGCGTGGCGGGAGTGATCAAGATGGTGCTGGCGATGCGCGCCGGCGTGGTGCCGCCCACGCTGCACGTGGACGAGCCGTCCCGGCAGGCGGACTGGTCCGGAGGAGCGGCGACGCTGGTGCTGGAGCCGACCCCGTGGCCGGAGACGGGCAGGCCGCGCCGGGCCGCCGTGTCCTCGTTCGGGCTCAGCGGCACCAACGGGCACGTCATCCTCGAACAGCCGCCGGCCGGCGACGACGAGCCGCCCATTACAGGCACGCCGGCGTTGCCGTGGATGCTGTCCGCGCGGACCGAGGAGGCGCTGCGGGGCTACGCCGACAAGTTGCGCGCGTACGCGGTCGCCCATCCCGGGGTGGAGCCGGCCGGCATCGCCGCCGCCCTGACGCGGCGTCCCCTGATGGCGCACAGAGCCGCCGTCCTGGCCGCGGACCGCGAGAGTCTCGTAGGCGGACTGACGGCGCTGGCCAGGGGCGAGCAGGCGGCCGGCGTGGTCCACGCCCAGGCGTCGCCGGGCCGGCTCGCCGTGATGTTCTCCGGACAGGGCTTCCAGCGGGCGCGCATGGGCCGGGAGCTGCACGCCGCCTTCCCCGTCTTCGCCGACGTCTTCGACGCGGTCTGCGCCGAGCTGGACGAGCACCTCGACCGCCCGGTGAGGTCCGTGGTCTTCGCCCGCCCGGACACCGCGGAGGCGCGGCTGCTCGACCGGACCGACTACACCCAGGCCGCGACGTTCGCCCTGGAGATCGCGCTGTACCGGCTGCTGGAGAGCTTCGGCGTCCGGCCCGGCTTCCTGATCGGGCACTCGGTCGGCGAACTGGCCGCCGCCCATGTCGCGGGCGTGCTCTCGGCGGCCGACGCCGCCCGCGTCGTCGCGTACCGCGGCAGGCTGATGCGGGAACTGCCCGGCGGCGGGGCGATGCTCGCCGTCGCGGCCCCCGAGGCGTGGGTCCTGGAGCGGCTCGCGTTCCTCGGCGCCGACGTGAGCCTGGCGGCGGTGAACGGACCCGCCGCGGTCGTGGTCTCCGGCGAGGAGGCGGCGGTCGCGAAGGTCGCCGCCGACTGCCGCGCCCAGGGCGTCCGCGCCCGGCCGCTCCGCGTGTCCCACGCCTTCCACTCGGCGCTGATGGAGCCGATGCTCGCCGGGTTCGCCGACGTGCTGGCGTCGGTCGCGTTCGCTCCGCCCAAGGTGCCGGTGGTGTCGACCGTGACCGGGACGCCGCTCGGCGACGACGAGGCGACCTCGACCGGCTACTGGCTGTCGCAGGTGCGGCGTACGGTCAGGTTCGGCGACGGCGTCCGGTGGCTGCGCGCCCAGGGCGTGAACCGCTTCTTGGAGATCGGGCCGGACGGCGGGCTGACGACCGCCGCGCGGGACGTGGCCGACGCCCACCCGGACCCGGACTCCGGCTCGGACGTGACGCCGATGTTCCAGGCGGCGCTGCGGCGGGGGCGGCCGGAGACCGAGTCGTTCCTGAACGCCCTGGCCGTGGCGCACACCCACGGTGTCACCGTGGACTGGTCGCCGGTGGTCCCCGGGGAAACGCGCCGGCTCGACCTGCCGACGTACGCCTTCCAGCGGCGGCGCTACTGGCAGGACGACACGGCGGCGCCGAGGGACCCGAGCGGGTTCGGGCTCGGTGCCGTCGACCACCCGCTGCTGAGCGCGGCGGCGGACGTCCCCGGCACCGGCGACCTGGTCCTCACCGGGCGGATCTCCCTGGACACCCACCCGTGGATCGGCGACCACGCGATATGGGACGTCGCGCTGGTGCCCGGCGCGGCCCTCGTCGAACTGGCCGCCCAGGCAGGTGAGCCGGCGGGCTGCGGGCGGGTCCGGGAACTGGTCCTGCGGGCGCCGCTGGCGCTGCCGGAGCGTACGGCGGTGCTGTTGCGGCTGGTCGTGGGGCCGCCGGACGACCAGGGGGAGCGCGCGATCGGCCTGTACTCCCGGCCGGAGGACGACGCGGACGCGACCTGGGTCTGCCACGCCTCCGGTGTCCTCGCCCCCGAGATCGCTGAGGCCCCCGAACCTTCGGAGGCCGGGGCGGAGCGCGAATGGCCTCCGGCCGGCGCGGTCGCGGTGGCGCTGGACGACGCCTACGACCGCCTGGCGTCGAGCGGATACACCTACGGGCCCGCCTTCCGCGGGCTCCGGGCGGTGTGGCGGCGTGGCGAGGAGGTCTTCGCCGAGGTCGCGCTCCCCGAGGACCAGCAGGCGCGGGCCGGGAGGTTCGCCGTGCATCCGGCGCTGCTCGACGCCGCCCTGCAGGCGGCGGTCGTGGACGGCCTGGGCGCCGCCGACGAGGAGTCGCCGGCCCGGCTGCCGTTCTCCTGGCACGACGTGACCCTGCACGCCGCCGGGGCGGTGGCGCTGCGGGTCCGGCTCACCCCGGCCGGCCCGGACGCGCTCACGCTCGCGGCGTACGACCCCTTGGGCCGTCCCGTGGTCACGGTCGGCACGCTGGTGCTGCGGCCGGCGTCGGCCGAGCAGATGAGCGCGGGCCTGCCCCGTGACGACTCGCTGTTCACCGTGGACTGGACGCCGGCCGGGCCGGCGCCGCAGGATCCGTCCGGCGCGCCGCGCGGCGGCTGGGCGTCCGTCGGAGCCGACGACGTACGCGTGACGGACGCCCTGCGGTCGTCGTGGGGCGACAGCCGCTGGCATCCCGACATCGCCGCCCTGCGGGAGGCCGTCGCCGCCGGGGAACCGGCTCCCGCGCTGGCCGTCGTCCTGTGCGAGCCGCTCACCGGGGAGGCACAGGTCACGGAGGAAGCACAGGTCACCGAGGAAGCACAGGTCACCGAGGAAGCACGGGCCGCCGGGGACGTCCCGGCCGGCGTGCTCGGCACCGCCGCCGGAACGCTGGCGCTCGTGCAGTCGTGGCTGGCCGACGATCGGCTCGCGTCGTCGCGGCTGGTGGTCGTCACCCGGGGCGCGACGGCGGCCGGGGGACGGGTCCCGGACCTGGCCGGCGCGGCGGTCTGGAGCATGCTGAGGTCGGCGCAGACCGAGCATCCGAACCGGTTCCTGCTCGTGGACCTCGACGACGAGGAGGCGTCGGTCCGGTCGCTGCCCGCCGTCGCCGTCCTGGACGAGCCGCAGGTCGCGATACGCGACGGCGAGCCGCTGGTGCCGCGGCTGACCCGCGCCGGGACGCCGGAGCCGCCGCCCGCCCTGGCCGACCCGGACGGGACCGTCCTGATCACCGGCGGCACCGGCGCGCTGGGCACGGCCGTGGCCCGGCACCTGGTGACCGCGCACGGCGTCCGGCACCTGCTGCTGGCCGGGCGCCGCGGCCGGCTGGAGCCGGCCGTCGAGGCGGAGCTCACGGAACTGGGCGCGGACGTGCACGTCGTCGCCTGCGACGTCGCCGACCGCGACAGTGTGGCCCGGCTGCTCCGGGAGATCCCCCGGGAGCGCCCGCTGACGGCCGTCGTCCACGCCGCCGGCGTCCTCGACGACGGGACCGTCGAGACGCTGACCCGCGCGCGGCTGGAGGGCGTGCTGCGGGCCAAGGCCGACGCGGCGTGGCACCTGCACGAGCTGACCCGGGACGCGGACCTGCGATCGTTCGTGCTGTTCTCCTCGCTGGCCGGGACGTTCGGCACGCCCGGGCAGGCCAACTACGCGGCGGCCAACGGGTTCCTGGACGCACTCGCGGAACGCCGGCGGGCGGACGGCCTCGCGGGCCTCTCGATCGTCTGGGGCGCCTGGGAGAACGGCGGCATGGCCGGCCGGATCGCCGAGGCCGACCGCACCCGGATGGCCCGTGCCGGGGTCGAACCCCTGTCGGCGGACGACGGGCTCGCGCTGTTCGACCGCGCGAACGCGGCCGGCGCCGCCGCGGTCGTCGCGGCCCGGCTCGACCTCGGGAGGCTGCGGAAGGAGGCGGTCCGCTTCGACCAGGTGCCGCCACTGCTGCGCGGCCTGATCCGGCGGCCGAAGACGCGGGCGGGGACGCCGGGCGCCCAGGCCGAGGCGCTGCGCGCCCGGCTGGCGGAACTGCCGGAACAGGACCGGCTGCGCGAGGTGCTCGGTCTCGTGCGCGAGCACGTCGCCGCCGTGCTCGGACACGCCGCGGCGGCCTCCGTCGAGACCGACCGGGGGTTCCTCGACATGGGCATGGACTCGCTGATGGCGGTGGAGCTCCGCAACCGCCTGGGCGCGGTGACGGGCCTGCGACTGCCCTCCACGCTGGTCTTCGACTACCCGAGCGTCCAGGCGGTGGCGGGCTACCTGGTGGCGGCGCTGCTGCCCGAGGCCGCGCCGGACACCGGGCGGACCGCCGAGGACGACGCGATCAGGAAGGTCCTCGCGACCCTTCCGGTGGCCCGGCTGCGGGCGTCCGGCCTGCTGGACGCGCTGATGGGGCTGGCCGACGACCCGCTCGGGCAGGACCCGCCGCAGGACGACGGCGAACTCGCCATCAAGGAGATGGCCGTGGCCGACCTGGTGGCCCGCGCCTACGAACGAGCCGGCTCGTAGACCCCGCACTCCTCCCGGCCGTTGACGTCCCGCCGCCGTGCCCACGCCGTGCCCCAAGCGGTGCCCGCGCCGTGCCCCTTGCCGTACCCCAGCAGTGCCCGAAGGAGCGATGAGACACCATGCCGTCCGACTCTCACCCGTCCCCGAATGGGCACCCGACGCTGTGGGGGCTGTCGGCCCCCTACGCGGGCGCTCTGCGCGCCCAGGCCCGGCTCCTCCTCGGACACCTTGGCGGCGGCCACCAACACGGCCACCAACACGGTGACCGACCCGGTGACCAGGAATGGCGCCCGGCCGACGTCGGGTGGTCACTGGCCCGCGCCGGCGCCGGAGGCGCCCACCGGGCGGCGATCGCCGGCGACGACCCCGCGGCCTTCCTGGAGGCGCTGCGGGCGCTCGCCGAGGGAGACGGCGCCCCGGGGCTGGCCGAAGGGCGCGCCCACCCCGGCGGGGTCGTGTTCGTGTTCCCCGGCAACGGCTCGCAGTGGCAGGGCATGGCGGTCGACCTGCTCGCGTCCTCGCCGGTCTTCCTGGCCCGCATGGAGGAGTGCGCCCGCGCGCTGGAGCCGTACGTCGACTGGGCGCTTCTCGACGTGCTGCGCGGCGCGCCCGGCGCGCCCCGGCTGGACCGCACGGACGTGATCCAGCCCGCGTTGTTCGCGACGATGGTCTCGCTCGCCGACCTGTGGCGGTCGTACGGCGTCGAGCCGTCGGCCGTGCTCGGCCACAGCCTGGGCGAGATCGCCGCCGCGGTGGTCGCCGGGGCGCTGACCCTGGAGGACGGGGCGCGGGTGGTCGCCCTCTGGAGCCAGGCGATGCTCCCCATGACCGGTCACGGGGAGATGGTCTCGGTGCTGGCGTCGGCGGACGACATCTCCGCCCGCGTCGGCGCGTACGGCGGACGGCTGGAGATCGGCGTCCTGAACGGCCCGCAGTCGGTGCTGGTCTCCGGTGACCTGGACGCGGCGCGGCAGTTGGTCGAGGAGCTCACCGCGGACGGCTTCCGCGTCAGGGCCACCGGCACGAACCTCGCGGTGCACTCGCCGCACATCGACGCGATCACCCCGGACCTCCACGGCAGGCTGCTCCCGATCCGGCCGCGGCGCGCCCGCATCCGCTTCTACTCGTCGCTGCTGGGCGGCGTGCTGCCCGACGACGTGCCACTGGACGCGGGCTACTGGTGCCGGAACATCCGCGAGCCCGTCCGGTTCGAGGAGGCCACGCGGGCGGCGCTGGACGACGGGTACGGCGTGCTGCTGGAGGTCAGCGTGCACCCGGTGCTGACCGGGGCGGTGCGCCAGACCGTCGAGGCCACCGGCGCCGCCGTGCCGGTCCGCGCGTCGCTCCGCCGCGACCAGGCCGACCTCGGCAGGGTCATGCGCGCGCTGAGCGAGCTGCACGTCGACGGAGTGCCGCTGGAGTGGGACGCCGTGTACGCCGGGCACGAGCCTCGTGAGGTCGCCCTGCCGGAGACCGCGGCCGCCACGGAGGAGGAGGACGGCCGGCCGTCCCTGGGCACGCGCCTGGCGGAGCTGACCGAGAGCGGACAGCGTGCGCTGCTGCTCGACCTGGTGGGCCGGGAGCTCGCGGCGCTGCTCGGCACGCCCGGTCCGATCCCGCCCGACCGCCAGTTCCGGGACCTCGGGTTCGACTCGGTGACCGCCCTGGAGATCCGCGGCCGGCTCATGGAGGCGACGGGCACACGGCTGCCCGCGACCATGGTGTTCGACTACCCGACGCCCGGCGAGCTCGCCGAGTTCCTGCGCGTCACGCTGGCGGGCGCGGAGCCCTCCGGCGCCGTGGCGCCCGTGGCCGCCGCGGACGACGACCCCGTCGTTGTCGTCGGAGCCGGGTGCCGTTACCCCGGCGGGATCCGCGGGCCCGAGGACCTCTGGTCCCTCGTCAGCGACGGAGCCGACGCCATGGGGCGGTTCCCGGACAACCGGGGATGGGACCTCGACGGCTCCTACGACGACCAGACGCGCCGGGCCGGGACGCACTACCAGCGCGAGGCCGGCTTCCTGCACGACGCCGACCTGTTCGACGCCGACTTCTTCGGGATCAGCCCGCGTGAGGCACTCGCGATGGACCCGCAGCAGCGGCTGCTGCTGGAGACCTCCTGGGAGGCGTTCGAGCGGGCCGGCATCGTGCCGGCCTCCCTGCGCGGCAGCGCGACCGGCGTGTTCGTCGGCGCGATGACCGTCGACTACAGCGCGCGTCTGGAGCGGCACCCCGACCTGGAGGGATACGTCCTCACCGGGAACACCGCCAGCGTCCTGTCCGGCCGGGTCTCCTACCTCTACGGTTTCGAGGGGCCGTCGGTCACCGTGGACACGGCGTGCTCGTCGTCCCTGGTCGCGCTGCACCTCGCCGTACAGGCGGTGCGGCGCGGGGAGTGCGGCCTGGCGCTGGCCGCCGGGGTGGCCGTCAACGCGAGCCTCAACATCTTCAAGGAGTTCGCGCGGCTGAACACGCTCGCGCCGGACGGCCGGTGCAAGCCGTTCTCCGACGACGCCGACGGGTTCGGCATCTCCGAGGGCGTCGGCGTGCTCCTGCTGGAGCGGCTCTCGGACGCCCGGCGGAACGGCCACGAGGTGCTCGCCGTGATCAGGGGGTCCGCGGTCAACCAGGACGGCGCGTCCAACGGGCTCGCGGCGCCGAACGGCCCCTCCCAGCAGCGGGTGATCCGCGGCGCGCTCGCCGACGCCGGGCTCCACCCGTCCGAGGTGGACGTGGTCGACGCGCACGGCACCGGCACCCGGCTGGGCGATCCGATCGAGGCCCAGGCACTGATGGCGACGTACGGGCGGGACCGCGACCGGCCGCTGCTGCTGGGCTCGCTGAAGTCGAACCTCGGCCACACCCAGGCCGCCGCCGGCGTCGGCGCGGTCATCAAGATGGTCGAGGCCATGCGGCACGGGGTGGCTCCCCGGACCCTGCACGTGTCCGCGCCCAACTCGCACGTGGACTGGTCGGAGGGCGGGGTGTCGCTGCTGACCGAGCGGGTCCCCTGGCCGGAGACCGGACGGCCGCGCCGGGCCGGCGTGTCGTCCTTCGGCGTCAGCGGGACCAACGCGCACGTGGTGCTGGAGCAGGCGCCCGATCTCGATCAGAACCTCGATCCCGGGTCCGGGCCCGCCGCCGTCGCGGACCCGGCCGGCCCGCCGCCCGGGCCGGTCACGGTGACCCTCTCGGCCCGCGGCCCGGCCGCCCTGCGCGGGCAGGCCGCGCGGCTGCGGTCGTGGCTGGAGTCCCGGCCGGACGTGCCGCTCGCGGACGTCGCCCTGGAGCTGCGGGCGGCGCGTTCCCCAATGGACCACCGGGCCGCCGTGGTGGCCGCCGACCACGGCGAACTGACGCGCGCACTGTCCGCGCTCGCCGAAGACGCCCCCGACTTCGGCGTCGTGTCCGGCGTCGCACGGCGGTCCGGTGCGGTGTTCGTGTTCCCCGGCCAGGGCGGCCAGTGGCCGGGGATGGGGGCCGGCCTGCTGCGCTCGTCCCCGGAGTTCGCCGCCGCCGTACGGGCGTGCGACGAGGCGCTGGCCCCGTGGACCGGTTACTCGGTCCTGGACGTCCTGTCGGGCTCGCCGGACGCGCCGGGCCTGGACCGGGTCGACGTCGTCCAGCCCGTCCTGTGGGCGGTGATGGTGTCGCTCGCCGAGGTGTGGCGCGCCCACGGCGTGGTGCCCGCCGCGGTCGTGGGCCACTCGCAGGGCGAGATCGCCGCGGCGTGCGTGGCCGGAGCGCTGTCGCTCCGGGACGCGGCGAAGGTGGTCGCGCTGCGCAGCCGCGCGCTGCGGGACCTGTCCGGATCGGGGGCGATGGCCTCGGTCGCGGCGCCGGTGGACGTCGTGGAGCGGCTGCTGTCCCCCTGGGGCGAGGCCCTGTCGGTGGCCACGGTGAACAGCCCGCTGTCGACCGTGGTGGCCGGTGAGGCCGGGGCGCTGGGGGAGTTCGTGGAGCGGTGCGCGGCCGACGGGGTCCGCGTCCGCCGGATCCAGGTGGACTACGCCTCCCACTCCCCGCAGATGGAACAGGTGCGGGAGACGCTGCTGGCCGAGCTCGCCGACGTCGAGCCCCGCGCGTCCGCCGTGAGCTTCTACTCGACGGTGACCGGAGACCTGCACGACACCTCCGGGCTCGACGCCGCCTACTGGTACGAGAACCTGCGCGGGCGGGTGCGGTTCGCCGACGTCTGCGCGCGGCTGATGAGCGGGGGCCGGGACTTCTTCGTCGAGTGCGGCCCGCATCCCGTGCTGACCATGGCGATCGAGGAGTGCGCGGAGGCGGTGGAGGGCGCGGGGGCGCGGCCCGTCGCGATTCCGACGCTGCGCCGCGACGAGGACGGGCCCGCCGCCCTGCGGACCGCGCTGGCGCGGGCCTGGGTGAACGGCGCGCCCGTCACCTGGGACGAGGATCGCCTGCCGCGCCCGGCGCGGCGGCTCGGGCTCCCCACGTACGCGTTCCAGCGGGAGCGCTACTGGGCCGAGACGGGCGGGGCGCGGTCCGCCGGAGCCGGCGCCCTCGGCCTGACCCCCACGGAACACCCGCTGATCGGCGCGGCGACCGAGATCGCCGACGACGGCGGGGTGCTGTTGTCGGGCCGCCTGTCGGCCCGGTCGCAGCCGTGGCTGGCCGACCACGTGGTGTCCGGCTCGGTGCTGTTCCCGGGCACCGGATTCGTGGAGCTCGCGGTGCGCGCGGGCGACGAGGTCGGCTGCGGGCAGGTGGAGGAACTGACGCTGGAGGCCCCGCTGGTCCTGCCGGCCGACGGAGACGTGCGCCTGCAGGTCCGCGTCGGCCCGGCCGACTCGGGACGCCGCGGCGTGTCGGTGCACTCCGCGGGCGAGGACGGCGGGTGGACCCGGCACGCCACCGGGGTGCTCGGCCCGGTGGCGGCGGCGTACGAGGAACTGCGGACCTGGCCGCCGCGCGACGCGGCGCCGGTGGCCGTCGACGGGTTGTACGACCTGCTGGCCGAGCGGGGCTACGGGTACGGCCCGGCGTTCCGCGGGCTGCGCGCGGCGTGGCGGCGGGGGGACGAGGTCTTCGTCGAGGCGGCCCTGCCGGAGGACGCCGCCCGTGGCGCGGACGGCTTCGGGCTGCACCCCGCGCTGCTCGACACGGCGATGCACGGGCTGTTCCTCGGCGAATTCCTCCCCGGGGACGACACCTGGTTGCCGTTCTCGTGGCGGGGCGTCTCGCTCGCGGCGTCCGGCGCGACGGACGTGCGGGCCCGGCTGTCGCCCGCGGGGCGCGACGCCGTCCGGGTCGTGGTCGCCGACGGCGCGGGGAGCCCGGTCCTGTCGGCCGAGTCCATGGTCCTGCGGCCGGTGCCGAAGTCGCGGCTGCTCGCCTCCGGCCTGGCCGACTCGCTCTACACCCTTGGCTGGACGCCCCTCGACTCCGCCGCCGGCCCTGCTCCGGACCATGCTCAGGATCGGCCCGGCACGTCCGGCTGGGCCGTTCTCGGCCCGGGCGGGCCCGGACCGGCCGAGGATCTCGGCGTCGCCCGCCACGCCGGTCTCCGGGAGCTCATCGACACGCTCGGCTCCGGCGCGCCGGTCCCGGACGTGGTGCTGCTGCCCGTCACGCCGGCGGTCCCGGGTGACGCCGCCGGCGTCGGGGAATCGCTCCGGGACCTGCTCTCCACCCTGCGGTCGTGGCTCGGCGAGCCGCGCCTCGGCGGGTGCGCGCTCCTCGTGCTTACTGAGAACGCGGTGCTTATTGAGAATGCGGCGCTCACCGAGAACGCGGTGGAGATCGGCGACGCCGGTCCCACGCCCGCGGCGGCCGCCGTCTGGGGGTTCGTCCGCGGCGCGCGGGAGGAGCACCCCGGGCGCTTCCTGCTCGGCGACGTCGCCGGCGCGACCGGCCGGGCGCTGCGCGCCGCGGTGGCGTCCGGCGAGCCGGAGTTCGCCGTACGCGGGGACACGGTCCTGGTCCCCAGGCTGGCCCGGGCGGGCGCGGACGAGACGCTGACGCCTCCCGGCGACGGCGCGCCGTGGCGCCTGTCGGTGGCGGGGGAGCGCGGCACGTTCGACGACCTGGCGCTCGTGCCGTCCCCGGATGCGGCGCGGGACCTGGCACCCGGCGAGGTGCGGATCGAGGTGCGCGCGGCCGGGCTCAACTTCCGCGACGTGGTCGTCTCCCTGCGGATGGTGCCGGGCCAGGAGGGCATCGGCACCGAAGGGGCCGGCGTCGTCGTCGAGACCGGCCCGGCGGTGACCGGGCTGGCGCCGGGAGACCGGGTGATGGGGATCTTCCCCGACGCCTTCGGCTCCTCCGTCGTCGTCGACCACCGTCAGGTCGTACGGATGCCGGCCGGCTGGACGTTCGAGCGCGGAGCCTCGGTGCCGGCGGCCTTCCTGACCGCCCTGCACGGCCTGCGCGACGTGGCGGGGCTGTCGGCGGGGGAGACGGTGCTGGTGCACGCCGCCGCGGGCGGCGTGGGGACGGCGGCGGTGCAGGTGGCCGCCGCGCTGGGCGCGCGCGTCCTCGCCACGGCCCATCCGGACAAGTGGCCCGCCCTGAACGCCGTGGGCATTGCCGACGAGTGGATCGCCTCGTCCCGCTCGCCGGAGTTCGAGGAGCGGTTCCGGGCCGCCACCGGCGGCGCAGGGGTCGACGTCGTACTGAACTCCCTGACCGGTGAGCTCGTGGACGCCTCGCTCCGGCTGCTGGGCTCCGGCGGCCGGTTCGTCGAACTGGGCAAGACCGACATCCGGGATGCCGCCGAGGTCGAAGCCGCCCACCCGGGCGTGCGGTACCAGGCGATCGACCTGAGCCGGGCCGATCCCGGCCTGGTCCGGCGCCTGCTGACCGAGCTGGTGGACCTGTTCGAGAAGGGGACGCTGACGCCGCCGCCCGTCCGGACGCTGGACGTGCGGCGCGCGCCCGAGGCGTTCCGGTTCATGAGCCAGGCACGGCACGTCGGGAAGATCGTGCTGCGCATGCCGCGCCGCCGGGACCCGCGCGGCACCGTGCTGATGACCGGCGCCACCGGGATGGCCGGCCGGGTGATCGCCCGGCACCTCGTGACCGCCGGCGGCGTCCGCCGCCTCGTGCTGGTGAGCAGGCGCGGGACGTCTGCCCCGGGCGCGGCGGAGCTGGCCGCCGAACTCGCCGGGCTCGGCGCGGTGGTCGCCGTCGAGGCGTGCGACGCCGCCGACAGGGAGGCCGTCGCCGCGGTGCTGGCGAGGATCCCGGCGGAGCACCCCCTCACCGCCGTGGTGCACGCGGCCGGTGTGCTCGACGACGCGGTGCTGGACACGCTGACCCCCGCGCAGATCGACGCGGTCCTGCGGCCGAAGGCGGACGGCGCGCTGGTCCTGCACGAGCTCACCGCGGGCCTGGACCTGGCGGAGTTCGTGCTGTTCTCCTCGGCCGCCGGCCTGACCGGAAGCGCCGGGCAGGCCCACTACGCCGCGGCGAACACCTTCCTGGACGCGCTGGCGCAGCACCGGCGCTCCCGGGGGCTGCCGGCCACCTCGATCGCGTGGGGCCTGTGGGCCGAGCAGAGTGAGATGACGGCCCGGGCCGACCACGGCCGGCTCGCCCGTCTCGGCCTGCTGCCCATGACCGGAGAGCAGGCGGCGGGGCTGTTCGACGTCGCCACCGGCCTGGACCACGCCCTGGCACTCGCCGCGAGGGTGTCGACGGCCGGCCTGCGCGGGCAGGCGGCGAGCGGCACGCTCTCACCGCTCTGGCGGGGCCTGGTGCGTACGGCGGCCCGGCCGGAGGCGGGCACGGCAGGCGGCACGGGAGACGGTCTGGGCGGCGCCTCGCTCACCCACCGGCTGGCCGGGCTCCCGGACGGCGAGCGCCGCCGGACGCTCCTCACCCTCGTGCGCGCCCACGCCGCCACCGTGCTGGGGCGTGCGTCCGGCGCGACGATCGACCCCGGCCGCGGGTTCCTCGACCTCGGCTTCGACTCGCTCAGCGCGGTGGAGTTCCGCAACCGGCTCAGCGCGGCCACCGGCCTGCGGCTGCCGTCCACCCTCATCTTCGATCACCCGAACCCGGAGGTCCTGGCCGGATACCTCGTCACCGAGCTGGCGCCGGCGGATCAGCCGGGGGACCGGCCGGCGGCGCCCGGCGGCGACGGCGAGGAGGCCGAGCTGCGCCGCCTGCTGGCGTCCATCCCGCTGGAGCGGCTCCGGCAGGCCCGGCTGGTGGACGTCCTGCGCGAGCTGGCCGGCCGTACGGAGGAGGCGCCGGAGACGGTGCCGCGGGCGGACGAGAGCGCGATCGACGAGATGAGTGTGGACGAACTGCTCAAGCTGGCCCCCGGGATGAGCGCGTGAACAGGTCGGAAGGGTGGGACGGACGATGAACGCATCCCTCGAAGAGGTAGTGCGGGCCCTGCGCTCCTCGCTGAAGGAGGCCGAACGGCTGCGGGAGGAGAACCGGCAGCTCGCCGCACGGAGCCGGGAGCCCATCGCGATCGTCGGGATGGCCTGCCGCCTCCCCGGCGGGGCGGACTCCCCGGAGGCGCTGTGGACGATCCTGTCGGAGGGCCGCGACGCCGTCCGCGGATTCCCCGGCGACCGCGGCTGGGACGTCGAGCGGCTCTACGACCCCGACCCGGACGCGCCAGGGAAGACCTACGTACGGGCGGGCGGGTTCCTCCCGCAGGCCGCGCACTTCGACGCCGGGTTCTTCGGGATCTCCCCGCGTGAGGCCCTCGCCATGGACCCGCAGCAGCGGCTGCTGCTGGAGTCGTCGTGGGAGGCGCTGGAGTGGGCGGGCCTGGACGTGGCCTCCCTCCGGGGCAGCCGGACCGGCGTGTACTTCGGGGTGCTGCCCTCGGAGTACCTCACCGACCCCATGCGGGCGCCGCAGGACGTGCAGGACTTCGCGGCCACCGGCAACTCGACGAGCATCGCCTCGGGCCGCCTCGCCTACGTGCTCGGGCTGGAGGGGCCCGCCGTCACGGTGGACACGGCGTGCTCGTCGTCGCTGGTGGCGCTGCACCTCGCCGTACAGGGACTGCGGCAGGGAGACTGCGCCCTCGCGCTGGCAGGCGGGTGCACGGTCATGTCGAGCCCGGCGACCATCGTCACCTTCTCGCGTCAGCGGGCGTTCTCCGCCGACGGGCGGTGCAAGGCGTTCGGTGGGGCGGCGGACGGTTTCGGGCCCGCGGAGGGCGCGGGCGTGCTGGTGCTGGAGCGGTTGTCCGACGCCCGGCGCAACGGGCACCGGGTGCTCGCGGTCGTGCGCGGCTCGGCGGTGAACCAGGACGGCGCGAGCAGCGGGCTGACCGCGCCGAACGGCCCCTCGCAGCAGCGGGTGATCCGGGACGCCCTCGACAACGCGGGCCTGTCGCCCGCCGACGTCGACGCGGTGGAGGCGCACGGCACCGGCACCCGGCTGGGCGACCCGATCGAGGCCCAGGCCCTGCTGGCGACGTACGGCGCCGGCCGCCCCGACGACCGGCCGGTGTGGCTGGGGTCGGTGAAGTCGAACATCGGCCACACCCAGGCGGCGGCCGGCGTGGCCGGCGTGATCAAGATGGTGCTGGCGATGCGGCACGAGACGCTGCCCCGGACGCTGTGGGCGGACGAGCCCTCCCCGCACATCGACTGGGACGCCGGCGCGGTGCGCCTGCTGGCCGAGGAGCGCGGGTGGCCCGCCGGAGAGCGGGTGCGGCGCGCGGGCGTGTCCTCCTTCGGGCTCAGCGGCACGAACGCCCACGTGGTGATCGAGGAGGCGCCGGACGAACCGGCCGGCCCCGCTCCCGCCGCCCACCCTGCCGCCCACCCTGCCGCTCACTCCGGGGGGCCGTTCCCGTTCGTCCTGTCGGGCGCGGGTGAGGAGGGCCTGCGCGCCCAGGCGCGGCGCCTCAGGTCGTTCCTGGACGAGCACGAGGGGCTGCCCGCGTCCGGCGTCGCCGCGGCGCTGGCCTCCCGGTCCGCGCTGTCGCACCGCGCGGCGGTGGTCGCGAGCGATCGGGCCGGTCTGCTCGCGGGCCTGGCCGCGATCGGCGACGGCGGCGCGGCCGCCGACGTGGTGAGCGGGGTGGTGCGGGCCGCGGGCGGCCGTCCGGGTGTGGTGTTCGTCTTCCCCGGTCAGGGGTCGCAGTGGGCGGGGATGGCGGTGGAGCTGGCGGAGTGGTCGCCGGTGTTCGCCGGGCGGTTGGCGGAGTGCGGGCGGGCGCTGGATCGCTTTGTGGACTGGTCGTTGCCGCGGGTTTTGGGGGATGCGGCGGCGTTGGAGCGGGTGGATGTGGTGCAGCCCGCGTTGTGGGCGGTGATGGTGTCGCTGGCGGAGGTGTGGCGCTCGTTCGGGGTGGTGCCCTCGGCGGTTGTCGGCCATTCGCAGGGGGAGATCGCGGCGGCGTGTGTGGCGGGTGCGCTGAGTCTGGAGGACGCGGCGCGGGTGGTGGCGGTGCGCAGTCAGGTGATCGCGCGGTCGCTGGCCGGGCGTGGCGGGA
>NZ_JABBWW010000016.1:0-187357 GCF_014161385.1 Microbispora sp. H10670 | reverse complement strand
ACCGGGGGCGGCGGTGTCATCGAGGCCTTTCACAGGCGACCGAACAGGGCCGTCACCCCGGCTCCCGCCGAGTCCCTTCCACAAGACCCTACGCGGGCCCCGCAGTAAGGATGGTGCCCTAGTGACCCTGCACCTCGCCGTCGCACTGGACGGGGCCGGCTGGCACCCGGCCGCCTGGCGGGCCGAGGGCGCGCGACCGGACCGGCTGTTCACCCTCGCCTACTGGGCGGACCTCGCCGCGGAGGCCGAGCGCGGCCTGCTCGACTTCGTCACCTTCGAAGACGCGCTCGGCCTGCAGTCGACCCGCCTGAACGAACCCGACGAGCGGCTCGACCAGGTGCGCGGACGGCTCGACGCGGTGCTGATCGCCTCCGGCGTCGCACCGCTGACCTCGCGGATCGGCCTCGTGCCGGCCACCGGCACGACCCACACCGAGCCGTTCCACGTCGCGATCGGCATCGCCTCCCTCGATCACATCAGCGGCGGCCGGGCCGGCTGGCGGCCCCAGGTCTCGGGCCGCCCCGACCACGCCGCGCACTTCGGCCGCCGGGTCCTGCCTCCGCTGGACTTCTCCGACCGCGCCGATCCCGCTTTCGCCCGGCACGTGGCGGACCTGCTCGGCGAGGCCGCCGACGCGGTGGAGGTGGTCCGCCGCCTGTGGGACAGCTGGGAGGACGACGCCGAGATCAGGGACGTCGCGACCGGCCGGTTCGTCGACCGCGACAAGCTGCACTACATCGACTTCCGCGGCGCCTGGTTCAGCGTGAAGGGTCCCTCGATCACGCCGCGCCCGCCGCAGGGGCAGCCGCTGGTCACCTCCCTCGCCCACGACAGGCAGCCGTACGAGTTCGCCGCCCGGGCCTCCGACGTCGTGTACGTCACGCCGCGGGACCGGGAGGACGCCTTCGCGATCGTCGAGCAGGTGCGCGCCGCGGAGGCCGCGACCGGCCGGGCCGGGCCGCCGTTGAAGATCTTCGCGGACCTGGTGGTCTTCCTGGAGACCGGCGGCGCGGCCGACCGGAAGGCGCGGCTCGACGACCTCGACGGGGGCGAGTTCGTCTCGGACGCCCACATCTTCACCGGCACCCCGGAGGCGCTCGCCCGCCTGCTGCTGAGCTGGCGGGAGGCGGGGCTGGACGGATTCCGCCTCCGGCCGGGCGAGCTGCCCCGCGACCTGGTGGCCATCACCAGGGGCCTGGTGCCCGAACTGCGGGCGGCGGGCGCGTTCCGCACCGCGTACGACACCGGGGACCTGCGCGGGCGGCTCGGCCTGCAGCGCCCCGCCAACCGCTACGCGACGGCGTCGTGAGCGGCGTCACCGCTCCGGGCGGTCCTGCGCGGCTCGCGGGCGGGGAGGTGGTCCGGGCGTGAAGTTCCTGGCCATGACGCTCGGGTTCCACCTGCCGCATCCGCTGACCGGCGAGCTCAGGTCTCCGACGGAGCGCTTCCGCGAGATCGTGGCGAGCGCGGTGCTCGCCGAGGAACTGGGCTTCGACGGCTTCGCCTTCGGGGAACGGCACGAGCGGCCGTTCCTGTCCTCGTCCCCGCCCGTGGTGCTGAGCCACGTCGCGGCACTGACCCGCCGGATCAGGTTGTTCACCGCGGTGACCACGCTCAGCCTCCTCGACCCCGTGCGGGCGTTCGAGGACTACTCGACCCTCGACCACCTGTCCGGCGGGCGCCTGGAGCTGATGATCGGCAAGGGCAACGGCACCGCCCAGGCGGAGCTGTTCCACGTCACCGGAGAGGACCAGTGGGACCGCAACCGCGAGGGCTACGAGCTCTTCCGGCGGCTCTGGCGGGAGGACCGGGTGACCTGGTCCGGCCGCTTCCGACCGCCCCTGGCCGAGGCCGAGGTGCTCCCCCGGCCGCTCCAGCGGCCGGTGCGGGTCTGGCACGGCAGCGCCACCAGCAGGGAGTCGGTGGACCTCGCCGCCCGATACGGCGACCCCCTCTTCTCCGCCAACGTCACCAATCCCGTCGAGCCGTACGCGGAACTGGTGCGGTACTACCGGGAGCGGTGGGAGCACTACGGCCACGACCCGGCCGGCGCGCTGGTGGGAGCGGGCAGCGCGGGCTACTACGCCACGCCGAGATCGCAGGACGCCGTCGAGACCTACCGGCCCATCTTCGACGCCAGGGTGGCGTTCCTGGAGAAGCATGGGCTCGACCCGGTGTTCCACACGCTGGAGGACGCCGTCGAACGCAGCTCCATCCTCGTCGGCAGTCCCCAGCAGATCATCGACAAGGTGCACCGCTACCACGAGCGGCTCGGCCACGAGGTGTTGCACGTGCAGGCGGAGGCCGACGGGCTGACCGGCGCGCAGCACCGGGCGTCGCTCGAACTGTTCCAGAGCGAGATCGCTCCCGTCCTGCGCGCGGAGATCCCCAGCAGGCCGTTCCCCACCGGAGGACCCGCATGACCCGCCTGTCTGTTCTCGACCTCGCTCCGATCTCCTCCGGAGCCACCGCGCGGGACGCCCTGCGCAACACCGTCGACCTCGCCCGCCGGGCCGAGGACGCCGGATACCACCGCTACTGGCTGGCCGAGCACCACCTCACCCCCGGCGTGGCGAGCTCCGCGCCCGCGGTCCTCATCGGCGCGGTGGCCGCGGCCACCCGCCGCATCCGGGTCGGCTCCGGCGCGGTCCAGCTCGGCCACCAGACCCCGCTCACCGTGGTGGAGCAGTTCGGCACCCTGGACGCGCTGCATCCCGGCCGCATCGACCTGGGCCTCGGCCGCTCCGGCCAGCGCGCCCGGGAGCTGCTCACCACCCCGCCGGACGTGCCCCAGCCCGCCGATCCTCAGCCCACCGACCCGCCTGCCCCGGGGGCGCGGACGGTCCGGGGCCTGCTGATCCCGCCGCCGTTCTCGTTCGCCGCACTCGCCAAGCACCCGCTGTTCGCCCTGGCCGGCGCGCTGCTGCAGCAGCCCGGCGCGCGGACGCCCGACTTCGCCGTCCAGGTCGACGAGATCATCGCGCTGCTCGCCGGCCGCTACCGCTCCGACGAGGGGCAGGAGGCGCACGCCCAGCCCGGGGAGGGCGCCGAGGTGGAGCTGTGGGTCCTGGGCAGCAGCGGCGGCCAGAGCGCGCAGGTCGCGGCCGAGCGCGGGCTGCCCTTCGCGGCGAACTACCACGTGAGCCCGGCCACCGTGCTGGAGGCGGTCGAGGCCTACCGCGACGCCTTCAAGCCGTCCCGGGACTATCCCGAGCCGCACGTCATGGTGTCCGCCGACGTCCTGGTCGCGCCCACCGAGGAGGAGGCCCGCCGCGCGGGCGAGCCGTACGGGCTGTGGGTGCGGAGCATCCGGTCCGGCGGGGGCGCCGTCCGGTATCCCTCTCCCGAGGAGGCGTACGCGCACGAGTGGAGCGAGGAGGACCGGGCACTCGTCGCGGACCGGGTGGACACCCGGTTCGCGGGCACCCCCGAGAAGGTGGTGGAGGGGCTGCGCGTGCTGAAGGAGGCGACCGGCGCCGACGAGCTCCTGGTGACCACGATCACGCACGACCACGCCGACCGCGTCCGCTCTCAGGACCTCCTCGCCGAGGCGTGGGCGGACGCCGGCGTCTGAGCACCGGGGTCGCCGGCCGCGGCCTCGGGACGTGGAGCCCGGCCGGCGCCTCCTACGCCACGTCGGGCCGCGTCATCAGCGGCGACCGCAGATGCGACACCAGATCGGGGCTGGTCAGGGGCACGATGTTCCACGTCGCCACCGCCGTCCCCGCGCCCGCGTCGACCACCAGCCGGACCCGGTGCGGAGTGGTGACGACGTAGAGGTCGGCGACGAACGTGTCGCCCTGCCAGGCGCCGGTCGCGACGACGGGGCGGCCGAGCGGCGAGCTCTCCCGCCATTCGCCGTGGCCGGCCTCGACGGCGAGGAACGACCCGAATCGCAGGAGCCATCCACCGTCCACCGGATCGACGATCACCGTGGTTCCGCCGGGCAGGGCCGAACCCTCGGCGGAGGCGTCGAGTCTCGCCTCGGCGGAGCGCTCCGGGGCGGCCGCACCCGGCACCGGCGCGAGTGACAGCCGCCGCAGCCGGTCGGCGAGGATCTCGTCGTCCCCGGCGCTTCCCGCGTGGTCCGTGCCGGGGAGCAGGCACTCCCATATCGCGTCGAGCACCGCCTGCGCCTGCCTATGGGCCCCGGTCACGGCGACCACGAGATCGTGCGACGGCACGACCACGCACTGCTGGCCGAAGGAGCCGTCACCGTGGTATCCGTGACGCGACATCCAGAACTGGTAACCGTAACCGCAGAGGTAGTCGGCGTCCCCCGATCCGTCCTCGAACGGCAGGGTGTCGACGTGCCGTCCGGTCGCGAGCTCCACCCATTCGCGCGGGACGAGCCGCCGGTCGCCCCAGAGGCCTCCGCGCAGCAGCAGCTCACCGAAGGCGGCGACGGCCTCGGTCGTGAGGTGCAGTCCGTGGAATCCGAAGGCGGCACCGCTCGCCACCCGGTCCCATTCGGCGTGGTCCACGCCCATCGGCCCGAAGAGGCGCTCGTCGAGCAGTTCCGGGAGACCGCGGCCCGTGACCCGTTCCACCATCCGGGCCAGGACGAAGGTGGTCGTGTTGTCGTAGGTGTGCCGGGTTCCCTCGGCTTCAGCGAACGGCACGCGCAGGAAGCCCTTCACCAGGTCGCCCGGCTCCAGTTCCCAGGCCTGGGCGAGGCTGTCCGTGCGGTGTCCGGCCGTCATGGACAGCAGGTGGTGAACGGTGAGGCGGCGTGCCTGCTCCGAAATGCCGGCCGGAACGTGGCCGGGCAGCACGTCCACCACCCGGTCGTCCGGCGCGAGCAGCCCGTCGGCGATCGCGAGCCCCACGGCGACCGAGGTGAACGACTTGGTCAGCGAGTAGAGGAGGTGCGGGCGTCCGGCCGAGTACGGCGCCCACCAGCCTTCGGCGACGACGTGACCGTGGTGCACGACCATGACGGAGTGGCACTCGACGGATCGCGCTTCCAGCCGGTCCAGCAGCGCGGCGACCGCGCGGGACGACATCCCCGAGGCGGCCGGGGTCGAGCGCGGCAGCAGGGTGCGCTGGGAGGGCATCCGCGCACCCTAACAAATCCGCGGGTCAGCTCCGTCCCGGGGACGCGGCGTGGTCGTCCGGGACCCGCAGGGCGGCCAGCACCTCCGGCAGGGCGCCGGGGGCCGCGTCCAGCTCCGGGGACGGGGTGACGTGGAGCTCGACCGCGGTGACGCCGGGGTGCAGGTACCGCGCGATGTGGGCGCGGCACTCCTCCGGCGAGCCGTGCACCCACAGCTCGTCCACGACCGAGTCCGGGAGCGCCTCGGCCGCGCCCCGCCGGTCCCCCGCGTCCCAGGCGGCCCGCGACGCGGCCAGCGCGTCGCCCCGGCCGAGCCAGTCGTGGAACGCGCGGTAGGGCGGCTGGTTGAGGATCCAGCCGAGGAAGGCGCGTCCGGCCGCCCGGGCGTACGCCGCGTCGTCCGTCGGCGTCACGAAGATCTTGACGACCAGTTCCTGCCCGTCGGCGGGCGGCCCGGCGGCCTCGACGATCCTCGGCACCTCGTGGGCGGCCAGCACGTTGGTGATCGCGCCGTCCCCCTCGGTGAAGGCCAGCTTCAGCATGCCGGGCCGCAGCGCGCCCACGATGACCTTCGGCCGCACCGGGGGACGCCGCCGGAGCTCGAAGTCGATCGAGAAGGTCTCGTACGTCTCCACGACGTGCTCCCCGTCGAAGGCCCGGCGCAGGAACCGCAGCAGGTCCCGCACGTGCGCGTACGGCCGTCCGTGCGGGCGGCCGTTCAGCGCGGTGACGTGGGCGGGGACGGACGAGCCGATGCCGAGCAGCACCTCGGCCTGGCCCAGCTCGGCCATGGAGGCGGCCGTCTGGGCGAGCACGCCGGGGCCCCGGGTCTGGGCCGGCAGGACGCCCGTGCCCGCCCGCAGGCCCGGCGACCAGGCCAGGGCCGCGGTCAGCGCGGTGAGGCCGTCGTAACCGCCGCCCTCCCCGGTCCACACGTCGCCGTAGCCCAGGGAGGGCAGCGCCTCGACGATCTCCCGGTGCCGGTGCAGCCCGAGCCCCGCCAGCGGCAGCGTGACCCCCCAGCGCACCGCGGCCGCCGGCGGCCCGGCCCCGGCGCCTCCGGAGACCCCGGCCCCGGCGTCTCCGGACGCCGCGATGCTCACACGTGCTCCCCGGCGAGCGCCTCGCGGCCGTGCGGCTCGGCCCAGTCCGCCTCGTGCGGCGCGACCTCGATCCGCACCGGCCCGCCGCCGGAGCCGGCGGGCCTGCCGGGCAGCCGGAACGCGGCGAAGTCGGTCGTCTCGCGGAACGCCGGGATGCCGTACAGGTCCCTGGCGTACGCCCAGAGGTTGGGGTAGCCGGTCAGCGGCCGCTCGCCGATCCCGGCCAGCGGGTTGTGCAGCAGGTCGAACCGGACCAGCACCACCCACAGCTGCACGTCGGACTCGGTGAGGCGGTCGCCGAACAGGTACCGCCGGTCGGCCAGGCGGGCGTCGAGCCGGTCCAGCGCGCCGGTGACCTGCTCCCGCCGCCACTCGTACTCCTCCTGCGTGGAGGCCCTGGCGACCAGGTTCACGCCCTGGCCGAGGTCACGGGCGATCTCCTCGTCCAGCGCCTCGATCTCGTCCCGCAGGTCCGCCGGGTAGAGGTCCACGCCCGAGCCGGCCCACTCGGCGAACGCGGTGCCGAGGTCGGCGGGGATCACCGCGTAGTCGTTGCTGACGATCCGGTTCGTCCGCCGGTCCCACACCACCGGCACCGAGATGTGGCCCGGATATCCGGGCTCCGTGGCGTCGTAGGCCTCGGACAGGAGCGTGAAGCCGTTGACCGGGTCGGGGCCGCGCCGCTCGCGGAACGCCCACCCGCGCGCGTCCCGGTCGTCGTCCACGTATGACAGCGACACGACGTCCCGCAGCCCGGCGAGGTCGCGCACGATGGCGACGCGCTGCGCCCACGGGCAGGTGTAGGAGACGTACAGGTGGTAGCGGCCGGGCTCGGCGGGGTACTCGCCGGACCCGCCGGCGGTGATCCGGCCCTGGAACGGATAGAGGGGTCCCGGCCGGTCGGTCCGGCCCGGTCCGTACGGCCCGTGGGCGGCGACGTCGGCGGGGCTCGCGTACGCGGGCGCGTGGGCGGGCGTCTGGGCGGGCGCGTGGGTGGTCATGGGGGTTGGCTCCTTGTCGTGGATGTCAGCCGAGGATCCTGGCCGTCCCGAACCCGGCGGCCAGCTTCGCGCCGGTGGCGAAGCGGCCGGGGCCGAAGGTGGCGAGGCGGGGATCGGGGTCGCCGAGCAGCAGCCGGGCGACGTGGTCGCCCCAGGCGGGCGCGAGCTTGAAACCGTGACCGCTGGTGCCGGCGTCGACGTAGACGTGCTCGCCGACCTGGCCCGTGACCGGCTGCCAGTCGGGGCTCACGTCGTACAGCGAGGCCCAGCCGCCGGTCACCCGGGCGCGGCGGCGGGCCGCGGAGCGTACGGCGGAGGCCGCGGCGAGCGCCCCCAGCTCGTCGGGACGCGGGCCCGGGACGTCGTCCGGATCGGCCGCGGAGGCCGGGACGACCCCGCCGGTGAGGTACTGCGTGCGGGGCTGCGGGGTCGTGTAGTAGCCGCCGGGCAGGTCGATCAGGACGTGCGGCACGAGCCCGCCGGCGTCGGCGGGGTCGTGCTCGGAGACCGCCACGACGTGCCGCTCCACGGTCAGCGGCAGGTCCACGCCGAGCGGCCGCAACAGGGCGGCGGTCCACGGCCCGGCGGCCACGAGCAGCCGCCCGGCCCGGTGGACCACGCCGTCGGAGGTGGTCACCGCCGCCCCGCGGCTCTCCTCGGCGAGCGCGACGACCGGGCGGTGCGGGTGGAACACCGCGCCGTGCCGCCGCGCCGCGGCGGCCAGCCCGACCGTCGCAGCGTACGGGTCGGCGTACCCGGCGTCCGCCTCCCAGACGGCTACGGCGACGCCGTCGAGGTCCAGGCCGGGCAGCCGGGCGGGCAGCGCCCCGGCGCCGACCAGCTCGCTGCGGACGCCGAGCTCGCCGAGCCGCGCGGCGGTCTCGGCGGCCGCCCCGGCGTCGCCGGGACCGTGCAGGTAGAACGCGCCGGTCCGGCGGAACCCCGACTGGTGCCCGCCGGTGCGCTCCTCGAAGCCGGCGAGGAAGGCGATGCCGTCGCGTGCCGTCTCCGCCAGGAACGGGTCGGTGTAGTAGGCCCGGCAGATGCCGCCCGACCGCCCGGTGGGGCCGCCCGAGACCGGGCCCCGGTCGAACACGGCGACGGAGACGCCGCGCCGGGCGAGGTGGAACGCGGCGGCCGCGCCGTGCACGCCCGCCCCGACGATCGCGATGTCGTACGTCATGCCACGGCCTCCCGGTCGTGCGCCCGATGATCGAGCCGGGCCGTCTGGTCCGGTTGCGGTTCCTCGTCCGGCCGGGGTGTCCGGTCCAGCCGGGGGATCGCGGCCAGAAGCTCCCGCGTGTACGGCGCGGCCGGTTCGGTGAAGATCTTTCGGACGTCGCCGGACTCCACCACCCGGCCGTCCTTCATCACCAGTACCCGGTCGCTGACGTGGTGGATCACGCCGAGGTCGTGGGAGATGAACAGGTAGGCCACGCCGAGCTCGGCCTGCAGGTCGGCGAGCAGGTCGAGCACCTGCGCCTGGATCGACACGTCCAGCGCGGAGACCGGCTCGTCGCAGACGATCACCTGGGGCCGGGGGGCCAGCGCCCGGGCGATCGCCACCCGCTGCCGCTGCCCGCCCGACAGGCGCAGCGGCCTGCGGTCCAGGATCGACTCGTCCAGGCCGACCCGCGCGAGCAGCTCGACGGCCCGGTCGCGCCGGGTCCGGCGCGGCTCGCCGCCCACGGCGAGCGCCTCGCCGAGGATCCGCCGTACGGTGAAGCGGGGGTCGAAGGAGCTCAGCGGGTCCTGGTAGATCACCTGGATGTGCCGCCGCAGGGCGCGGCGCCCCGCGGGCCCCAGCCCCCGCCAGGACCTCCCGTCGACCTCCACCTCGCCCGCGTCGGGTTCCACCAGCCCCAGCACCAGGCGGGCCGTCGTGGTCTTGCCCGAGCCCGACTCGCCGACGAGCCCGAGCGTCTCCCCGGCCCGCAGCTCGAACGACACCCCGTCGACGGCCGCCCGGGGCAGCCCGTCCGGCCCGGTGAACGACTTGGCCAGCCCGGACGCCCTGACCACCACCCCGCCGGGCAGCACGGCCGGCGCCGGACGCGGCGCCGAGCCGTCCTCGGGCACGGTGAGCCGGGTGCCCCTGCCGTGCGCGGAGGGCACCGCGGCCAGCAGCCGGCGGGTGTAGGCGTGCCGGGGGGCGCCCAGCACGTCCCGGGTGGCGCCCTCCTCGACGACCACGCCGTCCTTCATCACCAGCACCCGGTCGGCGAGCTCGGCCACCACGGCGAGGTCGTGGCTGATCAGCAGCAGTCCCGCCCCGGCCCGCCGGCGCTCGGCCAGCAGCCGCAGGATCTGCGCCTGCACGGTGACGTCCAGGGCGGTGGTCGGCTCGTCGGCGATCAGCAGCCGGGGCGCGCAGGCGACCGCCGAGGCGATCAGAGCCCGCTGCCGCAGCCCGCCGGAGAGCTGGTGCGGATACTGCGCGGCCCGCAGTTCCGGCTCCGGCACCCCCACCTCGGCCAGCAGTTCGACCACCCGCCGCCGCACGTCCGCGCGCGGCACGGTCCGGTGCAGCCGCAGGGTCTCGGCGATCTCCCTGCCGACCGGGCGCAGCGGGTCGAGCGAGACCAGCGCGTCCTGCAGGACGTAGCCGACCTCGCCGCCCCGCACCGCCCGCCACTGCCGTTCGCCGTACGCCGTGACGTCGCGGCCGGCCACCACGAGCGACCGGGCGGTGATCTCGGCGCCGGGGCCGGTCAGCCCGATCAGCGTGCGGGCGGTGACGCTCTTGCCCGAGCCCGACTCCCCCACGATGGCGACGCACTCCCCCGGGCTCACCGTGAAGGAGATCGAGCGGACGGCCTCGACCTGGCCGAACGAGACCCGCAGATCGGACACCTCGACGATCGGGGTGACCCGCTGTTCGGTCACGACGGTCTCCCTTCGACGCGCCGCTGCAGATGGCGGCCGACGACCGTGACGGAAAGGACGGTGAGCGTGATGGCCAGCCCCGGGAAGACCGCGACCCACCAGGCGACGGAGAAGTAGTCGCGCCCGGCCGACAGCATCGCCCCCCACTCCGGGGCGGGCGGCTTCGGGCCGAGCCCGAGGAAGCTGAGCGACGACGCCGCGACCAGCGCGGTGCCCACCTCGATCGTGGCCACCACCAGCAGCGGCGCGAACGCGTTCGGCAGCACGTGCCGTGTGACGATCCCGGCCCTGGTCAGCCCGAGTGAGACGGCCGCCTCGACGTACCCGGACCTGCGGATGACCATGGTCTGGGCGCGGACCAGGCGCGCGTAGCCGGGCAGCGTGTAGGCGGCGATGGCGAAGACCGCGTTGAGCGTCCCCGGGCCGACGACGGCGATGACCAGCAGGGCCAGCAGCAGTCCCGGCAGCGAGAGCAGGATGTCGACGAGGCGCATGGCGGCCTCGTCGAGCACCCGGCCGCCGAGCGCGGCCAGCAGCCCGACGAGGGTGCCGCCGGTCACCGCGATCGCGGTGGCGGCCAGCCCGGCCAGCACCGACGGCCTCGTTCCGTACACGATCCGGGTGAAGATGTCGCGCCCGTTGGCGTCGGTGCCGAGCGGGTGCCCGCCGCCCGGTGGCCGGAGCGCCGCGACGGCGTCGGTGAGGTCGGGCGAGCCGTGCGCGACCAGGCCGGGCGCCACCGCGACCACGGTCACGGCCAGCAGGAACGCGGAGGCGGCCCAGACGCCGGCCCGCGGCACCCGGCGCCGCCGTCCGCGCCCCACGACCACGGCGGGTGCGGCAAGGGTGGACGTGGTCACTCAGGCACCTCGCAGTCGCGGGTCGATGGCCAGGTAGAGCAGGTCGAGCAGGATGTTGATGACGACGTAGAGCAGCGAGGCGATCAGCACCACGCCCATCACGACCGGCAGGTCCTTGTTGCCGACGGCCGCGAGGGTCAGCCGCCCGATGCCCTGCCGGGAGAAGACCGACTCGATGATCACGGCCCCGCCGAACAGGAAGCTGACCATCCACCCGGCCAGGGTGACCGTGGGCAGCAGGGCGTGCCGCAGCGCGTGCCGCAGGCGCACGCCCAGGTCGGACATGCCGCGCGAGCGGGCGGTGAGCACGAACGGCTCCTCCAGCGTGAGCTCCAGTCCCTCGCGCAGCACCTGGCTCAGCGTCGCGACGACCGGGATCGCCATCGCGACGGACGGCAGGACCAGGCTCTCCAGGCCGTCCCCGCCGGTGGCGGGGAAGATCCCCAGCCCGAACGAGAAGACGGTGAGCAGCAGGATCCCGGCCCAGAACGACGGGATGGAGATGCCGACCAGCTCGATGCCGGAGAACACCGCCCGCGCCCACCGGCGGCCCGCGGTCAGCACCGCGACCGTGACCGAGACCACGACCGCCAGGACGAACGACGAGAGCATGAGCTGGACGGACGAGCCGACCTGCTCGCCGATCGCCGAGGCGACCGACTGGTGCAGCTGGTACGACTGGCCCAGGTCGCCGTGCAGCACCCGGCCCAGGTAGGCGGCGTACTGGGCGGGCAGCGGCCGGTCCAGCCCGTAGTCGGCGATGATCCGGGCGCGGACCTCGGGTGTGACGGTGCTGCTGCCGATGAGCAGGTCGACGACGTTGCCCGGGGTGAGGTGGAGGCCGGCGAACGCGACCGTCACCGCGCCCCACAGCACCAGGACGGACGTGCCCAGCCGCACCAGCACCGGGCGGACCACCCGGGCGCGGGCCCGGGTGGCCGGTACGGCGACGGCGGTCATGCCTGCTCGACCCAGGCGCCGTAGAAGGTCGGGTACGCCTGCGGCTCCCAGCCGATGCCGTGGGCCTTCTTGCCGGTCCCGAGCAGGTAGTTGAACACGTACACCGGGAAGACCGCGGCCTCGTCGGTGACCCGCTGCTGCACCTTGGCGTACAGCTCGGCCCGCTTGGCCTGGTCGGTCGTGTCCAGCGCGTCGCTCAGCCAGCCGTCGACGTCCTTGTCGGACAGGCGGGCGGCGTTCTGCCCGAACTTGGCGGCCGTGGGGATGGCGGAGGTGTCGAACAGGTTGCGCAGGGTGTCGCCGTCGGCGCGCTGCCAGCTGAAGTCGATGAGGTCGTAGTCGCCCTTGGGATACTTCTCCAGCCATTCGTTGACCGTGCCGGAGACGAACTGGATCTCGAAGCCGATCTTCTTGGCCTCGGCCTGGATCTGCTCGGCCAGCGTGTCGCGCTGCTCACGCGCGAACGCCTTGAGGAACCCCCAGCGGATCGTCAGCCGCCTGCCGTCCTTGGTCCGGTAGCCCTCGGCGTCCTTCCCCGACCAGCCGGCCTCGTCCAGCAGCCGGGCGGCCGCCGCGGGGTCGTACTTCGTCTTTCCTTCGAGCGTCTTGTCGTACCCGTCGGTCGACGGGGAGATGGGGCCCGCCGCGGGCTGGAACGCCCCGAAGTAGAGGTTCTTGACGATCGTCGCGAAGTCGATGCCGTCGCGGAACGCCTGCCGGACCCGCTTGTCGGCGAACGGCCCGGAGGTCGTGTTCGGGTAGAAGTTGTAGTTGCCGCCCGGCGCCTGCCGCGTGGTGACGGTCAGCCGGGGGTCGCCCTGCACCTGCTTGACGTTCACCGGCGGCACGCTGGCGATCCCGTCGACCTGCCCGCTGGTCAGCGCGCCGAGCCGGACGGAGTCCTCGGTGATGACCTTGATCTCCAGCTTGTCCAGGTACGCCTCCCCGGTGTGCCCGGCGCCCTCCGGCGCCCAGGAGTAGCCGGGGTTGCGGTGGTAGGTGATGCCCTTCTGCACCACGTACTCGTCGATCACGAACGGCCCGGACCCGACGACCTTCTTGCACAGCGCGTCCTGCGGCTGCTTCAGCGACCGCGGCGACTCGATGCCGAAGTACGCGGTGGCGAGGGCGGACAGGAACGGCGAGTACGGCCTGCTGAAGTGGACCTTCACCGTGTGCGGGTCGACGACCTCGCTGCCCTTGTACGGCTCGATGTATCCCGCGGCGAGCTGCGACTTCGTGGCGGGGTTCACGATGTGGTCGAGGTTGGCCTTGACCGCCGCCGCGTCGAAGGGCGTGCCGTCGGAGAACTTCACGCCGTCGCGCAGGGTGAAGGTGTAGGTCTTCTGGTCGGGCGAGACGGTCCACTTGGTGGCGAGCCAGGGGTGGATCTTGCCCTCGGTGTCGAGCGACACGAGCGAGTCCAGGGCGGGCCGGGTGAACAGGCCGGCCACGTCGGCGGGGCTCTGATGGGGATCGAGGCAGGTGGAGGGCTCGGTGTTGACGGCGAACGTCAGCGTGCCGCCCTTGACCGGCCCGGCGGGGGCCTTGCCCGCCGCGGTGTCCTTGCCTGTCGTGCCGCAGGCGGCGAGGGCGAGGACCCCCAGAAGCGAGACGCCGATGGATAAGCGCGTGTTCGTGGACATCGGGGAGAGCCTTTCGGTGTTCAAGACGGGACGGCGTTCAAGAGGGAACGGCGTTCAAGAGGGGACGGCGGAGTGGGGAGGCGGCGTGTCCCGGCCTGTGCCCGCCCGAAACTCCCCGTGAGTGGCCATGCCGCCTCCCGGAGAGCGTGCCGCGCACGCCCCCATGACCAGGAGCCCCGATGGGGCCCGCGCTTGCGGCGCGACTGCCACGCCGCCAGGTTTTCCCCGGGGCACCCCGCGCGGTGCGAGGGTTGCCGGCCGACGAGCCGGGGCTTGGCGTCGGCGCTCAATACCTATAAATAAAGTAGGAAAACTAGGGTAATCTGTCAACACGCTTTCGCCGGGGATTCCGGCCTTTCCGCGAGGAGCGGCGGTCCGGTGACGACGAGTGGCACGGCCCCGCGGCAGCGGCCGGGGGCGAACCGGGCGGCCGTGCCTACGGCGCGCCGGGAAGCCGTACGGTGACGAGGAGCCCGCCGTGGGGGCCGGGAGCGAGATCGAGGGTCCCGTTGTGGGCGCGGACGACGCTGTGCACGATGGCCAGGCCGAGACCGGCGCCGGCGTGCTCGTCGGTGCGCACGCGTTCCGTTCCGCGCTGGAAGGGTTCGGTGAGGGTCGGAATCAGTTCCGGCGGGAGCGGGCGGCCCGTGTTCTCGACCCGCAGCAGGCTGGTGCCGCCGTACGCCTCGGTGTGGACCGTCACGGTGCCGCCGGCGGGGAGGTTGTGGACGATCGCGTTCTGGACGAGGTTCGTCACCATCCGCGCCAGGAGCTCGGCGGAGCCCTCGGTCCGGGCCGCCCCGCCGGTGACGTTCAGCGTGATCCGGCGTTGTTCGGCGAGCGGAAGCAGCGTCTCGGCGGCCTCCTCGGCCGCGAGGGAGAGGTCGACGCTCCCCCGGGTGAAGTCGCCGCGGTCGCCGCGGCTGAGCAGCAGGAGGGCCGCGGTGAGGTCGATCGCCCGCTGGTTGACGGTGTGCAGGCGGTCGAGGAGTTCGTCCCGGTCCCGCGTGGGGTCCCGGCGGGCCACGTCGAGGAGCGTCCGCGAGATCGCCAGCGGGGTGCGCAGTTCGTGGGAGGCGTTCGCGGCGAACCTCCGCTGCTCGGCGACGTGGGACTCGAGCCGGTCGAGCATCGAGTCGAACGCGTCGGAGAGCTCCCGGAACTCGTCCCGGCGGCCCTTCATGCGGATCCGGTGGGACAGCGACCCGTTCGCGGTCGTCCGCCGGGCCGCGTCCGTGATCTGGGTGAGCGGTGCGAGCATCCGGCCGGCGAGGAGCCATCCGCCCAGCAGGCCGAACGTCAGCAGAAAGGCCAGTGCCTGGCCCGCGCGGGGGACGAAGGCGCGCTGGAGGTCGGTGCGGTTGGGGATGAACCGCAGGGGCGCCGCCCCGGGCGGGGCGGCCCCCGGCCCGGTGCCGAGCGCGCCGTCGGGCACGTAGCGCAGCAGGAACACCCACACCACCGCCAGCAGGAGGGCGCCGGCGAGCAGGAGGAATCCGGCGTAGCTGAGGGTGAGTTTCAGCCGGGTGCTGAGCCCTGGGCGCCTATCCATGCGTGCTGCCGGGGCCCGTCCCCGTGGCGATGCCGGTGTCGATCCGATAGCCGACACCGGGCACCGTGGCGATGACCCATGGTTCGCCGAGCCGTTTGCGCAGCGCGGAGACGGTGATGCGCACGGCGTTGGTGAGGGGGTCGGCGTTCTCGTCCCAGGCCCGTTCCAGCAGCTCCTCGGCGCTGACGATCCCGCCCTCGGCGGCGACGAGGACTTCCAGCACGGCGAACTGTTTGCGGGTGAGCGCGACGTAGCGTCCGCCGCGGAACACCTCCCGGCGGAAGGGGTCGAGCCGCAGGCCCGCGATCTCGCGAACCGGGGGCCGGGCGTACGCGCGTCTGCGGTCGAGCGCCCTCAGCCGCAGGACGAGCTCCCGGAGCTCGAACGGTTTGGTGAGGTAGTCGTCGGCGCCGAGCCCGAACCCGGAGGCCTTGTCGTCGATCCGGTCGGCGGCGGTGAGCATGAGGATCGGGATACCGCTGCCGGAGGCGACGATGTGCCGGGCGACCTCGTCGCCGGAAGGGCCGGGAATGTCGCGGTCGAGGACCGCGATGTCGTAGGAGTTGACGCTGAGCAGTTCCAGGGCCGCGTCGCCGTCGCCGGCGATGTCGGCGGCGATCGCCTCCAGCCGCAGACCGTCGCGAACGGCTTCGGCCAGGTAGGGCTCGTCCTCCACTATCAGCACGCGCATACGGCTCAGTCTGCCGGTGCGGGCGCCGGTGCCGGCGCGGGGCGAGGCCGGTCCGGTGACGCCTCCGGGCGCCACCAGCGGCGCGACACGAGCCCGAAGAGCACGGCGCCTGCGGCGTTGACCAGCACGTCGTCCACGGACGACACCCGGTCGAGCCGCAGGACGTACTGCAGGGTCTCGACCACGGCCGAGCAGCCCGCCCCGAGCGCCAGGATCCGCGGCACGGACGCCAGCGCCGCGAAGCGCAGCGGCGCGAAGAACCCCAGCGCCGCGAAGATCAGCAGGTTGCCGCCGATCCCGATCGGCCCCATCGTGACCAGGTCCCGCAGCGGGATCAGGCTCACCCGGCCGGGGACGGTGCCGGCCCCCGGGCCCGGCATCAGGGTGAGCCACACGAACGGCACCGTCCCGTAGACCATCCCCACCTCGGCCAGCGACCTCCGCCACGCCGAGGTGACGCCGGCGGCCTGCCGGAGGAGCGCCAGACCCCACGTCACCAGAGCGGCCGCCGGCAGCCCGGCCAGCATCATGAGCAGCACGCCGTTCTCCGTGTCGAGGCAGCCGTGCCACCGTCCGGCCAGGCATGCCGGAGCGGTCATCACGAGCGGCCGCCGCACGGCGAACACGGCGCTCGCCAGGCCGAGGATCGCCAGGCCGGCGAGCACGATCCGGCTCGTGCGGCGGGGCGACGCTGACGGGGATGCGTGGTGGTTCATGCCTCCATTGGAGACGGAGGGCCGTTGCGGTGGCGTATGCGATTCCGCATACGTCCGCGATACACGTCGTCCGGCGCCTGGTGACCGGGGCCCCGCCGCGCGAAGCCCCGCACACTCACGTCCTTCTCCGGCGGGCCCACGCCCGCGGATCACGGCTCACGCCGCTCCGGGCCGTGTCACGGGCGAGCGCCTCAGCCGCCCGTCCCGCCGCCGGGCGAGGCCCCGGTGACGGCCCGCAGCTCCTGCCCGATGATGTCGACCAGCGGCGCGCCGTCGTGGTTGGTGAGGATGACGCCCACCCAGCCGGTGTCGGGGTAGATGCTCCAGTTGGCCCCGACACCGGGGTTGCCGCCGGAACGCTGGTACGCCCACTGGCCTTCGACGATGTCGATCGCGATCCCGTAGGCGGCGAACGACGCCGGCCCGAGGGGGGTCTTGGCCGCGGTGAGCACGTCGGCCCAGGGCCGGTCCAGCACCGTGCCGTCGCTCAGCGCCCGCGCGAACCGGGCCAGATCCGGCGCCGTGGCGAAGCCGCCGTCCCCGGGGGCGTCGATGAAGGCGCGGCCCGGGTTCTTGCCCAGGATGTACGGGTACGGGCTGCCCTTGTCCAGGTTGCCGAGGGCGTCCACGACGCCGCCGCCGGCCACCTCCATGTACGGGTGGGCGATGTGCCCGCCGGTGAGCCACTGCGGCCTGGTGTGGAACGCCGAGCCGGTCATGCCGCAGCGCCTGAAGATGTTCTCCTGGACGTAGTCCCAGTACGTCGCGCCGGACACGGCCTCCACGATCAGCGCGGGGATGGTGGTCTCCGCCTCCTGGTGGCCGGTGCCGGGAAGGCCCGGGACGCCTGTCAGTCTCGCCTGCCGGACCCGCCGCTCGTGATACTCGTGCACCTCGTCCCGGCTCCGGAAGACGCGTCGCACGTCCTCTTCGGGCATGTCCAGCCCGGAGGTGCCGGACAGCAGGTGGTGGATGGTCACCTGATCGGCGATGTCCTCGGCGAAGCCCTTCAGGTGGGTGCCCACCGTGTCCGTCAGCTTCAGCCTGCCCTGCTGGGCCAGCTGCAGGATGGCCACCGCGTGGAACGGCTTGCCCGCCGAACTGAGGGCGAACGCCGTGTCCTCGCGGTTGCGGATCCTCCTCTTCTCGTCGGCCATGCCGTAGCCGCGGGACAGCACCGTCCGGCCCCGGTGTGACAGCAGCACCACGCCGGAGAACCTGCCCTCGGCGGCGAGCCGGGCCACGTACCGGTCGTAGGCTCCGCCGGGCAGGGTGCCCGGCGGGATCCGGTCGCGCCCGTCCTGGGCCGCCGTGGGACGACCCGGCCGGTGCCGAGGCGGCGTGGCCGTTCCCGGCGCTCCGCCGGCCGCGACCACACCGGCGGCCGCCAGACCGCTCCACTTGACCAGCTGCCGCCGGCCGACATCACGTACCGAATCCGAGTCCATTCACACGGTCCTCTCCGGTGGGGAACCGGCGCTCTCAGCGACGCGCCGCGTATCGCTCCCACTGAAGAGGCCGGGCCGTTGCGGCGGCGTATGCGCTTCCCGATACGTTCGCGACACACGCTCGGGGAAGATCAGAGGACGGTCACCGTCACCAGGCGAATCCGGTAGCATTCCCTACTAAATCGGTCTGTTTGACGTGGTTTTCGATCGATGCCGTACGCCGGTCCTCATCCGCTGACGAGGTGACCTGATGCGCTTCCACTGGTTCCTGCCGACGACCGGCGACGGCCACGACGTCCGTTCCGCCATCATGACCACCGACGGCTTCCGCCCCGCCGCGCGTCCCGCCACCGTCGCGTACCTGACGCAGGTGGCCAGAGCCGCCGAGCACGCCGGGTTCGAGGCCGCGCTCACCCCCGTCGGCGCGGGCTGCCCGGACCCCTGGATCGTGTGCGCCGCGCTGACCCAGCACACCGAGCGCCTCAAGACGCTGGTCGCCTTCCGCACCGGGTACGCCCTGCCCACCCTGCTGGCCCAGCAGGCGCAGTCGTTCCAGGACGTCTCCGGCGGGCGGCTGCTGCTGAACGTCGTCACGGGCGGAGATCCGGTCGAGCAGCGCGCGTACGGCGACTTCCTCGGCCACGACGCCCGCTACGCGAGGACCGGCGAGTTCCTCGACGTGCTGCGCCGCGCCTGGGCGGGCACCCCCTTCGACCACCACGGCGAGCACTACCGCGTCGAGGGAGGCGGGCTCGCCGAGCCGCTCGACCCGGCGCCGGACGTCTACTTCGGCGGCGCCTCCCCCGCCGCCGAACGGGTCGCCGCCCGCCACGCCGACGTGGCCCTCATGTGGGGGGAACCGCCATCGGCGATCGGAGAGAGGATCGCCCGGCTGCGCGACCTCACGGCGTCGGCGGGCCGCGAGTTGCGGTACGGCCTGCGCGTCCACGTCATCGCCCGCGACACCGGCGCCGAGGCCTGGGCCGAGGCGGAGCGGCTGCTGGCCGGGATGGACCCGGCGCGCGTCGCCGAGGCACAGCGGCGTTTCGCCCGCTACGACTCGGTGGGACAGCGCCGCATGGTCGACCTGCACCGCGGGGACACGCGCGAACTGGAGATCCACCCGGGTCTGTGGGCCGGCGTCGGCCTGGTGCGCGAGGGCGCCGGAACCGCCCTCGTCGGCTCCTACGACGAGGTCGCCGCGCTGCTCCGCGAGTACGCGGCGCTGGGCGTCGGCGAGTTCGTCCTGTCCGGCTGGCCCCACCTCGAGGAGGCGTACCGGGTCGGCGAGTACGTCCTCCCCCGCCTCCGGGCCGCCGAACCGGCCGCCGGCGGCGGTCGCCCCCGCCACGAGACCCTCCTGACGGACACCGGCGGGACGGGACGGGGTGCCTACTGCTCGCGGGGCAGGCCGGGCGGGTTGACCTGGGATTCGGCGACGGCCTCGGTGGACAGGCCCCAGCGGGCGAGGACCTTGCCGTAGGAGCCGTCCTTGATCAGGGCGTTGAGGGCGTCGCTGATCGGCTTGGCCAGGCCGTTGCCCTTCTGGGTCATGGCGGCGATGAGCCCCTGGAGCGTGGGGCCCGCACCGGAGTAGGTGCCGACGATCTTGGTTTCACCGCTCACCGCGGCGTGGTACGCGGAGGTGGGGTTGGGCGCGAAGTACGCCTGGATCCGGCCGGACCTGAGGGCCAGGTAGGTGTCGGCCGCCTGCTTGTAGTACTGGATCTGGACGGGCTTCAGCCCGGCGGCGCGGTTCTGCCTGTCCCAGCTCAGCAGGATCTTCTCCTGGTTGGTGCCGGATCCCACGGCCACGGTGAGCCCGGCGACGTCGGCCGGCTTGGTGATCGAGGTGACGGGGCTGTCCTTCGGCACCTCCCAGGCGAGCTGGTCCAGCCGGTACGTCGCGAAGTCGTAGACGTCCTTGCGCTCCTCGGTCACGGTGACGTTGGAGAACCCGGCCGCGTACTTGCCGGACCTGACCGCGAGGAACAGGTTCTCCCACGAGGTGGGCTCGATGTGCAACTTGAGGCCGAGCACGTCGGCGACGAGGGAGGCGATGTCCTCCTCCACCCCGATCGGCGTGACGTTGTCGTCGGCGACGAAGGACAGCGGCGGCTCGAACGTCGAGGTGCCGACCAGGAACTCTCCCCTGGCCCGGACGGCGGCGGGAACCTCCGCGGCGATCGCGTCCACCTTCGCGGTCCGGATCCGGTCCTGCCGCGGGCTTGTGTTGATCTTCAAGCCGTCCGGCGCCGCCTCGGCGGCCACGGCCGCGGCGGCGGCGCCGGTCGCGGGTCTCTCGGAGGCCGTGCCGCAGGCCGCGAGCAGCAGCAGTGCGGACACGGCGAGTACGGCTGACCGGGGTGCGGATGACATGCGCTTTCCTTCGGGGCTTCTTGGGGCTTCTCGGGGCTTCTTGGGGTCTTTACGCGTCGCCTCTTCGCGGGGCTCGCCAGTCAGAGCACCCTGCCGAGGAAGGCACGGGTGCGGTCGTGCTCCGGCCGGTCGAGCACCCGCGGGGGCGGGCCCTGCTCGACGATCCGGCCCGCGTCCATGAAGGCCACGGTGTCGGCGACCTCGCGGGCGAAGCCGATCTCGTGCGTGACGACGATCATGGTGGTGCCGCCGCGGGCGAGCGCCTTCATGACTTCCAGCACCTCGCCCACCAGCTCCGGGTCGAGCGCCGAGGTGGGCTCGTCGAACAGCACCACCTTGGGCCGCAGGGCGAGCGCCCGGGCGATCGCGACGCGCTGCTGCTGTCCCCCGGACAGCTGCCGCGGGTAGGCGTCGGCCTTGCCGGACAGCCCCACCTGCTCCAGCAGCTCGGCCGCCAGCGCCTCGACCTCGTCACGGGGGCGGCGCTGGGCGGAGAGCGGGGCCTCGGTCACGTTCTGCCGGACCGTGAGATGGGGGAACAGATTGAAGTTCTGGAAGACGAAGCCGATGTGCGTGCGCCGGCGGAGGATCTCGCGTTCCTTCAGCTCGTGCAGGCGGTTCCCCGAGCGCCGGTAGCCGACGAACTCGCCGTCGATGGCGATGTACCCGCGGTCGATCTTCTCCAGGTGGTTGATGCCGCGCAGCAGCGTCGACTTGCCCGACCCGGAGGGGCCGATGATCACCGTCACCTCGCCGGGCCGGACCCGCAGGTCCACGCCGCGCAGGACCTCCAGCGAGCCGTAGCTCTTGTGGACGCCGCGCACGTCGACCATGAACTCGCCGCTCATCGCGGTCCCCCTTCGCCGCCGCCGGCGCGCCCGGGGGCGGCCCGCCGTACGGCGAGGGCCTGGCGCAGGCGCCGCATCCGCGCCGAGGGCCCCGGCCGCGCGAGGCCTCTGCCGAACCTGCGTTCCACGTAGTACTGCCCCACCGAGAGCACCGTGGTGAGGACGAGGTACCAGATCGCCGCCACCAGCAGCATCGCGATCACCCGGCCGGTCCGGTTGTAGATGACCTGCACCTGGTAGAAGAGCTCGGGCAGCGCCATGATGTAGACGACCGAGGTGCCCTTGACCAGGCCGATGATCTCGTTGCCGGCCGCCGGCACGATCGACCGCATGGCCTGCGGAAGCTGGATCCGGAGGATCTGCCGGGCCCTCGGGATGCCGAGCGCCGCGGCCGCCTCCAGCTGGCCCGGGTCCACCGACAGGAAGCCTCCGCGCACGATCTCGGCGGCGTACGCCGCCTGGTGCAGCGCGAGGCCGAGCGCGGCGGCCGTCACCGGCCCGATCAGGTCCATCGTGCCGACGGAGAGGAAGGCCGGCCCGAACGGCACCCCGAAGGAGATCTGTTTGTACAGGGCGGCGAGGTTGTACCAGAACAGCAGCTGCAGGATCAGCGGCACCGAGCGGAACAGCCACACGTAGCCCCACGCCACCGACGCGAGCAGCGGGACGCGCGACAGCCGCATCAGCGCGAGCACGGTCCCCAGCAGGAAGCCGAGCGCGATGCCGAGCCCGGTCAGCTCCACGGTGAACAGCACCGCGTGCAGCACCGAGGGATGGAACAGGTATTCGCCGACCACCGGCCAGTCCCAGGCCGGGTTGGTCACCAGCGCGTTGCCCGCCATCGCGAGCAGCACCGCCACCGCGGCGCCGGCGATCCAGCGTCCGGGGTGACGCGCCCTGACCACGGTCAGGGCGGCGGACTCCGCCGTCGTCTCCTCCAGCACGACAGGAGCGGTCATCGTGCCTCCGGGGTGGCGAGTGGACGGATGTCTGCCGACGGCGCGGGGCCCGGGGCCGGGATCGGCCCTCGCGGCGGCCGCGCCTGATCTCGTCCTCATCTTGGGGGCAAGCCCGATATACCGTCAAGACCTACTTGTTTAGTAGGTTTATGAACGCATCGTCAGACGCACGAACGGCGGGAGGTCCGATGGCGAAGGCATACCTGTCCCCCCATCAGCACGGCACGGCAGGAACCGGCGTGACACGGGGAGAGGCGCGATGAGCGACCGGCACCCCCTCGACAACCCCGTCTGGGCGTCGCTCACCGGACCCCACGCCCACCTCGCCGAACGGCACGGCAACGCGCTGCGCTACCCCGGCGACGTCTCCCCCTTCCACACCCTGCCCGACGATCCCGGCCCCGGCGACTGGAACGACCTCGCCGTGCTCGCCGGGCCCGGCGCGACGATCCCGGTCACCGGTGTGACCCCTCCTCCGGGGTGGGAGGTGGTGATGCAGGGCGCCGGCGTGCAACTGGTCGGCGACGGCGTGGTGCCCGTCCGGGACGACGAAGCCGTCCGCCTGGGGGCGGCCGACGTGCCCGACGTGCTGGACCTCGTGGAGCGCACCCAGCCCGGCCCGTTCCGGCCGCGCACCATCGAACTCGGCACCTACCTGGGCATCCGCCGCCGCGGCGCGCTGGTCGCGATGGCCGGGGAACGGCTGCACCCGCCCGGCTGGACGGAGATCAGCGCCGTCTGCACCGACCCGGCCTTCCGCCGGCAGGGCCTGGCGGCCCGGCTGGTGCTGGCCGTCGCCGCCGGCATCCGGGCCCGCGGCGAGATCCCGTTCCTGCACGCCGCCGAGAGCAACACCGACGCCATCCGCCTGTACGAGGCGCTCGGCTTCCGCCTCCGCCGCCGGACGACCTTCACCGCCGTCCGCGTGCCCGCCGACGTGCCGGTCGCCTGAGAAGGCCCGCGCCGGGCGGCGGCGCCTCGCCGACGCGCGGGCGGAGGACGGCCCCCTGAGCACGACCGTGTGACCATGTCGGTTGGGGGCCGTCTGGAGGACACGTGGATGCGATCATCAACTGGCTTTCGGGCCTGTCGGGCATCGCGGTCTACGGGGTCGTGGCCGCTCTGGTCTTCGCCGAGGACGCGCTGTTCGTGGGGTTCGTGATCCCGGGTGAGACGGCCGTCGTGCTGGGGGGCGTGCTGGCCGGCCAGGGCAGGCTCTCGGTGTACTGGCTGGCGCTCGTGGCGGTGCTGGCCGCCGTCGCGGGCGACAGCGTGGGGTACGCCATCGGCCGTCGCGTCGGCCCCGGCGTCCTCGGCGCGCGTCCGCTGCGCCGCCGCCGGGAGCGGGTGGAGCGGGCCCGGGAGATGGTCCGCCGGTGGGGGCCCCAGGCGGTGCTCCTCGGCCGGTTCGTCGCGTTCCTGCGTGCCCTGATTCCCACGCTGGCCGGGGTCTCGCGGATGGAGTACCGGCGATTCCTGCTGTTCAACGTGGTGGGCGGGGTGCTGTGGGGGGTCGGTTACACCCTTCTGGGCTACTTCGCCGGCGCGGCGTACCGGCGGGTGGAGTCGGCCGTCGGCGGCGTGGCCGCGGCCGTGGTCGCCGGGGCCGTCGTGATCGCCCTGGTCGTGTGGCGCGTCCGGGCGCACAGGAAGGGCACGGGGAGATCGCCTCTCCGGTGAAGGCCGCCGGGAGACACGTGCTCCGCGGGCGGTCCCACCGCGTCACCGGCCCCGCGTACCCGCGTCGCGGCTCGACCCGTGTGACCGGCCCGCATGACCGGCCCGCGTGACCGTCGGCCGCGGTCGGCACGCGCGGTCAGCCGCGGACGCTCCGTCTCTGACGGAAGGCGGCCTGTTTCCCGGGGGGTTCGAGCGGCAGCCGGGCCGCGAGGACGAAGCCGCCGTCAGGGGTCGGTCCAACGGTGAGGCTGCCGCCCAGCAGGCTGACGCGCTCCCTGATGCCGGGGAGGCCGTAGCCTCCGCCGAGCAGCGGCGTCCTGGTCGCCGCCCGCCCGCCGGGCCCCGCACCGCCCGCCGGGCCGCCCTTGCCGCCCGCTGCGCCACCCCCTGTGCCATCCACTGTGCCGCCACCCACTGGGCGGCCCGCGGTGTTGACCACGGAGATGTCCACATGGCCCTGCTCGATCGCGCCGGCGATCCGGACCTCGGAGCCGGGGGCGTGCCTGCGCACGTTGTTCAGCCCTTCCTGGACGAGCCGGTAGCACACGTGCGTCACCTCCGGCGGCAGCGCCCCCGGGGGGACGTCGAGCCGGACGTCGACCCGCAGCCCGGCGGCCCTCGCGTCCTCGGCCAGGCGGGCGATCGCCTCGGCCCCCTCCACCACCGGCACGTCCTCCCGGCGGAGCATGGTGAGCAGCTGCCGCAGCTCGCCGAGCGCCTCGACGCCCTTGTCCTCGATCCCCTCGGCGAGATCGGGGATGTCGGCGGGATCCACCGGATCCCGGATGAGGCCGGCGTTGAGGACCATGCCGGTGACCGCGTGCGTCACGGTGTCGTGCAGCTCCCGGGCGATCCTGCGCCGCTCCTCAAGGACGGCCGACTCCTCGCGCTCACGCACCCCGGCCCTCAGCTCGCGGATCCTCCCCCGGTGGTCGTACACCCAGGTGCCGACCAGCGCGGGCAGGTAGACGAGCGTCACCGCGCGTACCACGCTCAGGTAGAAGATCCGGTCCGTATAGGGGTTCTGGTAGTCGACCACGAGATACACCGCCATGAGCGCCAGCGCCACGTACGTCCACGAGCGCGCGCGGTGCTCCGCCGTCAGCGAGAAGACGGCGAGGACCATCGGCACCGTCTCACCCACGAGGCAGGCGCAGAGCACGCCGGCGACGATCGCCGGCCAGGGGGTGTAACGCCGCAGCAGCATCGTCGCGGCGGTGGCCGACCCGACGGCGAGCTCCACCGGTTGCGGCACTCCGTCCCACAGCGAGAAGGAGTGGCCCATCACCGTCGGCGGGATCGTGAACGCGATGACGGCGGCGGCGAGCAACAGGTCGACCAGCACCGCGCCATGTGACGTGCGAATCTGCGCCAGATTTCGCCACATATACAACTTTTTGCCCGTTTACGCGAGCACCCACGCCCCCTGTCAGTAGATCTTCGCGCGGCCCGTCCGGCCGCGGCCTCCCCCGCCGCCGGTCAGGTCACGACGACCGGGTGGCGCACCACCGCGTCGAACGCGTACCCCAGGTGGTTGTACGCCGCCCGCTCCGGCTGCACGGCGCCCGTCTCGTCCACGGCCCGGGCCAGCAGACCCGCCTCGCCCACGCCGGGCGGCGCCCAGCGGAAGGTCCACCTGACCCACCCGTGCGGGCTCCTGTCGCCGTGCAGGCGCGCGGGCCGCCACGACACGCCCTCGTCGTCGCTGACGTCCACCCGGACCACGCGGCCGTTGCCCGACCACGACCGGCCGTGCAGCAGATGGCCGCGTCCCGCGCGGAGGCGGGCCGGCCAGGGGAGTTCGAAGGCGCTCTTCACCCCCGTCCGGGTCAGCGGGGGACCTCCCCCCGGCGGGTGGCCGGGGCCGTGCATGCGATAGAGGCGGCTGCTCCACGGCGACTCCAGCGGCTCGGCCGACACCTCGACGTCTCCCAGCCACTTGATCCAGGCGATCCCCGCCCACCCCGGCACGACCAGCCGCGCCGGGAAACCGTGGTCGGGCGGCAGCGGCCGCCCGTTCATCTCGTACGCCACGAGGACGTCGTCCAGCGCCTTGGTCACGGGAAGCGGGCGGCGTACCCGGCCGAGGTTCTCCCCGCCGTCGACGTAGTCGGGGTCGAGCCCGCGCGGCATCAGCGCCACCGCGTCGCCGGTCATCCCCGCCCTGCCGAGGAGCGCCGCGAGCGGCACGCCCCGCCAGCGCGCCACCCCCACCGCTCCCAGCCTCCAGGGGGTGCCGGTCACGTCCTGGCTCTGCTGCTCCCCGTACAGGCTCCGGCCGTTGCCCGCGCACTCGACGAACGCCGTCACCTCCTCCGCGGGCATGGCGAGCAGGTCGCGGTAGGTGAACGAGACCGGGCCACGGCGCAGCCCGCTCCCCCACAGGGTGAGCCGCCACGAGGCGGCGTCGATCAGCGGCGTCGACGTGTGGTTGCGGACGAAGAACAGCCGTTCGGGCGTCAGGTCGCCCTCGCCCCGCAGGGCCTCCCACCGCGTCTCGGCGTTGGTGCCGTGCACGGCGAACAGGCGGGCCGGCAGCGCCTTCCGGATGCCGGGCGGCGGTGCGGACGGCGTCAGCGGCGTGGGCGGTGGCGCCGGCACTGGTGGTGCGGACGGCTCTCCCGCTCCGGGCGCGCGCCGGCCCGTCCCCCGGTCGCCCGGCGCCCGGTCGCCCGTCGTGGTCGTGGTCGTGGTCGTGGTCGGGAAGCGTGGATCCACACGTCACCTCCGCGCTGTCGGCGCCTCGGACACTCCACTAGCTCGCCGGCCTCCGCAGGGCGACGGCCGGCAGGGGGATGGGCGGGAACGGGTTGTCGGGCAGCAGGATGACCCGGCGCGGCCGGTCCGCCTGCCCCGCCGCGTCGAGGTGCAGCAGCGCCGCCCCTATCCCCGCCGCCCCCGTCAGGTAGCCGGTGTCGGCCGACACCTCGCCGGGGCGCTGCCGCCGGTACGCCTGGTACCAGCGGTATCCCCGCTCGTCGTAGCCCGTAGCCCTGCCGATCAGGTGGTCGGCGAGCCTGCGGGCGAACTCCAGGTGCTCCTGCTCCCCCGTCGCCGCCCACAGGCCCACGTACAGCTCGATCAGCCCGGCGGTGCCGCAGCACTGGCAGGCGACGTTCCACAGGCCCGCCGTCTGGCGGAAGGGCGCGCCCGACTCCCTGACCCCCGCGGCGAGCCGCCTCACCCATTCGAGCTCGCCGCTGTCTCCGGTCACCCGGTAGAGCTCGTAGAACATGCGCGCGACTCCGGCGGACCCCGAGCAGTAGCCCAGGTAGTCGCCGACCACGGCGCCGTGTCCCGTCGCCACGCCCGCGGCCCTGACGACGCCCGCGCCGCGGTGCGCCGCGTCGAGGAACGACCGGTCGCCCGTCGCGGCGTACAGGCGGGCGAGCAGGAAGGCCGTTCCGGCCGCGCCGGTCAGGAAGCCGGGCGCCGCCGCCTCGCCGGGAAGGACCGGGCACGTCGCGGTCTCCTCGCGGGGTCCCGCCAGCCGCGCGATCCGCCGGCCCGCCTCGACCGCCATCTCCTCGTAGGCGGGCACGCCGAGCGCGGTGGCGGCGCGCAGCAGCCCGAGGACGACGCCGCCGTCGCCCCGCAGGGTGGGATCCCCCGACCAGCCGATCCCGCCGCCGTCGAACGCGCGGGCGCTCCGCACGATCCGGTCGGCCACCGCGACCGCCGTGGCCTCGAACCGCTCCTCGCCGAGGGCCCAGCCCGCCTCGGCCAGCGCGAGGACGACGCCCGCCAGGCCGTGGTGCAGCGACATGTCCCCCTGCTCGGGACACGTCGCGGCGAGGTAGCGGGCGCCGGCGCGGGCGTCCTCCAGGTAGGCCTCGTGCCCGGTTCCGGCGGCGAGCTCCAGGAAGAACAGCACGATCCCGGCCGCCCCGGAGTGCAGGGACACGGGCCCGCCGGCCGTCGCCGGCCTGCCGTACGGGTCGGGGTTGGCCCGCCACCGCCTTCCGCGCTCGTCGTCCACGGCGGCCGCGCGGATCCACCGTCCCGCCATGATGGCCGCCGTCAGAGGAGTCTCTGCCCGCTCACTCGACGAGCGGATCGGGTCCCTGCCCATGGGGTTTACTATCCCACAAACCCAGTAGGTAATACCAATTTTTCTTACCGCCGGCGCCCGGGTCAGCGCCGCGAGCCGGAGCGCCACCGGAGCCACCGGCCTCCGGTCTCGTGCTCGCCCTCCTCGGGCGCGGCGTCGTCGTCGGGCAGGTCGTACCAGTGGGTGTCACCCGGATAGCGGTCAGGGAGCGCCTCCGCGGCGTTCCCCGGCCCGTCTCCCAGTCCGTCCCCCACCGCGTCCCCCAGGGCGCCGGCCGGGACCGTCACGCCGTGACCTTCCCCCGCACCGCCGGCGGCGCCTGCGCGGCCAGCTGTGCGGTCACCTGCGGGGCGACCCTGTCGGCCCATTCGCCGAGGACCCGGTCGAGGTCGGGGATCTCGGACTCCCGCAGCGCCAGGCCGGGGGTGGGCACGAGCGCGCCCAGTTCGACCAGCACGGGACGCAGGTGCAGCTCGACGGCCAGCGAGTGGCGGGCGTCGCCCATGACCAGCAGCGGCAGGGCCACCGTCCCGGTCAGCGCGCCGCCCGGGAGACGGTCGAGGAACGCCTTGAGCAGCCCGGTGTAGGTGGCCTTGTAGGTCGGGCTCGCCACCACGAGCACACTCGATCCCGCGACCAGTTCCAGCGCCACCTCCACGCTGGGCGAAGGGCCGGGGGTGAACAGGTGCGGCCCGAGCGCGGACAGGTCCACGACCTCGGGCGGCGCGCCGTGCCCGATCCGGGAGCCCAGCGCCTCTGCCGCCGCCACCGCCGCGAGGCGCGTACGGGAGCCACCGCGTGGATTGCCGACCAGTGCCACAAGAGAGCTCATGACGCCACCACGGGGGCGTCCGGACGGGAGTTGCCGTAGACCATGGATGATCCTCCAGAGGAAGAGGGGGCCGGGAGTCCCCGGGTGATCACGAGTGCTCGACGAACCGGCCGAAGCGGCCCTGATGGTAGAGGAGAGGACGCCGCGGCCCGTGTAGGTCGGCCTGGGTGACCAGGCCGACGACGAGGATGTGGTCGCCCATGCCGACCCGCTCGTACGGCAGGCAGATCAGGTGCGCGGAGACGTCCTCCAGCAACGGCGCCCCGAGCGGTCCGGAACGCCACCGGGTCGGTTCGGCGAACCGGTCGGTGCCCTTGCGCGCGAACCGGGCGGCGAGATCGGCCTGGTCGCTGGTCAGCACGTTCACCGCGAAGTGGTCCGCCTCGCGCAGCGAGGGCCAGGTCGTGGACGCCTGATCCACGTAGAAGGAGACAAGTGGCGGGTCCAGGCTCACCGAGGAGAACGAGGTGGCGGTCAGGCCCACCGGAACCCCCCCGCTCTGCGCTGTGATCACTACGACGCCCGCCGCGTGCACCGCGAGCGCACGCCTGAAGCCGTCGGCGTTCAGAGCGGGGCCGGGCAGAGTCTGCGTCATGGGACCTCCATGCGTGTTCACCGCTGCCGGGAACCCCCCGTCGCGTGGGCGGAGCAGCGTTACATTCCCTACTAAATTAGTCTGTTTACCCGGTTTTGGGAAGTGCCGTCACGCCTTGGCAGGCCGGCCGGACAGCCGACCGGCGCCGGACCACGCGAGTACGCGTGGCCCGGCGCCGGTGGCGGGGAGATCGGGAGGCGGGAGATCCGGGAGGTCAGGAGTCGCGCCGGCCGGGGGCGCTGATCGGATTGACGCTCCATCCGCCGACGTCGTCGACCCGGATCCGCCAGGTCGCTCCCGGGCCCTGCGGCAGATGGTCTCCGGTCACCGTGAAGGCGTCGACGAGGTGCAGGTAGGCCGGGAGTTCCGGTTCCGGGGCGCTCCCGCCGGCGAGCGCGGCGGCGTGGCGCTCGCTGCGCTCCCTCGCCTGCTCGGCGACGGGCGTGAAGAAGTCCTCGAGCCCCTCCCCCTCGCCGTTCCCGGCGCGCGATCGGCGGATCTGCGCGACGACCGTGGCGGCGTACTCCTCGGCGGAGACGAGGATGCCGGTGATGACCGCGCCGTTCACGGCGAGGGTGACGCTCATCTGTCCCCTGGCCGTGTCGACGGCGAAGACCAGGGCCTGCAGGACGGGATCTGCTGCGACGTTCATGGAACGCAGATTGCCCCCGGGACGACGGGGCATGCCTCGTCGTCCCGGGTGTCCGCGGGCGGACGCGCCGTGGGCGCGGTGTCAGGCGACCGAGGCCGGGAACCGCTCCCAGACCCGGTGGGCGGCCATCAGCCGCCGCACGCCGGAGAGGACCTCCGTGGCGGAGTCACCGGTCACCACTCCCGGCGCGCCGGTGATCCCGGCCTGCGTGAGCACGGCCGCGCCGGCGCCCCAGGCGCCGATGGCCTTGGCGTGCCGCCAGCACTCGTCGACCAGGAGCGTCACGCGCGGGTCCACCGCGCCGGACCCGTCCGCGCCCGCCTTGGCGTCGCGCGCGGGCAGGGCGCCGGGCGCCGGCGCCGGGGCCGTCGCCAGCAGCAGCGCGTCGAACTCGATCGACCGGGCGGTCGCGAAGGTCCGCTGCACCGGCACGTCGTCCAGCATGCCGCCGTGCGGGGCGATCACCAGCGGCACCATGCCCGCCGCGAACACGGCCGTGCGGAGTTCGCGTACGGCGCCGAGGTCGGCGGCGGCGTCGGCGACGATGCCGACCATGCGGCCGTCCGCCGGCCACTCCTTGCCCACCTGCGACAGCGCGGCGCTGGGCGCCGGGTCGGCGAGCGGCAGCGTGGGCTCCGGCACGGGCAGGCCCAGCCCGGTGGCGACCTCGCGGCAGAGCACCGGGTCGATGTTCGCCAGGCACTGGAGCTGGCGCTCCTTGATCGCCTGCTCGTAGCACTTGCCCAGCTCGAAGGTGTAGGCGCGGATGATGTGCTCCTTCTCCACCGGCGACATGCTCAGCCAGAACAGGCGCACCTGGCTGTAGTGGTCGCCGAAGGACGCGGGGGTCGCCCGGACCTTCCGCGCCTGGGCGACCTGGACGGGCGTGTCGGTGAACGCGTTCTCGGCGTCGCCCGCGACGAACGGGTTCCCGCCGTCGAGGGAGTTCGGCCGGTACGGCGCGACCCCGGCGTGGACGGCGTGCTGGTGGAAGCCGTCCCGGAGCATGTCGTTGACCGGGCAGCGCGGGCGGTTGACCGGGATCTGCGCGAAGTTCGGCCCGCCGAGCCGGGTGATCTGGGTGTCGAGGTAGGAGAACAGCCGCGCCTGCAGCAGCGGGTCGTTGGTGACGTCGATGCCCGGCGGCAGGTGGCCGGGGTGGAAGGCGACCTGCTCGACCTCGGCGAAGAAGTTCGTCGGCGTCCGGGTGAGCGTCATCCGCCCGATCGCCTGCACCGGCGCGAGCTCCTCGGGCACGATCTTGGTGGGGTCGAGCAGGTCGACGCCCTCGAAGGTCTCGTCCGGCGTGTCCGGGAAGACCTGGATGCCGAGCTCCCACTCGGGGAAGGCGCCGGCCTCGATCGCGTCGTAGAGGTCGCGGCGGTGGAAGTCGGGGTCCATCCCGCCGAGCATCTGCGCCTCCTCCCAGGTCAGGGAGTGCACGCCGAGCTTCGGCTTCCAGTGGAACTTGGCCAGCGCCGTCTCCCCCGCCTCGTTCACGAGCCGGAAGGTGTGGACGCCGAAGCCCTCCATCGTCCGGAAGGAGCGCGGGATCGCGCGGTCGGACATGTTCCACATGGTGTGGTGCTGCGCCTCGGTGTGCAGGGAGACGAAGTCCCAGAACGTGTCGTGCGCGCTCTGCGCCTGGGGGATCTCCCGGTCCGGGTGGGGCTTGCCCGCGTGGATGACGTCGGGGAACTTGATCCCGTCCTGGATGAAGAAGACCGGGATGTTGTTGCCGACGAGGTCGAAGGTGCCCTCGTCGGTGTAGAACTTCGTCGCGAAGCCCCGGGTGTCGCGGACCGTGTCGGCCGAGCCGCGCGAGCCGAGGACGGTGGAGAACCGCACGAAGACGTCGGTCTTCCTGCCCTTCTTGAGGAAACCGGCCTTTGTCACCGTTTCGGCGGTGCCGTACGCCTCGAACACGCCGTGAGCGCCGGCGCCCCGGGCGTGGACGACGCGCTCGGGGATGCGCTCGTGGTCGAAGTGGGTGATCTTCTCGCGCAGGTGGTGGTCCTGCAGCAGGGTCGGGCCGCGCTCGCCCGCCTTCAGCGAGTGGTCGGTGTCGCGCAGCCGCGCCCCCTGCGCGGTGGTGAGGTGGGCACCCTGCTGGGCCTTGGCGGCGGCGGGCGCGCCGGTCTCCGCCCCGGTCGGCGTGACGGTCGCGGGAGCGCCCTGCTCCTTCTTGGGCGGCAACGGGTCGTGCGGCGTGGTCGGCTCCTCCAGGGTCGCGGGGGCGCTGCCCGGCGAACCGGGGACGTCCGGCGTCAGAAACTCGGCGACCTTCTCGGCGGCGTTCTCCACGACGTCCTTGACGACCTTGGCGGGCTTGCTGGCATCCATGCGGCGCGTTCCTCCCCGAGCGGCTATGAGCAGATCCGCGCGCATACCCGCAGGTGGGGAAGGGAAACCTCCGACCGCGCCGCCCGGTTCGGCGAAGACGTTCCAGACGGCTGCATCAACGATCGGCATAAGGGGAGGCCACGGCCCGCCGACGGCGACCCCGCGACGGTCCTCGGCCGGCCGCCGGAGACAGCGGACTGCTCCGGCGGCCTGCGCGGTCGGGACGTCCTCCGCGAATCAGGGGCAGCTGTCCTTCACGTGGATCGTGATCGGGTTGGTCTGGGTCACCGTTCCGTCCGATGCCACCAGGTGCGCGGTGTAGGTGCCGACGGGAGCCGGCGCGATCGACACCCCGACGAAACCGTTCACGAGCGTCGGGTCGCTGTTCGATCCCGGGCCGCCGATCAAGCCGCCCATGACGGTGGAACCGGAGGGCAGGTCGGTCAGTCCGAGTGTGATGTTCGCCGACCAGGTTCCGGTGACCTGGGCCAGGAAGTACGTGCCCGGGTGACCGAAGCGCGATGTGACGCACGTCTGCTGATGGATGTCGTTCAGCGTCCACGTCGCCGCCGAGGCCGGCGGGGCACCGGCCAGCGTCAGCGCCAGTCCGGTCGTCAGGCCGAGTGCCAGCCTGACGGCACGATGGGGTGATTTCACAGGACCTCCTGACTTCTTGTGTCTGGGAGTTGACTGCGCGATCACTGTAATTTACGGTTCAACCTCTTCGGGAGGGGGGTTTCACATACCAAGATTCACCGGCCGGTGCCGCGAAGCCGACCGGGTCCGGCCGGACGCGGCGGCGCGTCTCACCTCGTCGCCCCCCGTCCGTGCTGGACGTTCGCCGGACTTTCGCCGGCACCCCCACAGCCCTGGTCAGATACCGCAACTTATGCAACGAATGCGTCACGGTAACCGCTTTCAAATGCCGTGAGCTGCGTGTCCGGAATAATCAGATATGTCGTCCTATGGAACATCAAAATCCTTTCCGTTACAGTTCGCGGGAACCACCAATGGGATCTTCCCCCCACGCCGGCCTCGTACGGAGGCACCGGCCAGGCCCCTGGTCGTCCACCGGCCACGCGCCGGCTCAGGGGAGGAGGTGCCGTAAAGAAAGGGAAACGGCCCGTGACGAGTAGCCGTTTGGCGCGTGGGGGACGCGCTCGACTACGCAGGCTGGGAATCATCACCACTACGGGAGCGATGCTCCTGGGGCTGGCGTCCACCGCGACGGCGGCCACGGCCGACACCGACCCCCGCGTCGGTCTCGGCGCGGGCTGGCTGGACGCCCAGGAGGCCGCCGGCAACGTTCAACTGCTGACCCATCTGGACAAACCGGAAGGGTTCGTCCAGCCTTCCAATCCGGGGAACGCCTCCTACGCCAACTCCGACCTGGCCTTCGCCGGCGACTACGCCTTCTCCGGCAACTACCAGGGTTTCAACATCTACGACATCTCCAACGGCGGCAGCCCCGTGCTGAAGACGTCGGTCATCTGCCCCGGCGGGCAGGGCGACCTGTCGGTGTACGGGAACCTGCTGTTCATGTCGGTGGAGGAGACCCGCGGCCGCGTCGACTGCGGCACGCAGGGCGCGAGCGGCACGGTCAACCCCGACCGGTTCCGCGGCGTGCGCGTCTTCGACATCAGCGACATCAGCCGGCCGGTGCAGGTCGCGGCGGTGCAGACCTGCCGCGGCTCGCACACCCACTCGCTGGTGACCAGCAAGAACGAGCCGGAGAACGTCTACGTCTACGTCTCCGGCACGGCCGGCGTGCGCTCGGGTCAGGAGCTCGCGGGCTGCGCCAACACCGCGGCGACCGACCCCGGCACGTCGCTGTGGAGGATCGACGTCATCCGGGTGCCGCTGGCCGCCCCGCAGAACGCGGCGGTCGTCAGCCGGCCCCGGCTGTTCGCCGACGCGGCCACCGGGGCCGTCAACGGGCTGCAGAACACCCCGCCCACCCAGCAGCACCCGTCGGGCACCAACTGGTCTCCGCAGCCGGTCACCAACCACTGCCACGACATCACGGCGTACCCGGAGATCGGGCTGGCCGCCGGAGCCTGCGCGGGCAACGGCATCCTGATCGACATCTCCGACCCGTCGAACCCGAAGCGGCTGGACGCGGTCTCGGACCCGAACTACGCCTACTGGCACTCCGCCACCTTCAACAACGACGGCACCAAGGTCGTCTTCACCGACGAGTGGGGCGGCGGCTCGGGCGCGCGGTGCCGGGTCACCGACGAGCCGTCGTGGGGCGCCAACGCCATCTACGACATCGTCGGCGGCAAGCTGCAGTTCCGCAGCTACTACAAGCTCCCCGCGCCGCAGACGACCACGGAGAACTGCGTCGCGCACAACGGCTCGCTGGTCCCGGTCCCCGGGCGCGACATCATGGTCCAGGCCTGGTACCAGGGCGGGCTGTCGGCGTTCGACTTCACCGACTCCCGCAACCCGAAGGAGATCGCCTTCTTCGACCGCGGCCCGATCAACGCCACGTCGCTGGCGCTCGGCGGATACTGGTCGGCCTACTGGTACAACGGCCACATCTACGGCAACGAGATCGCCCGCGGCTTCGACGCCTTCAAGCTGACGCCGAGCCAGTTCCTCGACCAGGCCGAGATCAACGCGGCCGCGAGCGTGCGGCTCGGCAAGTTCAACACCCAGGCCCAGCCGAAGCTGACCTGGGAGCCGAGCTTCGACCTCGTCCGGGCCCGCTACGCGCAGGCGTCGCGCACGGGCAAGATGAGCAAGGGCGCCGCCACCTCGGTGAAGGCGGCGATCGACCTGGCCGAGCAGCTCAGCCGCAAGTCCCAGTGGCAGGCCGCCTCGGCGCTGCTGCTGGGCGCCGCCACGCTGCCGCTGAAGAAGTCGGACCCGGAGCAGGCCGCGCTGATCCAGGCGCTCAAGGACCTCGCCAAGGCCCTGATCGCCAAGCAGCCGGCCGACAGGACCGCCCCGGTGACGAGCGTGACGACCGACCCGGCGCGGCCGGCCGGCGGCTGGTTCACCGGTCAGGTCAAGGTCACGCTGACCGCCGCCGACGAGGCGAAGGGCAGCGGGCTCGACCGCACCGAGTACAGGCTGGACGGCGGCGCCTGGACGCGGTACGCCGCTCCGGTCGTCCTGTCCGGCGACGGCACGCACGCGCTGGCGTACCGCTCGGCCGACAAGGCGGGCAACGTGGAGGAGATCAGGACCGTCACGGCCAGGATCGACGCCACGGCGCCGGTCACGACCTCGACGGTCCCGCCGGCGAACGACGGCGGGGAGCACGACGGCGACGTGCAGGTGACCCTGTCCGCGACGGACGAGACGTCCGGCACGGCGCGCACCGAGTACGCGCTGGACGCCGGCGACTGGACGCCGTACGCCGGCCCGGTCACCGTCTCCGGCCCTGGTGAGCACGAGCTGCGGTACCGCTCGGCCGACAAGGCCGGCAACGTGGAGGAGGCCAAGGCGGTCAAGCTGACCATCGCCACGCCCGCTCCGCGCGTCCCGCTGACCGTGACCGCCTCCTCCCGCTGCGTGGGGACGTCGGCGTACGTGGCGGTCACGGCCGTCAACGACGCCGAGGTGCCGGCGACCGTGACCCTGACGACCCCGTTCGGCGCCAAGACGGTCGAAGGCGTGGCCCCGGCCAAGCAGGCCTACCAGTCCTTCAACACGCGGGCCGGGCAGCTCGCGGCGGGCACGGTGACCGTCACCGGGACCGCCACGATCGGCGGCAAGCAGGGCACCACCTCGTACGAGGCCGCCTACAACGCGATCAGCTGCGCCTGACCGCACCCGTGGTGACCCCCATCAGATAGAAGCGGGGCCGGCCGAATCGGCCGGCCCCGCTTTTATTGGGGGTCGAAGGTCACTCCGCGATCAGACGCGGGTCCACTTCTGGTTGTTGCCGCCGGTGCACGACCAGATCTGCACCTTCGTGCCGTTGGCGGTGCCGCTGCCGGCCACGTCCAGGCACTTGTTCGCCCCGACCGCGGTGATCGTGCCGTCGGAGTTCAGGCGCCACTTCTGGTTGTTCTGGCCGTTGCAGTCCCAGATGATCACCGCGGTGCCGTCCGCCGTGCCCGCGCCGTTCACGTCGAGGCACTTGTTGCCGTAGACGCGAAGCTCAGTGGCGCTGGTGGAGGTCCACTTCTGGTTGTTCCCTCCGTTGCAGTCCCAGATCAGCACCGTAGCGCCGTTGGTCTGCGAAGCGCCGTTGACGTCCAGGCACCGGCCCGACGCCACACCCCGCAGCGAGCTCGTCCCACCCGTGGGCGGGGTCGGCGACGCGGACGGAGAAGCGGACGGCGAGACGGAGGGCGACGGCGACGGAGAGGGCGAGGAGGTGCCCCCGTCCTGGCCGACACCCTTGCCGTTGAAGGTCAGCGAGTCGAAGTCGAACGAGTTCGCCGTCGACCCCTTGAACACGACGTAGAGGTCGCCGGTGCCACCCGGGTTGGTGACCGCCACCGACGGGAGGGAGACGTAGTTGTTCCATCCCCCGGTCGACGGCACCGAGCTGGAGGCGACGAGCGTCCCGGTCGGCGAGCCGGCGTGCAGCTCGATGGAGGCCCCGGTGCTGGACGGCGCCGACACGCGGAAGGACACCGAGTCGATCCCCGACAGGTTGACCGGCGTGTAGGAGATCCAGTCGCCGTTGGAGATGTCGCCGACGCGCCTGCCGCCCTCGGCGCCGGCCTCGTCGACGACCCGGATGCCGCTGGAGCCGTTGAAGTGCTCGGCCTGCTTGTGCTTGGGCTGCAGGGTGATGCCGGCGTCGCCCTTCAGGCCGCCCTTGTCGGTGTAGGACGCGCCCAGGACGTAGTAGACGTTGGCCGCCTCGTCGTGACCCGAGGCGGTCGTCGTGACCGTCCCGGAGCACCCGGTGAACTGGCCGGTGTCGTGGGCGTGCTGGTCGTGGCCGAGGGCGGTGAACACGTTGACCTTGGAGCAGTCGACGGTGCCGTCCTCGGGGTCGGTGACGTTGACCGTGTAGGACACCCGGTCGCCGAAGTTGATGAACCCGCCGTCCGGCGGCGCCGAGAAGACGACCTTGGGACGGGTGTTGCCGACGGCGATGGTCAGCGTGATGCTGCCCGTCTTCCCGCTCGAGTCCCGTACGGTCAGCTTGGCGGTGTAGGTGCCGTTGGCGTTGTAGGTCTTCGTCGGGTTGGCCGCGGTGGAGGTGGTGCCGTCGCCGAAGTCCCAGCTGTAGGTGATCGCCTCGCCGTCGGGGTCGGACGAGCCGGCCGAGGAGAACGCGACCGTCAGCGGCGCGGCGCCCGAGTCGGGGCTGGCGCTCGCCTTGGCGATGGGTGCGCGGTTGCCGACGACGTAGTCGATGCGGTAGATGGCGTCGTCGGTGTTCGCGTGGCCGAAGCCGTTGCCCCAGTCGGCCATGTAGAGCGCGCCGTCCGGGCCGAACTTCATGTCGATCGGCGCGTGCGGGGCGATGTTCGCCACGAACGGGTTGATCTTCAGGAGGTTGCCGGAGGAGTCGAGGCGCAACTCCTTGACGAAGTTGCGGCTCCACTCGTACAGGAAGGTCCCGCCGTCGAAGTACTCGGGGAACTTGCGGTCGGAGGTGCTGGCCGCGTCGTAGCGGTAGAACGGGCCGCCCATGGGGGCCGCGCCGCCACAGCAGTTGATCTCAGGGAACTCCGCCGAGGCGTGGTAGTTGTACCAGACGGTCGCGGGCTTGGCGGCCGGCAGGTTGGTCAGGCCGGTGTTGTTGGGCGAGTCGTTGACCGGCGCCGAGCAGTTGAACTTCGCCCCCGAGGTGTTGGTGGAGAAGTTGAAGTCGTTGAACGGCGTGTTGTTGCCGGTGCAGTACGGCCAGCCGTAGAAACCGGGCTGCTTGATCAGGTTCCACTCGACCGTGCCCTCGGGGCCGCGGTTGGAGTTGGCGCTGCCGGCGTCCGGGCCGTAGTCGCCCACGGAGAGCCAGCCGGTGACCTTGTCGACCGCGAAGCGGAACGCGTTGCGGAAGCCCATCGCGTAGATCTCGGGCCGCGTCTTGGCCGTGCCCGGCGCGAACATGTTGCCGGACGGGATCGTGTAGGTGCCGTCGGACTCGGGGTGGATGCGCAGGATCTTGCCGCGCAGGTCGTTGGTGTTGGCCGCGGACCGCTGGGCGTCGTAGTGCTCCCGGCCCGGCCGCTCGTCGATCGGGGCGTAGCCGCTGGAGGCGTTGGGGTTGGTGTCGTCACCGGGGGCGATGTAGAGGTTGCCGCCCGGGCCGAACGCGATGTAGCCGCCGGTGTGACCCGGCTCGTCGACGTTGCGGAACGCCGGAACCTCGATGATCTTCTTCTCGCTGCTGAGGTCGAGGCTGGTGCCGTTGAAGGTGAACCGGGACACCCGGTTCACCTCACCGCCGTTGGACGGCGAGTAGTTGATGTAGATCCAGCCGTTGTTGGCGAAGTTCGGGTCGAGCGCGATCCCGATGCCGCCGTCCTCGCCGCCATCGTACACGGACAGGGTGCCGATGACGCGAGTGCTGCCGCCGCCTGCGGGGATCAGGTTGACCTTGCCCGAGCGCGAGATGTAGAAGACCCGGCCGTCGGCCGCCACGTCCAGCTCCATCGGCTGGTCCGGCGCGCCGTCGAGGGTCACCTTCTGGAAGCGGGCCGTGATCGTGCCGCCGCAGTCGCCGGGCTCCGCGCCCGCCGCCCACTTCACCGCGCCCAGCAGGTGCTGCTTGAACAGCGGCTCCGAGTAGGAGGACGCGTTGTGGCCCATCGCGGTGGCCCACACCCGGCCGCCCTCCGGGTTGTGACACCAGGAGATCGGGTGGTCGGCGCCCATCTTGTTCGCGCCCGCATCATAGGTGGTCTCGTCCGCGGTGACCAGGACGTGCACCGAGCCGCGCATGTTCTTGTCGAAGTTGTACCACTCCTCGGTGCGGGTCCACCGGTCCGGCAGGCCCTTGGTCGAGGGGTGGACCTTGTCGGCGACCTTGGCGGTGCCCTGCACGATCGACGAGTGCTGCGTCATGTGCGCGCCGGCCAGCACGGTCTGGTCCCACCAGGGGAACTGCGACTCGATGTTCATGTCGACGGCGTTGTGGATCGCCACGACGCCGCGGCCGCTGCGCACGTAGGCCTGCATGGCCTGACGCTGCGCGTCGTTGTCCCACACCATGCCCGACGTCTGGAGCATGATCACCGCGTCGTAGTTGTTGAGGTTCGACGTGGTGAAGACGGAGGAGTTCTCGCTCGCGTCCAGCTGGAAGTTGTTGTCCGTCGCCAGCTGCTGGAACATCGCGATGCCGGCGGAGATGGAGTCGTGCCGGTAGGCGCCGCTCGCGGTCTTGCTGAACAGCAGCACCTTGAACTGTGGCGCCGCCGCGTGTGCCACCAGTGGCACCGCGGACAGCAGCAGCCCCAGCATGGCCGCGGCCAGTGCGGGGATCAGGCGTGATCTTCGCATGAAGGATCTCCTGGGGGGTTACCGGAAGGGGTCGGAGTTGCGGGGGTCGGTGGGGTTCGTGGTCGGGGTTCTCCGGTCAGCTCGTGAGGGTGCGGAGGAAGGCGAGGCCGTCGGTGGCGAGGGCGTCCTGGCTGGGGGCCAGGGGACGCCAGACGGACGCGGCGGTGGCGATGGTCTTGTTGTCGGCGGTGAAGGACTCGATCACGAGAGGGCCGGCGTAGCCCACGTCGCGGACGGCCGCGGCGAAGCCCGGCCAGTCGAAATGGTCGGCGCCCGGGGCGCCGCGGTCGGTCCCGCACACCTGGAGGTGGGCGATCCTGCCGCCCGCCAGGCGGACGGCCGCGAGGGGGTCCTTCTCCTCGATGTTCAGGTGGTAGGTGTCGAGGGCGAGCCCGCACTCCTCCGGGAGCGCGTCGAGTGCCTGCTCCACCGTGTTGATGACGCTGGTCTCGTACCGGTTGAGCGGTTCGACGCCGATCCTGATCCCGCGTTCGGCCGCGTACGCGACGACCGGTTTCAGGTTCTCCCGCAGCTCGCCGTAGATCGCCCGCCGCTCGTCCGGGCTCATCCGCCAGGCCCGGCCGACCGAGGCGTACGCGGGCCCGCTGACCGCCGGCGCGCCCACGGTCACCGCCACGTCCACGCAGTGCCGCAGGTAGTCCTGGGTCTCCCGGACGACCTGCGGCGAGGCGTCGACGAGTTCGCGTCCCGGCGGCATCGTGAGCACGACCGACGCGCCGAGCCCGAGCCCGTCCAGGAGGGCCGCCGCCGCCTCCGGGTCCCAGTCGCCGGGATGCTCGACCGGCAGTTCGACGACGTCGAACCCCCAGTCCGCGATCCTCGGCGCGAGGCGGGCCAGGGCCTCGCCGGTGAGCGGCGAGACCCAGACCCAGGTGTTCACCCCGATCACGACGTGCCGCCCCACTTCTCGGGGTAGCCGGGCAGGTCCTCGCAGCCGCAGAGGGCGTAGTGCAGCGGCGGCATGCCGGGCTTGAGGTAGGTGGCGAGGTTCTCCTGGGTGATCGCCGGCTGCGGCAGGTTCCAGACCTTCGGCACCTGCTCGCCCTTCAGGATCTTGAGCGCCGCGATGACGGGGGTGCGCCACTGGTACGTCGGGTAGGTCGGCGCGATCGCGGTCAGCTTCGCGTCGCTCCACTTCTTCAGGAAGTCCTGCTGATCCTCGCCGTTGATCGGCGGCACGGGCTGGCCCGCGTCCTCGAACGCCTCGACGGCCGCGACGGCGGTGGCGCCCGCGTCCATCCAGACTCCGTCGAGCTTGCCGTACCGCTGGATGTAGTCGCTGACCACGCTCTTGGTCTTCGCGGCGTCGCCGTCGGTGAACTCCACGCCGACGACCTGGAGGTCGCTCTTGTCGAACGCCACCTTCGCCGCCGACCACCGGGTCTCCAGCACGTCCACGCCGGGCAGGATGCGCAGCGCCAGGATCTTGCCGCCGGCCGGCACCTTGTCGACGAGGAACTCGGCCGCCGCGGCGCCGAAGGCGTAGCCGCCGATCGGCTTGATGAAGGTCACCGGGCAGTCGGTCTGGACGCCCCGGTCGAACACGATGACCGGCACCTTCGGGCAGGCGCCGGACACCGCGGGGGTCAGCGTGGCCGTGGTGTTGGGCGAGACGATCAGCGCGTCGCAGCCCTTCCCCGTCAGTTCCGCGATGTCGGAGATCTGCTTGTCGTCCTTGCCCTCGGCGTCCAGGGCGGTGAACTTCGTGATCTCCTTGTGCTGGGCGACCTCCGCCTGCATGGTCTTCCAGCCGACCTGCCGCCACGGGTTGTCGACCGCGGCGTTGGAGAAGCACAGGTGGTACGGCCCGGCCTTCTTGTACTTGGCGGTGTCGATGAGCTGGGGATCGATGCTCTGCTCCCACGGCTTATCCGACGGGCCGGTCGGCTGGGCCTTGCGCATCGCCATCTGGGCGTCGTAGTCGGCCTGCACGAAGAACTTCGACTGCTCCCCGGTGCCCTTGTCCGCCGGTCCGGCGGATCCGGCCGGCGCCCCGGAAGGCGCCCCGGAGGCGGAGGGCGCGGGTTTGTCGCTGGTGCACGCCGCCACCGGCAGCGTCAGCACGGCGAGCGCGGCGGCGGCGAGGAACCGCCGCGAATATGAAAGCATCGTCTTCCTTCCCTTATGAGGCAGCCGCGGCTCTCGCGCGTGGGAAGCGCACGGCTCCCAGCGCCACCGCGGCGATGATGATCACGCCCTGTACGGCCGGCTCCAGCGCCCCCGAGATGCCGTACAGGTTGAGCAGGGTGAACAGCGCCTCCAGAGTGAAGGCGCCCGCCATCGCGGCGGTCACGGAACCGCGACCGCCTCCGAGGGCCACGCCACCGAGCACCACAGCGGTGATGGCCTGGAACTCCAGGCCCTTGCCGACCTGCGCGGACACTCCCGCGAAGCCGCCGAGCAGGATCGCGGCGACCGCCGCGGACAGCCCGGAGATCATGAACGCCACCGTCCGGACCCGGGCGACCCGGACCCCGGACAGCGCAGCGGCGCGGTCGTTGTCCCCGGCCGCGACGAGCGTGTGGCCGAACCGGGCGCGCGTCGCCCAGACGGCGGCCGCCGCCACCACGACGAGGATCAGGACCGACCAGGGCACCGGGCCGAGGCTCCCCCGGCCCAGCTGGCGGAACTGCTCGGACAGCGCGCCCCGGGGCGACCCGCCCGTCCAGAGGAAGACCGCTCCCGACAGGATCAGCAGCATGCCGAGCGTCGTGATGAACGACGGGACGCGGAGCAGGGTGGTGACGGCCCCGTTGACCAGCCCGACGATCAGCCCGAACGCGATCATCAGGGCCAGCACGGGCCAGGTCGCCTCCGCCGAGCCGTCGATGAGCCGGGCGGCGATCACCACCTCGGCGGTGACGAGGGAGCCGACCGACAGGTCGAACTCGCCGGACACGATGACGAAGTACTGCCCGGCCGCGAGGATCACCAGCGGCGCGGCCCGTTTGACGAAGGCGAGGAAGGCGGGCGGCTCCAGGAAGTACGGGTTGACGACCGCGATCGCGACCAGCAGCCCGGCCAGCACCACGAAGATCGGTAGCGCTCGTCTCATCTGGTCCGCCTTCCGCGGGCGTAGATCGCCAGGGCGGCCACCAGGATCACGCCCCGTACGACGTCCTTGGCGAAGGAGTTGACCTCAAGCTGGTTGAAGATGCTGTCGAGGACGGCCAGGAGCAGGACTCCGCCGACGGTCCCGGCCACCCCGCCGCGGCCTCCGGCCAGCGCGGTCCCGCCGAGCACCACCGCCGCGATCGACTCCAGGTCGTACCCGCCGTCGGTGCCGACCGTCGGCGCGCCCGCCCCGAGCCGGGAGGCGAGCAGCAGCCCGGCGATCCCGGCGCAGACCGAGCAGAGCACGTGGGCGATGACCACCACCCGCTCGGTGCGCACCCCGGAGAGACGCGCCACCTCGGCGTCCCCGCCCACGGCGTAGATCCGGTAGCCCAGCCGGGTCCGGCTGAGCAGGAGCCACGCGCCCGCCGCCACCGCGGCCCACAGCAGCGCCGACACCGGCAGCGGCCCGATCCGGTCGTACCCGAGATGCTGGAAGGACTCGGGCACGCTGCCGGCCGGTCCGTCGTACCGCGCGTCCAGCGCGCCCCTGACGACCAGCGCGACCCCGAGGGTGGCGATGAAGGCGTGCACCCGGAGCCGGGTGACGATCAGGCCGTTCACCAGCCCGATCAGCGCGCTCACCGCCAGCGCCGCGGCGACCGCGGCCGGGACTCCTGTGTCGGCGCCCGCCATGATCTCGGCGGTGACCAGCGAGGTCAGGCTGATCAGGTAGGCGACCGAGAGGTCCAGGCTGCCGGCCAGGATCACCAGCGTCTGGCCGACCGCGACGATGCCCAGCGCCGCCGACCGCTGCTGGATGCCGACGATGTTCTCCTGGCCGAGGAACGTCCCGCCGTCCAGGGCGAAGACCAGCCAGCCGAGCACGACGAGCAGGACCAGCGCGACGTAGACGGGCCGCGCGGGCCGGTCGGCCGAGATTCTGCGGAGCAACGAGCCTCCGGCGGGCACGCGCCCGAGTTTCAGCTGCTGGGTCATGACGCGGCCGCCAGGCGCATCACGGCCTCCTCGGTGGAGCCCGCGGGCAGCTCTCCGACGAGGCGGCCGTCCCGCAGCACCACGATGCGGTCGCTCATGCCGATGAGCTCGGGCAGCTCGGAGGAGATCATCAGGACGGCCATGCCGTCCCGGGCGAGCTCACGCATCAGGTCGTGGATGGCGGCCTTGGCGCCGACGTCGACGCCGCGGGTGGGTTCGTCGAACAGCAGCACGCGCGGCGCCACCGTCATCCACTTGGCCAGCACGACCTTCTGCTGGTTGCCCCCGGACAGCAGCCGGACCTCCTGGGCGGGCCGGGGCGGGCTGAGCCGCACGCGTTCGAGCAGCCGCTCGACACCGGTGCGAGGCGCTCCGGTGGCCCGGGCGACGAGCAGGGCGTTGTCGCGCACCCGCTGGTTGGGCAGGAGCCCCTCGGCCTTGCGGTCCTCGGTGACCAGGCCGATCCCCGCGGCGATGCCCTCGCGGACCGAGCGGGGACGGCGGGGCGTCATCTCGCCGCTGGTGAAGGGCTCCGCGCCGAACAGCGCCTTGGCCAGCTCGGTGCGGCCCGAGCCCTGCAGCCCGGCCACCCCCACGATCTCCCCGGCGCGCAGGTCGAGATCGATGTCGTGGAGCCGGGCGTTGCCGCCGCCGCGTACGCTCAGGATCACCTCTCCGGGTGGTCCGGCCGCGCGGGGCGGATAGTACGAGTCGAGCTCCCGGCCGACCATCAGACGGACCAGGCCCGCGGTGTCCAGGCTCGACGCCTCCGCGGTGGTGACCCGGGCGCCGTCCTTGAGCACGGTGATCCGGTCGGCGAGGTCGAAGATCTCGCGGAGCCGGTGGGAGACGTAGAGGACCGCGATGCCGCGCGCGGTGAGCCGCCGCACCAGCGTGTAGAGCAGTTCCACCTCGTGGTCGGCGAGGGGGGCGGTCGGCTCGTCCATCACCACGATCCGGGCGTTCAGCGACAGCGCCTTGGCGATCTCGACGACCTGCTGCCGCGCGACCGAGAGCCGCCGGACGAGATCGCGCGGCCCGAACGACTCCTCGCCGAGAGACTTCAGCAGCTCGTCGGTCGCCGACTCCATCGCCGCCCGGTCGACCAGTCCCCGCCGGACGGGCTCCCGGCCGAGGAAGACGTTCTCGGCGACCGTCCGCTCCGGCAGCAGGGTGAGCTCCTGGTAGATGATCGCCACCCCGGCCCGCTGCGCCTCGATCGGATGCCCGAACGTCACGCTCCGGCCGTCGATCTCGATCGTCCCCTCGTCCGGCGCGTGCACGCCGGCGAGGATCTTCATGAGCGTCGACTTGCCCGCGCCGTTCTCCCCCACCACCGCGTGGACCTCGCCGGCGGACACCTCCAGGTCGACACCGCCGAGCACCCGGACGCCCAGGAAGCTCTTGCCGATGCCGGTCATCCTCAGCACGCGGCCCGCCCTCCGGGACGTCGTGCCGGTCCGGCCGGGACGAGCCCCCGCGCCGCAGGGGGTGGGGAGTCATGCACGGGGATCTCCTAAACGGGGGGTGGGACTCGTGCCGAGCCGGGCGCACGGTTCACCCGGCCGGCCGCCGGGGAGGAGGACCTGGCGGCCGGCCGGTGCGCGTTCCGCTCCGGTGGACGGCGGGTGACTCGGGAAGGGATTCAGCCTGGTCACAGGGAGCGGACGAACCGATTCGGGAAGAAAATAGGTCTACCAAACTTCTGTTGTCAAGCACGCTTATTTTCGTGCCATGGAGACTTCTTCTCCCGTTCCGCACCAAAGTTTCGCCACCCTCCTGCGGAAGTTGCCCTTTCACAGGACAATGACCGTGTCATGGCGACCGGGGACCCTCCACTCCACAGCCATCGGAGATCTTCCGTCCAGGGTCGTGGACGAAATGAGTATGAAACTTTCACGCTCTTGCCGAGGCCTGCCGGACCCCTTTTCATACCTGCGGACCCGCCCCTGGGGCGAACAGCCGCGCGCTCCTGACATGGGAAAAGGGACTCCTGGCACCATCGGGAGAAAATCCCCCGAATCAGCACATGCCTCCGCCTTACCAAAAAACCGGCGCGGCCCTGATCAGGGCCGCGCCGAAAATCAGGCCGGGTGCGGCGAGGCGGAGGAGGCCTCCGCATATCCCACCGCTCCCCGGATGGGACTGATGGCGTCAGACACGAGTCCACTTCTGGTTGTTCTGACCGTTACATGTGTAGATCTGGGCCTTTGTGCCGTTGGCGGTGCCGCTGACATCCAGGCACTTGTTCGCGCCGACGGCGGTGATGCTGCCGTCGGAGTTGAAGCGCCACTTCTGGTTGTTCTGGCCGTTGCAGTCCCAGATGATGACCGCGGTGCCGTTGGCGGTGCCGCCGCCGTTGACGTCGAGGCACTTGTTGCCGTAAACGCGCAGCTCAGTCGCGCTGGTGGAGGTCCACTTCTGGTTGTTCCCGCCGTTGCAGTCCCAGATCAGCACCTGCGCGCCGTTCGACTGCGAGGCGCCGTTGACGTCCAGGCACCGGCCCGACGCCACACCCCGCAGAGCGGTCGTGCTCGTCGTGGGCGGGGTCGGCGACGCGGACGGAGAAGCGGACGGCGAGGGGGACGGGGAGGGCGAGGGGGACTGCGACGGGCCGCTCAGTTCCTTGATGCGGATGTTCCGGTAGGCCACCACGTTGCCGGACCCGTGGTTCTGGATGCCGATGTATCCCTGCTGCAGGGATCGCGCCGGGTTCGTGTTGGTGAAGTCGTTGATCTTGCTGCCGTTCAGGAAGACCTGCAGCCGCTCGCCCTCGACGAGCAGTTCGTAGGTGTTCCACTGACCCGGCGGGTTCAGCGCCGCGTCACGTGCGGCGAGATCGGCCGACTTGACGCCGTAGATCGCCCCGGTCGTCTTGTCCGCGGTGTCGGTGGCGTCGATCTGGACCTCGTACCCCGTGTCGAGGGCCGTCTGGGGGTCGCTGGTGGCCGGGAACCCGACGATCACGCCGGAGTTGGAGTCGCCGGTCATCCTCCAGTCGAGCTTGAGGGAGTAGGAGCCGAACTCCTTGGCGTTGTACCACAGCATGCCCATGCCGCCCTGGGAGGTCAGCGTGGCGTCGCTGTTGGTGAACGAGCCGGGCCCGGCCTGCGTCCAGCCGGAGGTCGACCCGTTGTACAGGGCCGTGTAGCCGGTCTCCGGACGGCAGTCGGCGTTCGTGGCCTTGGCCGCGTAGCGGATGCCGCCGAGCAGCAGGGTGCGGAAGTTGGAATCGGCGTACGACTCCTGGGTGTGCCCGAGACCGGTGTAGAACGACCGGCCGGACGCCTGCGGGTGGCACCAGGTGACCGGGTGGTCGCCCATGTTCCCGCCGCTGTAGCTGCTCTCGTTCAGGCTCTGCAGCACGTGCACGTTGGCGCGCGGGTTGGTGCGGTAGTTGTACCACTCGTCGGTGCGCGTCCAGGTCTGGCCGAGATGGGCGGTGGCCGCGTGCGCGCGGTCCTCCTCCTTGAGGGTGGCCTGCTGGATCGCCGGGTGGTCCTTGAACCAGGCGCCCATCAGCTGCCCGTAGTAGGGCCAGTCGTACTCGGTGTCGGACGCCGAGTGCACGCCGACGTAACCGCCCCCGCCGTCGACGTACGACTGGAAGGCGGTCTGCTGGGTGGCGTTGAGGACGTCGCCGGTGGTGCTGAGGAACACCACGGCCTTGTACTGCGCGAGGTTGCCCGACGTGAACGCGTTCGCGTCCTCCGTGGCGTCCACGGCGAAGTCGTTGGCGGCGCCGAGTTCACGGATGGCCTGGATGCCGGCGGGGATGGAGTCGTGCCGGAACGCGGCCGTCTTGGAGAACACCAGCACCTTGAAGGCGGCGGCCTGGGCGTGGGTGGCGGGGACCACCATCGCGGCGGCGGCGGCGGTGAACGCCACCGCGGTCGCCGACAGGCGTCGCAGCACCGACGCCTTCCGGTCGCCTCCCGCACCGCGCCCGGGCGCGGCGGGGGTCAGATGTCGCAGCATGGATGTCCTTTCGTCGCGGCGCCCGGCGCGGTCCCCGTCCCTCCTCGTCGAGGGCGGGGCCGTGCCGGGCGTCGCATCAGGTGGTGGATCGGTTGATGGGGAGTGGCCTGCGAGACGGCGTCAGACGCGGGTCCACTTCTGGTTGCTGGCGCCGGTGCACGACCAGATCTGCACCTTCGTGCCGTTGGCGGTGCCGCTGCTCGCCACGTCCAGGCACTTGTTCGCGCCGACCGCGGTGATCGTGCCGTCGGAGTTGAAGCGCCACTTCTGGTTGTTCTGGCCGTTGCAGTCCCAGATGATGACCGCGGTGCCGTCCGCCGTGCCGCCGCCGTTCACGTCCAGGCACTTGTTGCCGTAGACGCGCAGCTCGGACGCGCTGGTGGAGGTCCACTTCTGGTTGTTCTGGCCGTTGCAGTCCCAGATCAGCACCGTCGCGCCGTTGCTCTGCGAGGCGCCGTTGACGTCCAGACACCGGCCCGACGGCACGCCCTTGATCGAGGTCGTCCCACCCGCGGGCGGAGTCGGCGAGGCCGACGGAGACGCGGACGGGGACGGGGACGGCGAGGGAGAGCTGGAGGTGCCGGTGTCGAGGGTGAAGGCGTCCAGGTCGAACAGGTACCCCTGCCCGGTCGCCCCGCGGAACACCAGATACAGCGTGGTGGTCCCGGCCGGCGCGCCGCTGAGGTTCGCCGACACGTCGGCGAAGGTCTCCCAGCCGCCGGTGGGCGACACGTTCACCGTGCCCAGCAGCGTGCCGGTCGCGGAGCCCGCCCGCACCTCCAGCCGGCCGCCGACGCCACCGGACGACACCCGCGCGGTGATGCGCGTGGCGTTGGAGACGTTGTAGGGGGTGAAGGAGATCCAGTCGCCGTCGTCGGTGAAGCCGACGGTCTTGCCGCCCTCGGCGGTGGTGTGGTCGGCCGTCTGCACGCCCTGCTGGGCGCCGAAGTGCTCGGCCTGGCGGTGCCGCGGCTGCAGCGTGCGGACGACGGTGGTGGTCAGGCCGCCCTTGTCGGTGTAGGTCGCCTGCAGCACCCCGTAGATGTTGGCCGCCGAGTCGTGCTCACCGTCGACCGGCACCGCGATCGACCCGGAACACCCGGACTTGGAGGTGATCTGGTGGGCGTGGCTGTCGTGCCCCAGGAAGTAGGTGACCGTCACCGCCGAGCAGTCGATCGTCCCGTCCTCGGGGTCGGACACGGAGACCTGGAAGGGCACGGTGTCGCCGAAGGAGAACAACTGCCCCTCCACCGGCGAGGTGAACGCGACCGACGGCGCGGTGTTGCCCACGTTCACGGTCACGCTCGCCGTGCCGGTCAGCCCCTGCGGGTCACGGACGGTCAGCGTCGCGGTGTAGGTGCCGTTGGTGTTGTAGGTCTTGCTCGGGTTGGCCGCCGTGGAGGTGGTCCCGTCCCCGAACGCCCAGGAGTAGCTCAGCGCGCCGCCCTCGGGGTCGGAGCTGCCCGAGGAGGAGAAGTTGACCGTCAGCGGCGCCGCGCCGGAGGTCTTGTCCGCCGAGGCCTTGGCGATCGGGTTGCGGTTGGCCTTGCCGATGTACTCGACCCGGTACAGCGCCTGGTTGTTGCTGCCGGTGCCGTAGTCCAGGACGTACAGCGCGCCGTCCGGGCCGAAGGCCATGTCCATCACCTGCGTCCCCGACCAGGGGAACGCGCTGATCTCGCCGTACCCGCCGTCGGAGCGGACCTCGATGGCCTTGATCCACTTGCGGCCGTACTCACCGGCGAAGAACCGTCCGTCCAGCGCCTGGGGGAACTTCACCGAGGAGTTCAGGTTCGGGTCGTAGCGGTAGACCGGACCGCCCATCGGCGATTCGGACCCGCCGCCGAACTCCGGCGGCGAACCTGCGTCCCCTCCGTACCGGATCCAGGCCGGCTTGGCCGCCGGGAGCGTGGTGAGCCCGGTGTTGCGGAAGGAGTTGTTGGTCGGACCGCCCGAGCAGTTGTACTTGGGGCCGGTGCTGTTGGTGGCGAAGTTCCACTCGTTGTAGGTCTCGTTCGTGCTGTTGGACCCGGTGCAGTACGGCCACCCGAGGTTCGCCGCGCTGGTGATGCGGTTGAACTCCACCTGCCCCTGCGGCCCGCGGTTGGAGTTGGTCGACCCCGCGTCCGGTCCGTAGTCGCCCAGGTAGACCACCCCGGTGGCCTTGTCCACGCTCATCCGGAACGGGTTGCGCAACCCCATCGCGTAGATCTCCGGGCGCGTCTTGGCCGTGCCCGGCGGGAACAGGTTCCCGCTCGGGATCGTGTACGTCCCGTCCGGCTGCGGCTTGATCCGCAGCAGCTTGCCCCGCAGGTCGTTGGTGTTGGCCGCGGTGCGCTGCACGTCGTACTGCGGGTTGCGGTCCGTGCGCTCGTCCAGCGGCGAGTATCCGGCCGACTCGAACGGGTTGCTGTCGTCGCCCGTGGTCAGGTAGAGGTTCCCGGCCGCGTCGAAGTCGATGTCACCACCCACGTGGCAGCACATGCCCCGGTCGTTGGCCACCTCCAGCACGACCTTCTCACTGCTCAGGTCCAGCGTGTCGTCGGACTTGAGCGTGAAGCGGGAGAGGTTCAGGTGCCCCTTCCACTGGTCGAACTGCGACTGTGAGCCGCTGGAGGGGGCGTCGCCGGACGGGGTGCTCAGCCGCGGCGAGTAGTACAGCCAGACGTAGCGGTTGGTCGCGAAGTTCGGGTCGACCGCGACCCCCTGCAACCCCTCCTCGTCGTGGGTGTAGACGTTCAGCTTGGCGGCCACCTTCGTGGTGCCGTTGACGTCGGTGATGCGCAGCGTGCCGTCACGGGCGGTGTGCAGCACCGACCGGTTCGGCAGCACCGCCAGCGACATCGCCTCACCCAGTTCCCCGCCACCGGTCGCCAGTGCGACCTGCTGGTAGTCGGAGGCCGGGATCGTCAGCGCGTTCGCCGCCGGGACATTGAGCGCCATCGGCAGAGGAGCCAGCAGCGCCAGCGTGGCCAGCATCACCGGCCACGGACGTCGGGACATAAGGGGGGTTCCTTCCTGACATGAGAGATGCAGTCGGGCAAAGGCGCGCGCCGCCGCGCTGTTGCCGGTGGACGGGGTTTCGGGAGGGGTGCCGCCTCCGGTTCGGTTCGTGGTCAGACGCGGGTCCACTTCTGGTTGGTGCCGCCGGTGCACGACCAGATCTGGACCCTGGTGCCGTTGGCGGTGCCGTTCCCGGACACGTCCAGGCACTTGTTCGCGCCGACGGCGGTGATGCTGCCGTCGGAGTTGAGCCGCCACTTCTGGTTGCTCTGGCCGTTGCAGTCCCAGATGATCACCGCGCTGCCGTCGGCGGTGCCGCCGCCGTTGACGTCCAGGCACTTGTTGCCGTAAACCCGCAACTCGCCCGCGCTGGTGGAGGTCCACTTCTGGTTGTTCTGGCCGTTGCAGTCCCAGATCAGCACCGTCGCGCCGTTGGCCTGGGAGGCGCCGTTGACGTCCAGGCACCGGCCCGACGCCACACCCCTGAGCGCGCTCGTGCCCCCCGCGGGCGGAGTGCCCGTCGGAGTCGAGGTGGGCGTCGAGGTGGGTGTGGAGGTCGGGGTCGAGGTCGGGCTGGCCGTCGGACCGCCGCCGGGCGGGTCGAGCGGACAGCTGGCCATGTACTTCGAGATGCCGTTCGCGTTGGTCAGCGACGGGCACAGGAACGGCGCGTAACGGGTGTCCCTGTCGACGAACAGCTTCAGCCAGACCATCATGGTGCGCGCGAAGGCGCCCGAGTTGCCGCCGCCGCCCCCGGCGGGGAAGCCGTGCCCCTCGTTCGCGATCTCGACGTACGCGCGCTCCACGCTGCCGGGGATCGTGTTGTACGCGCTCTGCGCGTACTGCGGGGTCACCGTTCCGTCGGTCTGGCCGGCGAAGATGATCGTGGGGCTCTTGATGCCCGACAGGCTTCCGTCGGGCACGTACGGCGCCTGCCCTACCGCGGTCAGCAGCGAGGGCCGCTGGTTGGCCGCGAGGATGGCCCCGCCGCCGCCCATGGAGTGGCCGCCCACCGCCAGCCGGCCCCGGTCGACCCGGTCCCGTACGGAGCTGCTGTTGACCAGGTAGTCCAGCGCGGCGAGCAACTGGGCGGCCCGGGCGTCGGCGTAGTCGTTGAGGGTGTTGGTCTCGATCCCGATCACGACGAACCCGAACGAGGCGAGCCTCGGGCCCTGCCAGGCGTAGTAGCTCCAGGCGGTGCCGAAGCCGGGGGCGATCGCGATGGCGCCGAAGGTGCCCTGGCTGGTGTCGGTCGGGTAGTAGATGACCCCGCCGCCGAATCCGTTGCCCCTGGGCACGGTCACCTGGGCGGTGGCGAAGGGACCGCGGTCCGCGGCGATGCTCGCCGCGGTGGGCGCGGGCCCGCGCTGGTAGGGGTTGTCGGCGGCGGACGCGGTGGACGGCCACCCCGCCGCGCCGGCCATCACCAGGAGGACGGCCACGATCCCGGCGAGGACGGCTGCGAAGCGCCTCGGTCCGGCGTCGTACGCGGAAAGGGCCCGGCGGGAGGCCGGCTCCGGGGTTTGCGGTGGGGACACTACTGCTCCTGCGGGATGGGAGTCGGCGGCGGCCGCCGTGCCGTGCTCCGCCGGGGTGAGGGGTCACCCCGGCGGAGCCTCGAAGGTCACATGCGTCGGAAGCTGTCCGGAAGCGTCGCGGGCGTCAGACCCGGGTCCACTTCTGGTTGTTGGCGCCGGTGCACGACCAGATCTGCACCTTCGTGCCGTTGGCGGTGCCGTTGCCGGACACGTCCAGGCACTTGTTCGCCCCGACCGCGGTGATGCTGCCGTCGGAGTTCAGGCGCCACTTCTGGTTGTTCTGGCCGTTGCAGTCCCAGATCAGCACCGCGGTGCCGTCCGCCGTGCCCGCGCCGTTCACGTCCAGGCACTTGTTGCCGTAGACGCGCAGCTCGGACGCGCTGGTGGTCGTCCACTTCTGGTTGTTCTGACCGTTGCAGTCCCAGATCAGCACCGTCGCGCCATTGCTCTGCGAAGCACCGTTGACGTCCAGGCACCGGCCCGACGCCACACCCCTGAGCGAGCTCGTGCTCCCCGCGGGCGGAGTGGGCGAGGCCGACGGGGAGGCCGACGGCGACGACGTGCCGCTCTGGGGCCCGGCGGCCGCCATCACGGCCTGCGCACCGGACGGCCAGTTGCCGCCGGAGACGACGACGTTGTTGTTGACGACGTTGCCGCGGTCGCCGTTCGTGATGTTGGTGCTGTTGTTGGTCGACCAGTTGCCGGTGACGGTGAAGTTCCCCATGTTCTCACCGCCCCAGTAGTTGGCGGTGGCCCAGGTGCCGGTGTTCGACAGGACGTTGTTCCTGACGGTGTAGTACTTCGAGCCCTCGTCGAAGTAGACGCCGAAATAGCCGTTGGTCCGCAGGCAGTAGTTGTCGCTGATCACAGCGCCGGGGTTCCAGGACAGCGTGTAGATGCACCCGCCGTCGGTCATCTGCTGCATGACGTCGTGCACGTAGTTGCCGACGAGCTTGTTGCCGGACGCGGTGGTGGCCGTGGTGTACCGCGGCTGGTAGTTGTACAGCCCGCGGTTGGTGTAGCTGTTGTTGCCGCCGGGCTCGTTGGCGCCCCAGCCGTAGCCGATCGACATGCCGGTGTACGGCAGGTTGTAGACCTCGTTGTGCGACACGTCCGAGGTGGTGACGTAGGTGGTCAGGACCGAGACGATGCCCCGGTAGTCCAGGCCGAGGTCGTGGATCCGGTTGTTGCTGACCGTGATGTTCCGGTTGACCATCCGCTGGTCGCTCGGGTGGTGCGCGTCGGCGCGCACCCCGCCGGCCACGACGCCGCCGGCCGAGTTGCGGGCGATCTCGGACCTGGTGACCGTGATGTCGCTCGCGCCCAGGCCCACACCGCTGGCGTGCGCGTTGGCGTCGTTGCCGATGCCGATGGCCGTCTGGCCCAGGTTGACGAACTGCGAGTCGGTGAACGTGATGTTGTTCGCGGCGGAGACCTGGACCGCGGCGGGCATCTGGTACCAGTTCGGCCGCGCGGACTCGAACGCCTGGCAGCCCTCCTGGCAGGAGGTCAGCCGGTCGCTGGGCCAGTTGTAGTTGCCCGCGATGTAGGAGCCGGTCTGCTGGTCCGCGAAGCCCTGGTTGCTGCTGGGCCCGAGCCAGGTCGTACCCGTGAACGTGATGCCGCTGAACGTGATGTGGTGCGCGGGCGAGTCGTAGGTGCCGCCGACGTCGACCAGCGACTGCAGCACCGGCAGCTCGACGCTGACGTTGTTGATGTTCTGCCCGGACGCCGGGATGTAGTACAGGACGCCGGTCCCGGGGTTGATGTACCACTCACCCGGAGAGTCCAGGAACTCGTACGCGTTCTCCAGGTAGAGCGCGCCCGCCCGGTGCGGCTTGCTGAAGGTGTCGTACCCGAAGGTGTTGTTGTTCCAGCCGGGCTGCTGCATCGTGATGAAGTTGCCGCTGATGCTCTGCACCGTCACGTACCGGTCGGTGAAAGAGCCGACGCTCTCCATCTCGACCCGGTTCTGGTTGGCCAGACTGTTCAGATAGCTCAGCGCGCTGCTGCTGAACCTCATCCCGGTGGTGGTCGCGGTGAAGTCGTTCCGGTTCACCTGGGTGCGGGCGCGCGTGGCGAGGGCGCCGTTGACGTACAGCTGCCGGGTGTCGATCCCCGTGCCGACGTTGGCGCGCCAGATGTTCTTCCCGGCGTCCGCCTGTGACCAGCCCGTGACCGCCCGGGCCCCGCTGATGGCGGGATGGGCGCCCGCCGCCGCCTGCCACCTGACCGTGTAGCCGTTGTTCCCGGAGTCGGCCGAGGTCAGCCGGAGCGGGGACGAGAGCCGGTACACCCCGTCGGCCAGCTGAACGACGATGTCGCCGGACATGGAGCCGTTCAACGACCGCACCGCCGTCTGCGCCGCGGGCAGCGAGCACGGCTCGGCCGAGGTGCAGGCGGTGCCGGTGCCCGAAGGGGACGCGTAGAGGGTCGTGGTGGCCGCGAAGGCCGAGGCGGCCGGGGCGACGAGGGCGAACGCCGCGGCCAGCGCCGCGGCGACGACGCCGGTCAGGACCGGCCTCAGCGCCGTGACGGGCGAAGATCGTTGCACGGTGGTTCCTTGGGGGGTAGGGGTGCGGTCAGGTCACGCCCTCCTCCGGCAGGTGACGCCCTCCTGAGGAGGAGACCGTCGTCGGACGCGGAGGTGTACGACGACGGCCGGCTGTGCGGATCCGGACCAATTACGATCGGAGCACCAAGGACCCGTCAAGACCTTAAGCCCACTCATTTCACACAGCGCACATTCAGGTCCCGGGTACAGTGAACCGTTTTCCATCACCCACCTGCGGTAACGCCCTCCACACGCGCGTCCTGCTCCTGGCTGCCGAAAATGAACCGTTCACATGTGTCGTACTGATCGGATCCGTCTCCGGAAGGGCGGGAGGGGCGCCCCGATCGGTCATACTTCTGCAGGGATGGCGAGGAGGAGGCGCGGTGACCGACACCCCGCGTGAGGGCGGATACCGGCCGGGCTACGAGGTGGCCGCGGAGCAGGTGCTGGAGTTGATCGCCCGGCTTGGCCTGCGTCCGGGTGACCGCATGCCGACGGAGAACGACCTGGCCGGGCAGCTGGGCACCAGCCGCACCGTCGTGCGCGAGGCGGTGAAGATCCTGTCGGCGCTCGGCCGGGTGCGCGCCCAGAAGGGCCGGGGCCTGTACGTCGCCGACGACGAGGGAATGCTGGGCGCCGGGCGGCTGGCGTCGTTCTTCCTTCCCACCGACCTCGACCACGTCTACATGCTGTTCGAGTTCCGGCGCGCCCAGGAGATGGAGACCAGCCGGCTGGCCGCCCGCCGCGCCACTCCGGCCGAGCTCAGAGCCGTCGAGGAGGCCGCCGCCGTGTGCCGCCACGGCTTCGACACCGGGCGTCAGGACCTGTTCGACGAGGGCGACGACGCCTTCCACACCGCCATCGCCACGGCCTCGCACAACATGTTCCTCCAGATCGCCGTACGCGAGGCGCGGCGGCTGCAGGCCCAGTCGAGCCTCATCGGGCTGCGCGGCTCGGTCGGCGGGCACGCCGCCAAGGCCGTCGAGGAGCACGACGCCATCTACCAGGCGATTCGCGCCGGTGACGCGGAAGCGGCGGCCCACGCCGCCGCGACGCACATCGACAACACCCTGGACGACTACCGCAGGGAAATCCAGCAGCGCCTCTTCTCGTCCGACTGACCCCGGCAGGCCATTGGCCGCCCGGACCGGCCTTGACAGGCGGTCCGTGTGTCGTGTGTGCTTCGCTGTACACCGCACCATCTCGCAGCGGATCCGGTGCGATGGCGAATCGATTCGCATACGCCGCTTCGCATCCGTCGTGACGCCGACGGCCTGCGGGCGGATCCCGCCCTGTCCGCTGCTCCCCGATCTCTGCTCCCTGCTCACGCGGTCTCCGGTGTGGCCCCGCGGTTCTCCGAGCGCGGGGCCGCACCGGCCCTATCCCCCCAAGGAGTACCCACGATGGAACCCTCATCCGTTCCCTTACCGGACCGCGCGCCGCACGGACGGCGCTCCCGGTCGGCCGTCATCTCGTCTGCCGTGGCGGTGCTGACCACCCTCCTGGCCGCCGCCCTGAGCTGGTCGGCGCCGGCCTCGGCGGCGACCACGCCACTGGTGGGCACGGGATCGGGCCGGTGCCTTGACGTCAACGGCGCCTCGCAGTCGAACGGCGCTACGGTGCTGATCTGGGACTGCAACGGGCAGAACAACCAGCAGTGGACGACCACCAGCGCGAGCGAGCTGCGCGTCTACGGCAACAAGTGCCTGGACGTCAACGGCGCCGGCACCGCCGACGGCACCGCGGTCATCATCTGGGACTGCAACGGGCAGAACAACCAGAAGTGGCGCTTCAACTCCGACGGCAGCATCACCGCGGTCGGCGCCAACAAGTGCCTGGACGTGTCCGGCAACGGCACCGCCAACGGCACCAGGGTCCAGATCTGGTCGTGCACCGGCGCCAACAACCAGAAGTGGACCACCGGGGGGCAGCCCACCACGTCGCCCAGCGCCTCGCCGAGCGCGACCCCCACCACGTCGCCCACACCGCCGCCGCCCGGCGCGCGCCCGTGCGACATCTACGCCTCGGGCGGCACGCCGTGCGTGGCCGCGCACAGCACGACGCGGGCGCTGTACGGCGCTTACAACGGCAACCTGTACCAGGTGCGGCGTTCCTCGGACAACACCACCCGCAACATCGCCGTCCTGACCGCGGGCGGCGTCGCCAACGCGGCGGCCCAGGACTCGTTCTGCTCCGGCACCACGTGCGTCGTCACCGTCGTGTACGACCAGTCCGGGCGGGGCAACGACCTGTGGTACCAGGGATCCAGCGTGGTCCCCGGCTCCCCCCAGAGCAAGCCCGCGGTCGCGACCACCGAGTCGCTCACCGTCGGGGGCAACAAGGCGTACTCGCTGTACATCAACCCCGGCAACAGCTACTGGCGGGACGGCCACCTGACCGGCGTCCCCACCGGCAGCGCGCCCGAGGGCATGTACATGGTGACCAGCGGCACCCACGTCAACAGTGGCTGCTGCTTCGACTACGGCAACAGCGAGACCACCCGTAAGGCCGACGCCGCCGGAGCCATGGACGCCATCAACTTCAGCAAACAGTGCTGGTTCGGCGGCTGCTCCGGAAGCGGCCCGTGGGTCCAGGCCGACCTCGAATGGGGTCTGTTCCCGGGCGGCAGCCAGTCGTGGAACCCCAACCAGCGCGCCTTCACCAGCAAGTTCGTCACCGCCACCCTGAAGAACAACGGCACGTCCCGGTTCGCGATGAAGGGCAGCAACGCCCAGTCCGGCAGCCTCTACACGCTGTACGACGGCTCGCTCCCCGGCGGCTACAGCCCGATGAAGAAGCAGGGCGCGATCATCCTCGGCAGCGGCGGCGACTGCTGCAAGCCCGACGGCGGCGCCAACCTCAGCGCCGGCACCTTCTACGAAGGCGCGATGGTCGCGGGTTACCCCTCCGACGCCACCGAGAACGCGATCCAGGCCGAGATCGTGGCGGCCGGCTACCGCTAGACCCCGTCCCGCCGCGGCCCGGACCCGGGCCGCGGCGGCGGGCCACCCTCGCAGCGACCTGAAAGAGTACGACTTAGTTTCACCAAACGGCCGCCTTTTCGCGGATGACTGCGGAGATGAGTAGCACTCATCGCGATCACGGTGGAATCGCACGAGGGACCAGAATCACCAGCTCAACCGGCTGTGAAGCCGAAACCTACGGCCCGCGACCCGGGAGATCCGGCGCTGCCGGCGGCGAAAAGAGCATTCTTATGCTCTTGACTGATTTGTTGACTGGGACCGTAATGTGCCTGAGGCTCCGGGACACCTCATCCGACACTCGACACAGCACAGAAAGTTGCGTGACTTGAGGTACAAATCCATCTTCACCGCGGTCACCGCGGCGGCGCTTCTCACCCTGGGAACGGCGGGTGTGGCACTCGGCGGCACCGCGTCCACCACCCACAGCGCCGTGGCCGCCGCGGCGACGGCCGGCTGCGGCAAGACTCCGACGCTGAGGAGCGGCACGCAGTCGATCACGACCAGCGGAAAGAACCGCAGCTTCATCCTGAGGATCCCCGACAACTACAACAACACCAACCCGTACCGGTTGGTCTTCGGGTTCCACTGGAACGGCGGCACCGCCAACGACGTCGACTCGGGCGGCACCAGCGGATACGTCTGGTCCTACTACGGGACCAGGGCGCTGTCGAACAACACCACGATCTTCGTCGCGCCCCAGGGCTTCAACAACGGCTGGGCCAACTCGGGCGGCGAGGACGTCACCTTCGTCGACGACATGATCCGGCGGCTCGAGTCGGACCTGTGCATCGACACCACCCAGCGCTTCGCCATGGGCTTCAGCTACGGCGGCGGCATGAGCTACTCGCTCGCCTGCTCCCGGCCCACCGTGTTCCGCGCGGTGGCGGTCTACTCCGGCGGACAGCTCAGCGGGTGCAGCGGCGGCACCGAGCCTGTCGCGTACCTCGGTTTCCACGGCCTCCGCGACCCGGTGCTCAACATCTCCCAGGGCCGGTCGCTGCGGGACAGGTTCGTCAGGAACAACGGCTGCACGGCCCAGAACCCGCCGGAGCCGGCGCAGGGCAGCCTGACGCACATCGTCACCTACTACTCGGGGTGCCGGGCCGGCTATCCGGTCGCGTGGGCGGCGTTCGACGCGGGCCACACGCCCAACCCGGTGGACGGGAAGTCCGGCGACTATGAGCCGGGTGAGAACTCCTGGACCCGATCGGTGACATGGAACTTCTTCACGCAGTTCAGCGGCGGCACGTCGTCGCCCTCGGCGACGCCCACCTCGACGCCCACCTCGACGCCGACGAACACTCCGCCCCCCGGCGGCACGAGCTCCCTCAGGGGCGTGGCGTCGAACCGCTGCCTCGACGTCAACGGCGCCTCGCAGAGCAACGGCGCGACGGTGCTGATCTGGGACTGCAACGGCCAGAACAACCAGAAGTGGACCTCCACCAGCGCCAGTGAGCTGCGCGTCTACGGCAACAAGTGCCTCGACGTGAACGGCGCGGGCACGGCGGACGGCACCGCGGTCATCATCTGGGACTGCAACGGCCAGAACAACCAGAAGTGGCGCTTCAACTCCGACGGCACGATCACCGCGGTCGGCGCCAACAAGTGCCTGGACGTGTCCGGCAGCGGCACCGCCAACGGCACCAAGGTGCAGATCTGGTCGTGCACCGGCGGCAACAACCAGAAGTGGACCCGCGTCTGAGTCCATCACCTGATCGGGTGCCGATGACGTCACCCATCTGAAGAAGGCCGGTCCGCCTCACGACGGACCGGCCTTTTCCACACCTCGGATTCCGGCCGGTGGGCTCTGCAATTTTCAGCGGTTCGCCGCCGACGGAAGGTCTCCGTACGGCGTCCGCCCAGGTGCCGCGGGGCTCCGGCCACCCGGTTGGGAAAGGGCAATTACCTTCTCCCTCGCATATGTACACAGGCGGGATGATCGCCGAGTGTTGGGGAGACGGCGCCCGCGCGGGGATCCGACCACGGCGCCGGGCCACGCAGCCCGTCGCCTCACGCTGGAGACGATCACCCACGCCACGCGGTGACACCCGGTTCCTCCGCGTGCTCCTGCCGGCGGAGCTGTCCGCCCGTTCCCCTCTACGTCAGGAGAGCTCCATGAAGCCAGCAGGCGTGTTGTTCGCCGCCGCCGTCGCGACGCTGCTCGGCGTGGTGCCCGGCGCGCCCGCCGGGGCCGCCACGCCATCCGTCGCATCCGCCAACCTGCTCGGAGGCAGCTGCTCGCCCAGCCTCTACTTCACCCAGGCCGGTGGCGCCGCCGTCTCGGTGAACGCCTCCATCACCTGCTCCTCATCGGTCGACTACCTCCAGGCCGATGTCCAGCTCCGCCGCTCCGGCAGCACCGTGGCGAGCAACGTCTGCGGGACCACCGACCGGTCGGTCTCCTGCGACGCCGGGGTCGCCTGCCAGTCCGGCTCCTACCAGGCCTCCGCCCAGTTCCAGGCGTACAGCACCTCCGGCTACGGGGACTACACCACCTATACGACCGCGGTCTACACCATCACCTGCTGATCCCGGCCGCCGGAGCAGGTCGCCCGGGCTGGATCGGGCCGGGGTCAGTGGACGAACGACACCGCGATGCCGAGTCCGTCGGCCAGCCCGGTGCCGCTGTCGGTGAAGGTACGCCGCGGCGGCGTGTTGCCGCCGGCCAGCCGGTCGAAGGCCAGGATGCTGCCGGGACTGCTGAACGGGGCCGCTTTGGTGAGCACGTAGATGGTGCCGTCGACCTGGCTGCCGGCGATGCCCGTGATCACCTTTCCGGCCAGGCCGGTCGCCGGCCCGGAGATCACGCGTACCGGTGCGGCGTCCCCGCTCGCGTTGCCGGCGTACACGTTGATGCGGGTCTGCTGGCCCTGGCTGACGGCAACGTAGAGCCGGCCGGTGAAGGCGGAGTAGGCGACCGCGAGCTGGTCGCAGGTGCTGGAGCAGCTGCCCAGGCCGGTGTGCGGCCCGGCGATGACCCGCACCGGTGTGGCGCTGCCGGACGGGCCCCCGTTGAAGAACTCCACCGCGTTGCCGTTCGCACGCACCACTCCGGCGATCACGTGTCCGGACGTGTCCGTGGTCAGTACGCCCGGCCACGGGTGGAACGTCTCGTCCAGCGGGATCTGGCGTACCGCGGGCACCGTGTAGAGGTTCGCGGCCGTGCCCCTGGCACCCGGCGCGGCCACCGCGATCACCGCCTCGGCCTGGCCGGTCGTCACGTACGCGTACCCCGCGCTGTCCACGGCCACCGCCCGGGAGTCCGGCCCCGCGACTCGGAAGATCCGGCCTGGCGTCGTGGCGCCCGGTGAGTAGACGAAGGTGGTCGCGTCCGACAGGAAGCTCTGCGCGTACGCGTTCCCGCTGATGTCGAAGGCGATCCCCCACGGCCCCCAGTAGGTGTTCGGGTCGCCCGGGTCGGCCAGTTGCCGTACCGGAGCCACGGCGCCCGTGCTACCGGTCGGATAGGCCGTCACCGGACCGTGGGCGTTCGCCACGTAGACGAACTCCGGACCGCCGGTGGGGTACGGCGACGGACTCGCGGTGGGGTACGGCGACGGACTGGCGAGAAGCCCGGCCGTGGCCCTGGCCGTGGCGAAGCCGCCCGGCCACCCCGTAGTCACTACGATCGCGAGCGCGGCCGCGACTCCGGCCACACCCAACCGCCTCGACACAGCGCTCAGCATGCGCACAACGTCCTACCGCACCGGCCGCGAGGCAACGGCGCGATACATCTGGACACACCCCCCGCCATGAAGTGGTCGTCTCAATTTCCCCACGCTCCGTGATCTGCTGCGGTAGCGGCCGACAATCCCGCCTCTACCTCCCTGCTCACTGACGACTCACGGCAAATGAATATTCATCCGTACCTCGGCTCGAAGGCGGGGGCGACGCCACGGCGCTGCGACCGGCGCATCCGCCTCCAAGCCGAACTGGGAGTTCGTGCCGCCGGTTCTGTCCACATGCTTTGAGGACGCAGCGAACGGCTACCGGAAATGCTTCGCCGGCGCCGTACGCCAGAAATAGAATCGGCCTGTTTCGGTGCGACGTGGATGAGGCGATAACGGTGAAGATCCAGATCGCGATCGACAGCGGATACGGCGACCAAGACGATGTGGGCTCATTATTTCGGTGGCTTCGGCAGGATCCCGATGTGATGCGGGACGTCGAACTGTCGCTGGGAACGGCGGGGTCACATGCACCGGGGCGGATGGGGGAAACGCTTGACGTCATCAACGCCGTGGTCAGCGGGACGCTCGGTCTGGGCAACCTGCTGCTGGCGTACATGGGCTGGCGTGACTCCCGCCGCGTCCGCCGCGGAGATGACGGCGGTCAAAACGGCAGGCCGCCGGTGATCACGGTGATCAACGGAGACATCACCATCGATGTCTCTTCGGCCACGCCCGAGACCGTACAGGCGATCGTGGACGCTCTCGATCGGGAATGACACGGTGCACCAGCCCAACCCGGCCAACTCGCGGGCGCTGCTGATCGGCGTTTCCAGGTACGCCCACCTCGATGACCTCCCCGCAGTGGACAACAACCTCACCGACCTGCGCCGACTCATCACCGACCCCGGACTGTGGGGCCTGCCCGACCAGCACGTGACCACCCTCGCTACCGGCGACCTCGCCGGCCCGGACGCCTGGGGAACGGTACTGCGCGCCATCCGCCGCGCGGCGAGCGAGGCCAGTGACGGGCTGCTGGTGTACTTCGCCGGCCATGGCCTCACCGAACCCACCGAGAGTGATCCCGAACTGTTCCTGGGGCTGCCGCAGGTGGATCCGAACGAGATATACCTCAACACGCTGCGGTACAACGCCATGGCGAAGCGCATGCAGGAATCTCGGGCGCAGCGCAAGGTCGTCATCCTCGACTGCTGCTACAGCGGGCTCGCGCTGCGCGGCCCGATGAGCGCCGTCGCCGCTGCCCCACAGTTCATGATCGAGGGCACCTGTGTGCTCACCGCCACCCCGCCGACACGCCAGGCTCTGGCCCTGCCCGGCCACCGCAACAGTGCCTTCACCGGCGAACTGCTGCGCCGGATGAACGAGGGCGTTCCGGATGGGCCGGAACTGCTCGACATGAGCACCCTGTACCAATGGGTCAAGTACGACCTCGCTCAGCAGGCCAGAGGCCTGCCACCCGCCGAACGGCCACCGACCCCCGGTATCGTCAATCGCGAGCTGGGGAACGCGATCGCCCTGGTCCGCAATCGAACTCCGCGTCGAGGGCCTGGCGCGCCAGCCTTGCCGCCCTCTCTTCCAGAATCTCCGGATGCCACAGATCCGTCAGGTGCTGCGGGCGATTCGTCCTCTGTTCGTGGCGGGCACCGTGATTTCCTGAACGATGTCCTTGATCCGGATCCGTCGCGTACTTCGACGGCGATCACTCGGATGCACACCCCGGCGAAAACCGCCACAGCGCCCTCGACTGACGCGGCGATCACCGGACGGGTGGTTCGTCCCGCGCGATCGCCGTACCGGCCCGTTGCACCACGGCCGTCGATCATGCCATTGCTGTGGAACGTCGTCCGGCTCACGTTCTCCGGGGCCGCCGTCGCGGTCTTGATCATCGCTTGGCCACAGCTCAGCCCGCTGATCGCCAAGATCCCGGACGTGCTCAGGCTCGATCAGCCCGCCCCCGACGACTGGCGGGACGCCAAGACCACCGGTAAGCCGATTCGAACGGTGAAGGGCAACGGGTTCACGTACGAGGTGATCAGGACCATCCGCACGAACAGCAAGTGGGCCAACGAGGTCCGACCGTCGATCACCATCGTCGGCTATGCCACGCGCACCACCAAGAGCAAGTACGACTCGATGCAGTACCGCTTCAGCAACGCGGGAAACGGGGCGGTATTGGAAGACGTGCCCTTTCAGGGCGGCGGCGACGGTGATCCCCCGGTCCACCAGCGGAGCCTTCTGGTCAGCGTCGTCTGGGACACCAAGCCGAGAGCGACGCGCATCAACATCACCATGCACGACCACCTCTGGCCGGGGGATCACGACCTGGTCATCCGCAACGTCCCCGTACCGTCCAAGTCTTGAACGCTGTGGCGGTGCTGGTCCTTAATGCGTTGCCCGACGCGGGAGGTTCTCCGGATCATGTGGGTATGGCACGGCTTGCGCATGGTGTGGTGACCGGGCGCGGGCAACGGGTGTGGTCCGTTGGTCCGGGTCCAGAGCCGGCGATCGGGGCGCCGGTCGTGGTGGGGCCGGTGGGGGCTGATCCGGGATGTGCCGTCACGGAACTGGCCAGGCTGGTGGCGCTGGGCGGGGTGGAGGTCGCGGGGGCCGGTATCGACCTCGGGGACGGGTTCGTCTCCGCCCGGGCCGAGAGTGCGCGCGGCGACCGGCGAGACGCGGTGCTGGCGGCGCTACGGGTAGTGGGGATCGACGGCGTGGAGCGGCTCGGCGGCCGCGCGAGGGTGCTGGTGGCGCTGTTCGGGCCCGCGGCGACCAAGCCGGTGGGTGCGGCGGCGGTCGAGGCCGTCGCGGAGGGGCGGTGGGCGGCCCTCGAACTGGCGTCGGCGGCGAGCGACCTGCTCGGCCCGGAGCAGCTGGAACGCCTCCTCAGCCTCGAAGGGCTGGAGGGCGCCAGGTCGCGGGTCAGGCCGTCCGTGCTGGCCGATCATCTGGGCAGGGTACTGGGATCGTTCCCGCCGAGACGGCGGCTGGACCTCCTGCTCGACCTGTGGACGCAGGTCACAGCGCACCGGGACGCGGCGCGCCGCCGCGAGCGGATCCTGGCGACCCAGGCCCGCCAGAGCCGGGTGGACGACCTGTCTCAGCGGTACATCCGCCATGAGGACGACCTGCTGCTCTCCGACGTCCGCCTGGACATCGGCCACGAACCGTCACTGGCCGAGGCGGCCCGCTGGATCCCGCAGACCTGGCACTGGCACAAGTATCTCGACAAGGCGCTGCACGACGCGATCGCCGCCACCGCGCTGCTGCGCGCCGCCACCGCGGTGGCCGACCACGGCGTGCACGAAGGGCTGGCCCGATGCGAGCCCGAACTCACCGCCGCCGCCTCCCTGATGGCTGACTGGACAGCAGGGCACGCCGCCCGCCGCGTACCCGGGCTGACGGGGCTTCCGGCCCGCCCGGGCTGCCTTGTCCGGGACCTGCTCCGCGGCCGGTCGGACGACTTGGTCGCCCAGCGGCTGGCCAGGGCGCGCGACTACGGCATCGTGGTCATGGAGGCCGTCACGAAGCTCCTGCACGCGGTCCCCGACTCGATGAGTGCGTGGGATGGGTGGGGTCTGCGAGAGTGGCGGGCCGCGGCCGGACACACCCGCCCGCCCGACCGGTGGGAGCAGCCCCCGCTGTTCGGCGGCGACCCGCTCGCGGGCCGGCCCGCCGACAGCGAGACCGGACGCGACCTGCTCTGGTACGCCGACCTGGCCGACGCCCTCGCCCGATTGCAGGGGCATGACGCGGCCGTCGTCGACTACACCGACACCGTTCCCGGCGTCGACTACAACCCGCGACCCGCCCGCCCCGAACCGTTCATCCCGCGCCTGGATTCCCTCCCTCTGGCGGTCGCCGGCGCCGCCCAGCTCGTCTCGCTCGGCGCGTCCCCACCGCAGCTCTGCCGCGACTGGACCGAGCTGGTCGACGGGCTCGTCGACAGCGTCGGAATCGCAGTGGCCACGACCGGCACGTTCCGGGTGCCGGAGCCGCTGGCCGCCTGGGACGGGCTCCTGGTCCCCGGCACCAAGGTCAGGATCGACTGGGCCCGCGACCCTCGCACGCTCGCCGACTGGGCGTCCTACATGGGCAACTGCATCGCCGGGCCGCATTATGCCGGCGACGCGGCCAAGGGCCGGTGCGGCCTGGCGGCGCTACGCGACCGGGAGGGCCGCATCATCGCCAACCTCGAGGTCCGGCCGGTGCGCGGTGGCTGGCGCGTCGCGGAACTCCAGGCCAGGTTCAACACCGACCCCGAAGCGGCGCTGGACAAGCGGGTCCGGCACTGGGCGGCGCGGATCCCGCCGCCCGCCGTACCCGAGCCCGAGCCCACGGTGCGTGCAGCCCGGGCCCCCTCGGGCCGCCCGACGGGCAGGCGGCCGCACGACCGTGTACTCCGTGAGGTCGGCGAGCCCCTGATCCGGCTCGTCCAGGACGCCATGACCGCCCCCGAGGCCGTACAGGCGGCCCGGACCCTGGAAGTCCTTCACGGTGGCCTGTCCGCGGCGACAGCCTTGCGGCGCCTGGGCCCGGACCGGATCACCCCGGTGTGCCGCGACGCGCTGGTCGGCGTGGGCCTGGCCAGGCTGTGGAGGGCCACCGCGAGCCGCCCCCTGGCGAACGCGCTGGCCGCGCTGGACGTCGGCCACAAGGAGGCCGAGCTGCTCGGCCTCCTTGTGGCCGACGCACCGCTGCCCGGCCTCCTGCGCACGCTCGCCCGCCATCCCGTGATCGCACCGGCCCGCTCGGCGGAGCTGGTCGCGCGCAGGATCCGTGCGGCTCTCGGCCGGCTCGCCCGAGACGGGGACCCCGCACTCGCCCGAAGTGTCGCCCTGCAGGCCGACACCGCGCTGCTCTGCGCGCTCGTCGTCGCGGTCACCTCCTGGGGTGCCGCGTCGCACACGTCCCGCGTCACCCTGCCCGGCAGGACCGACGTGCCCGGGTTCCCCGGCAGCGATATGAACGACCCCGACGGCCCCTGGCAGCGCGCGTTGCCCGATGCCCGCGAGCTGGGTGCCGACATCGAGGCGTTCTGGGAGCACGTCGCCGTGGGCGGGTTGCGCGCCCACGAACGGTGGCTGGGCACCGGCGGATGGCCCGCGCTCTGGGCCAGGACCGCCCGGCCGCAGGCTCTCTCCACGGCCTCACCGCCCCTGTGACCAGCACGTCTCCTTGCGCAACCGGGACGCACCGGGTCAGGCGCCGCGCTGCGCCAGCAACAGATAGGTCAAGATCTCCGGGTAGACCATCGGGGACGGCTGGATCTCGCAGCGGAAGCCGCGCGCCTCCAGCAGCTCCCTGATTTCGGTCATCCGGCCGTGCAGGTCCTGGACCTCCATCACCATGTTGTCGATGCGGTCCCACTGGTCGTCGGCGATGCCGCGCAGCACCTCCAGCTCGGCGCCCTCCACGTCGACCTTCATCAGGTCGATGTGCGCCAGGCCGGACAGGTGGCTATCCAGGCGGCGGACCGGCACGGTCAGGTACTCGGGCTCGTACTGCGCGGTCACATCCCAGTCGGGATGCCGCTCCTTGACCACGCTGACCTGCAACTCCTTGTCCTCGGGATAGCGAGTGGAGTTGCCCGGCATGTTCGGGTAGTGCACGAAGGTCGTGTCCTCGACACGCTCACCGATGGCCTCCCGGACGACGCGGACCCCGGACAGCCCGTGCAGCTCGATGTTGCGGCACAGGTAGTCGGCGGTCCGCGGCACCGGCTCGAAGGCAAGGATCGAGGCGCCCGGCCACTGCCGCTTGGCGAAGACCGTGAACATGCCGATGTTCGCGCCGACGTCGACGATCGTGAGGCTCTCTGAGAGGGAGAACTGGTCGTAGCATTCGTGCTCGAAGATCTCCTGGTACTGGAAATTCGCCTCGTGCTCGGCCGGGGCGTACAGCTCCAGCCCGTCGTCGCCCAGCACGCGCAGGTCGTCGGCCCTCACGATGTCCACTGGTCTCTCCCGGAGTGATGGGTGGGTGATTCCACCGGCCGGAACTCCCAGGAGAGCCGGCTGGAGGGGGCGCACGCCGCGGAGGCGGCGAACTGTTCGGGGCGGTGAGGAAAGGCCTACGAGGGGCGCCGATGCCCGGGAAGGTCAGGCCCGGATGGGTGAGTAACAGCGCGGTGACGGCGGCGGCCCGTGGGTCGCACCGGTATCCGTGTGCGACGTGGTCGCCAGCCGGTCAGATCTCGCCGAATGCACTCAGCGGGCAGGGCTCGCCGGGCGTGGTCGCGACCACGAGTGCCTCGCTGTTGGCGGACGGCCGCGGTTGACAGCCGTACGGCCGGTGCGCGCGGAACGGCCCGGCCCTGCTCAGGTTTCCCGCGTGCCATCCTCGTCGTCAAACGGGGTGATCATGGTCGCTCCCACTTCCTCGAGTCGATCGGGCGACGCCCCGCTACCGTCTCCCGGGGCGTTGGCGGGCTCGATACTCCACCGAGCCCGACGGCCCGGATCTGCGTGAAGACTTAACACAACGATGGTCAACTCAGTTGAGTTCGGTGTCAAGGCGCATCCATCGACACCCGCCGATCTCAACTTCGTACAGCCCTGACATTGGCCGGCCGGAGACACACCCGAGTTTGCCGTTGGCAGGCGCGTGAGCCTTGATCACGTGGTGTTGTGCCGTGCGATGGCACGATCACTGTGCGAGTCTCGTCTTCTGCGAACTGGCGCGGCTTGCAGTGACTGCCCCTGGTGGCCACGGAGCAATTGTCAATTCCTGTGAAGGGCTGAGCCACAGTGGCAGGCCGGTGTCTTGACCTCTTGCGATCCCGCGTTCGCGCCGTAGCTGTCAGCCGGCCGCCAGGATCTCCACGCCGTGTGCCGTAAGTTGCTCGATGACCGGGTGATGGGGATCGGCGTCGGTGATCAGACCGCTGATGTCCTCCCAGGGCAGGACGCGGAACCGGGAGGCGGTGCCGATCTTCTCGGATGAGGCGAGGATGTAGGTGTCCGCGGCCCGTGCGGCAAGGGCGCGCTTCATGGCGGCCTCCTCGGCGTCGCCGGTGGTCAGTCCCGCCTGGGGGTGGACGCCGGTGACGCCGAGCAGACAGAGATCGGCCGAGACGTTCTGGGTGGCCTCGACCGCGGCCGCGCCGCAGGTGACCGCTGAATGCTTGAACAGGCGGCCGCCGAGCAGGAAGACCTCGGCCTGGGAGTGGTCGAGCAGCGCGGCCGCAATGGTCGGGCTGTGGGTGATCACGGTGCAGGCCAGGTCCGGCGGGAGGGCGCGGGCGACGGCGAGGGCAGTGGTGCCGCCGTCCAGGATCAGGGCACTGCCGTGCCGCACGAGCGCGGCGGCGACCGCGGCGACCAGCCGCTTGCCGTCGGGGGTGACCGTCTGCCGGGCGGCGTAGTCCGCGATGGCCGGGGAGACGGGCAGGGCCCCGCCGTAGACCCGCTGGCACAGTCCTTCGGCAGCCAGGTCGCGCAGGTCGCGGCGCACGCTGTCCTCGGAGATGCCCAGGTCGGCGGCGACGTCCTTGGCGACGATCTTGCCCTCGCGGGCGAGCAGGGTCAGTAGGTGGTCACGCCTCTCAGCAGCCAGCATCCGTACTCTCTCCTGTTCTTGCACGTTTCTGCGTGTATCGTAGCGCGCTATGACCGACAAGCCCATGCTCATCCTCATCGCCGGCCCCTACCGCTCCGGCACCGACGGCGACCCGCAGGCCATGGCCGCCAACCTCACCCGCCTCGAAGCCGCAGCCTGGCCGGTCTTCGCCGCTGGCCACGTCCCTATGATCGGGGAGTGGATCGCCCTGCCCGTCCTGCGCTCGGCCGGCGCAGACCCCACCGACCCGCTCGCCGACCAGGTCCTCTACCCGACCGCCGAGCGCCTGCTCGCCCACTGCGACGCCGTACTCCGGCTCCCCGGCGACTCCACCGGAGCAGATCAGGACGTCGCCATCGCCCGCCGCCGCGGTCTGCCCGTCTACCACGACGCCGACGAGATCCCCCGCCGCACCCCGCAGGGGAGCGCGTGAACACCCGCCCCGGCATCGACACGCCAGACCACCGCGGCCGTACCGGCCTCGACCACGCCGGCCGGAATCTGGACCGCAACCCCGACGTCGTGATCCGCGACGTGGAACTCACCTCCCAGGGCTGGCACGTCCTGCGCCGCACCACCTTCGACTACCGGCGCCGCGACGGACGCTGGGTCACCCAGCAGCGCGAGACCTACGACCGCGGAAACGGCGCAGTCGTCCTGCCCTACGACACCGAACGCGGCCGCGTGCTGCTCACCCGTCAGTTCCGCTACCCGGCCTACGTCAACGACCACCCGGACGGCATGCTCGTCGAGGCCGCGGCCGGGCTGCTCGACGGCGACGACCCGCTCGCCGCCATCCAACGCGAGGCCGCAGAGGAACTCGGTGTCACACTCGGACCGCTCACCCACATCCTCGACGCCTACATGAGCCCCGGCTCCGTCACCGAGCGCCTGCACTTCTACGCCGCCCCCTACACCCCGGCCGACCGAACCGGAAACGGCGGCGGACTCGAGGAGGACGGCGAGGACATCCAAGTGCTCGAGCTGCCCTTCACCGACGCCCTCGTCATGGTCCGTGACGGACGCATCACGGACGGAAAAACCATCCTGCTCCTGCAATGGGCCGCCCTGGACGGACCCTTCACCCCTACCGCGGGCATCCGCTGACGCCGCTGCCCCGCGGCCGACCCCGCTCCGGGCACGCGGGTCAGCCGGGGGCACGGGCCGTCAGGCGGCAGTGGACTCGGACCGCTCGATGAGTCGGCCGCGTTGGAAGCGGGCTCCGGCGCGGACCAGAGGGACGAGGTGTGCGCCGTTGACCGAGCGCCAGCGGGCCTGGGCGGACTCGACGAGCTTGAAGACCATGACCATGGCGGCGGACGATCTCGTCCAGCAGGGAGCCGTCTCGCGTTGAGCCGTCGGCGTTGACTACGGTGAGCACGGGCGTCACCCTTCCCGACCGACGCTGCGAACGTCGGCCTACTCGATGACCATCACTGGATCATCCGGGAAGGTACGCCCTCACGTCCCTCCCGGAATCGATCCACAGGTCTTGAGCATTGCTCGTGGCCACGACCCCGAAGCCGCACTTCTCCAGCACACGCACGACGTCAGTGCCGGAGCAGACCGGAAACTGGCGAGGGCTCATGCCGAGCGACGGATCTCGATCGGCGCCACGATCGGCTGCTACGGAATCTGGGGAAGCGGCTCGTCCTCGAAGTAGAGCTCCAGAGCGTCGTGGAGGCTGGCCAGGGCCTCGTCAACCGTCCGGCCCTGACCGACCACCTCAACCTGAACGCAGCGCGCGACGTACCAACCCTCTTCATCAGGGGTAACGGTCGCGGTCAAGGAGACGGTCTGGCTAATGCCGTCAGCGTACGCCAGCGCGCTTCGCCGGACCCGCCAGTAGGGCCAAGCCACCCCTCGCTGTCTCCCACGCCGATCTCGATCGAGTTCCCACACTGTCGTCGAGCACGCGGAGTTCCGGCACTACGGCTCCGGCTGAGCGCAATCGATCCAGGCGGACGCCCACGCACGAGAACGGTCGTCACCCAGGGAATGCGAAAGGCCGACCCGCTGGACAGCGGCCCGGCCTCCTGAGCTGCACGAACGTGGTGGGCGATACTGGGATCGAACCAGTGACCTCTTCGGTGTGAACGAAGCGCTCTCCCGCTGAGCTAATCGCCCGGGATCATCCGCGCCTCGCGGCGCCGACGGGGAAAACCATACCGCACCCGAGGGGGTGATGGCGAAAGGACGGGACGGCCGAGCCCGGGCGAGCCGGATCGTCCCGCCTTCGTCAACACCTTCGAAAGGTTCGCCAGACCATCCCCAGCGTGGGGGTGTGGTGTCATAGCATCGTGATGCTCCATGCTCGACCCATACGCACGACCTGAGATCAATCGCCCGCAACGGCATCGCCTGCGCGGTCCCGCCGACACGCAAAGCAGAGGTAAGGACGAGCCTGTTGGTGATGTTTGAGCTGGTAGATGACCGAATGTCAAGCTGTGATGTGCGTTACAGAAGGGCCTGGAGGCGGAATCTTTCCTACGGGTCTCTTCGTTCGTCCTCGTAGCGCGAGCGCGCGGTGGAGCCCCGCATCAACAGTGAGACGCAGTGATAGCCCCTGACAGGGGACCCGACGACGAAAAGGTTTGGCTGACGATGAACAGCACCACCGTCTCTGCCGAGCTGGGCCTTCGGCTCGTGGTCCCCGACCGTACGACCGTCCCCCTGCTCGCCGGCCTGAGCTACACGGCTGAAGATCCGTACGCCATCCGGATGGCCTTCCATGTGGGGAATGACGAGCCGGTCGAGTGGATCTTCGCCCGCGAGCTGCTGACCGTGGGCATCGTGCGGCGCGTCGGAGACGGGGACGTCCAGGTGTGGCCGGCCCGGTCGGACGGCGAGCGCACGCTGAACATCAGCCTCACCTCGCCCTTCGGGCAGGCCCTCTTCGAGGTGCCCCTGGCCCCCCTCACCGAGTTCCTGCACCGCACCTACGAACTCGTCCCGGCCGGCCGTGAGACCGACTTCATGGACCTGGACGAGGAGCTCACCAACATGCTCTGGAGTTCCTGAACCACCCCCGGGGCACGCGAGGCCCCCTGACTCACCCCAACCGTTACCGAAGCGGTCCGCACGGGCCGCCCGTACGACATAGCGTCCATACGTGGAGATCTACCGCGGGTTCAAGGACGCCGTACGGGCGTCACGGCCGATGGCCGTGCTGGCGGCGACCGCCCTCCTCCTGACGGCGGCCTGCACAGGCGGAGGCGGGCCCGGGCAGGCGGCTCCCTCCACGCTTCCGGGCCAGGACGAGATCCGCCACAGCCCCAACCTCAAGGTGGTCGCGAACGTCCCCCTGACGGCCCCGTTCGACGGGCCGGAGGACTGGGGCACCGACATGGCCTTCCAGGGCCGGTACGCCTTCGTGGGCAACTACCGGGGCTTCACGGTGCACGACATCGGCGATCCGGCGCATCCCAAGGTGGTCGCGCGGGTCGTGTGCCCCGGCGGGCAGAACGACATCTCCGTCTCCGGCGACCTGCTCTTCCTGTCCGTCGACCAGGCCCGTACGGACGACACCTGCGAGAGCGAGGCCGGTGACCCGATGGCCGAGGACGAGTGGGAGGGCATCCGCGTCTTCGACATCTCGGACAAGGCCCACCCGCGATACCTGAAGGCCGTGCGCACCGAGTGCGGGTCGCACACGCACACGATCGTTCCGGGCCGCGACGCCGGCACGCTGTACCTCTACGTCTCCTCCCCCGGCCCCGAGCCGGGCTCGGCCAACTGCCCTCCGCCGCACCGGAACATCTCGATCGTGAAGGTGCCCGTCGACGACCCCGGCAAGGCGCGGGTGGTGGCCACGCCCGAACTGTTCACCGCCCGCGAGCCCGGCGGCGCGGACGACGACGACCTCGCCGGCGGCTGCCACGACATCACGGCCTACCCGGAGAAGGGCCTGGCCGCCGCGGCGTGCTTCGGCGACGGCGTGCTGCTCGACATCTCCGACCCCGTGCGCCCCGAGGTGCTCCAGACCGTACGGGACGAGGCGAACTTCTCCATCTGGCACTCGGCCACCTTCGACAACGCGGGGACCAAGGTCGTCTTCAGCGACGAGATGGGCGGCGGCATGGCCCCCACCTGCCTGTCCTCCGTGAGCCCCACCCGGGGCGCGGACGCGGTCTACACGCTGACCACGGACCGCAGGCTCGTCCGCCGGGGCTACTTCAAGATCCCCCGGACGCAGGGCGCCAAGGAGAACTGCGTGGCCCACAACGGCGCGCTGGTGCCCGTGCCGGGCCGGGACGTGATGGTCCAGGCGTGGTACATGGGCGGCGTCTCGGTCTGGGACTTCACCGACGCCGCCCGTCCCCGGGAGATCGCCTACTTCGAGCGCGGCCCGCTCGCGCCGGAGCTCCAGCTCGGCGGATCGTGGTCGGCCTACTACTACAACGGCTACGTCTACTCCAGCGACATCACCAAGGGGCTGGACGTCCTGCGCCTCGACGACCCGCTGACCGATCCCGCCGAGAAGGTGCGGCTCACCGAGTTCAACGCGCAGAGCCAGCGGTCCTACTGACCGTCACGCCGTCACGCCCGTCACCCGTCACGGGTCGAGGTCGCCGGCCGCGCGCTCGGCGAAGACCTTCATGGCCTCCAGCGTGACCGGACCGGGCGCCTGCGGCAGCGCCCTGCCGTCCACGGCCCTGATCGGCTGGATGTCGCGGGTGGTGGAGGTGAGGAACGCCTCGTCCGCCTCGTACAGCGCCGAGATCGGCAGGTCGGCCTCCTCGCCGCCGCACCATTCGAGCGTGAGCGCGCGGGTGACCCCGGCGAGGCAGCCGGAGGCGAGCGTCGGCGTGACCAGGCGGCCGCCGGTGACGACGAAGATGTTGCTCCCGGTGCCCTCGCACAGGTTCCCGGCGAGATTCTCGAAGATCGCCTCGGCGCCGCCGCGTTCCTTGGCGTACGCCAGGGCCTTGGCGTTGTCGCCGTACGACGTGCTCTTGACCCCCGCCAGCGCGCCGCGCTCGTTGCGGGGCCAGGGCACGACGGTGACGTCGGCGGTGGCGGGGAACGGCGCCTGCTCGCCCACGATGACGATCGCGTTCGTCCCGGCGGTCCCGCGGTCGGAGCCGAGCGGCCCCGGCCCGCTGGTGAAGGTGATCCTGATCCGGGCCAGCGCCCACTTCGGCGCGGCCGCGAGGACGCGGCGCACCCCGTCGGCGATGGCGGACAGGTCGGGCTCGGGCAGGTCCATCCGCTTCGCCGACAGCGCGAGCCGGTCGAGGTGCCGGGTGAGCGCGAAGGACTCGCCGTTCACCGCCTTGATCGTCTCGAACACGCCGTCGCCGACCATCAGCCCGTGGTCGAAGACCGAGACCACGGCCTTGTCGGGTTCGTACAGGTCCCCGTTCACCCAGATCGGTACAGCCATCTCCCCGCTCCGTTCGTTCCTAGCCGCTGTCGCCGTCACCCGAGGCGAGACCGATGAGCCGCGCGGCCTTCAGCTCCGTCTCGTGCCATTCCCGCCGTGGGTTGGAACCCCAGGTGATGCCCGCCCCCGTGCCGAACCGGATCGTCTCGTGCTCCGCCCAGAAGGTGCGGATGCCCACCGCCAGCACCCCCTCGCGCCGGTCGGCGTCGACCCAGCCCACGGCCCCACAGTACGGCCCCCGGGGCTCTGGTTCGAGCTCACCGATGATCCGCAGCGCGGAGGATTTCGGCGCGCCGGTCACCGAACCGGGCGGGAAGGTCGCGGCGAACAGGTCCGGCCAGCCGGCGCCGCCCGTCAGCCGCGCCCGCACCGTGGAGACCAGGTGGACGAGCCCGGGGTGCTCCTCGACCGCGTACAGCGAGGGCACGGTCACCGAGCCTACCTCGGCCACCCGGCCGAGGTCGTTGCGGACCAGGTCGACGATCATGAGGTTCTCGGCGTAGTCCTTGTCGAGCAGGTCGTCCGCCGTCACCCCGGTCCCCTTGATCGGCCGGGACTCGATCATCGCGCCGCGCCGGGACAGGTACAGCTCGGGGGAGGCCGACACCACCGTGAGGCCCGGCACGTCGACCACCGCCGCGTACGGCGCGGGGTTGCCCTCGGCCAGCCGTACGGCGAGGGCCAGGGGGTCGGCGCCCGGGACCGGCAGCGGCGCGGACAGGACGCGGCACAGGTTGGCCTGGTAGACCTCTCCCCGCTCGATGTGGTCCCTGATGCGCCGTACGCCCCGCTCGTAGTCCTCCCGGTCGAGCGAGGTCGTCCAGGCGTCCCGGGCGGGGCCGCGCCAGGGGCCGTCCGGCGCCGGGAGCGGGGCGGGCCGCACGGAGTCGAACCGCGCGCAGACGACCTTCCCCTCGTACGACACCACCACCGCCCACCAGCCGGAGCCGTCGAGGGCGGCCAGATCGGTGGTCACCTCACGCAGGCCGGTGGCGAGGCGTCCCCCGATGTGGGCGAAGGGGTCGTGCACGCGTCCATTGTCGCAATCCCTCACCCGTGTCCGGCCCCTCGGCGGCGGGGCCGTCGTCCGTCAGGCGCGTCCCACCGCCCGGAGACCGGCCCCTTCGCCCAGCAGGCCGAGCAGCGCGGACGCGGCGGGCAGGGGCGCGGTGCGCGGCAGGGCCGCGTAGACCGTCCGCCGCGGGGCGAACTCGCCGAGCGAACGCAGCGCCACGTCGGGCCGTACGGCGGGCGCGGCCATGGCCGGGACGAGCGTCACCCCGAGCCCGGCCGCCACGTAGCCGAGCTTGCCGGTCCACTCCGCGATCCGCAGGTCGACCCTCGGCGCGAAACCCGCCCGGGCGCAGGCGGCGCCGAGCATGGTCACGGTGCCGGGAGGGGCGCCTTCGATCCAGCTCTCGTCCCGGAGGTCGCGCAGGTCGACCGTCTCCCTTCCGGCCAGCGGATGGTCGCCGGGGAGCGCGACGAGCAGTTCGTCCTCCATCAGGCGGGTGACCTCGACCTCCGGCCCGGCTCCCAGGCCGGAGGGGTAGTCGCTGACCACCGCGATGTCGATCTCGGCGCGGCCCAGGCCGTCCATGAGGTGGGTGCTGAGGCCCTCGACCATGGTGACGGTCACCTCCGGGCGGGCCGCGCGCAGTTCCCGCAGGGCGGCGGGCACCAGCACGGCGTTCGCGGTGGCGAAGGCTCCGACGCGCAGCCGCCCGCCCGTGCCCTGGTGGATCGCGGCGAGCTCCTCCCCCGCCCGGCCGAGCCGTTCGAGCACCTCACGGGCGTAGCGGTGCAGTGCCCGGCCCGCCGGCGTCAGCCGTACCCCCCGGGGCAGCCGCGCGAACAGCGGGCCGCCCGCCTGGGCCTCCAGGGTCGCGATGCGCCGGGACACGGCTGACTGGGTGTAGTTGAGCTGCAGGGCGGCCGCGGTGAACGACCCGGTGCGGGCCACGACGTCGAGCAGCACAAGCGCGTCGGTGTCGAACATGCTCCGATCCATGAGCGAGGAAGATGAGTGCCATGCAATCTAGTCGCTGGTGGAATGGATTGTTCCTCCCATAACGTCCCAGGACATGATTGCTTTTCTGGGGCTGGGACGCATGGGCGTCCCAATGGCCGGACGCCTCGTCACCGCCGGTCACAAGGTGGCCGTGTGGAACCGTACGCCACGGGACGTGCCGGGCGCGGAGGCGGCCCCCTCCCCGGCCGAGGCCGTCGCGGGGGCGGACATCGTGATCACCATGCTGAGCGATCCCGACGCGGTCTTCGAGGTGGTGCGGGCGGCGCTGCCGGGGCTGCGGCCGGGGTCGGCGCTGGTGGAGATGTCCACGATCGGCCCGGACGCGGTGCGGCGGCTGCGCGGGCTGCTCCCCGAGGCCGTGGGGCTGGTCGACGCGCCGGTGCTCGGCAGCGTGGGGCCCGCCGCCGAAGGGACGCTGGTCGTTCTCGCCGGCGGCCTGCGGGAGGATCTCGACCGCGTGGCGGACGTGCTGCCCGTCTTCGGCACGGTGCACGAGGCGGGCGGGCCGGGAGCGGGGGCCTCGACCAAGCTCGCGGTGATGAGCATGGTGGTGACCGCCCAGGTGAACCTGGCCGAGACCCTGGCGTACGCGGACGCGCTGGGCGTCGGCCGGACCGCCCTGCTGGACGTCCTCGGGGCGACCCCGCTGGCCGCGCTGGCGGAGCGGCTGCGCCCGGTGGCCGAGTCGGGCCCGTTCGAGACGCGGTACGCCCTGGGGCTGGCCGCCAAGGACCTGCGGCTGGCGACCGAAGGGCCGGGGGTGGTCCAGTCGGTGGCCGCCGCGGCCCGCGACCGGCTGGCGGAGGCGGTCGCGGCAGGCCTGGCGGGCGAGGATCTCACGGCCGTCTTCCCCTTCGCGGCGAGCGCGGGCTCCGCGCCCGGGCAGGGGTGACGGCCTTCCGGTAGGGGCCGGTCAGGCGAGGGGGCCGACGGCGGACTCGGCGGCGCCGGCCACGGCGCCGCTCGCGACGAGCCGGACGACCGCCTCGATCTCCGGCGCCAGGAAGCGGTCCTGCCCGGGCCCGGCCACCGCCTCGCGCAGCGCCGCGACGACCGCGCCCGTCCCCCGCGCCGGTTCGTACGGGCGGCGCAGGTCGAGCGCCCGGGCAGCGGTGAGCACCTCGATCGCGAGCACGCGGGTGAGCCCGTCGACGGCGCGGCGCAGCTTGCGCCCGGCCGACCAGCCCATCGAGACGTGGTCCTCCTGCATCGCGGAGCTCGGGATCGAGTCCGCACTCGCCGGGACCGCCAGCCGCTTGAGCTCGGACACGATCGCCGCCTGGGTGTACTGCGCGATCATGTGGCCGGAGTCGACCCCCGGATCGTCGGCGAGGAACGCCGGAAGGCCGTGGCTGCGGGCCACGTCGAGCATGCGGTCGGTGCGCCGCTCGGAGATCGAGGCGAGGTCGGCCGCCGCGATGGCCAGGAAGTCCAGCACGTACGCCACGGGGGCGCCGTGGAAGTTGCCGTTGGACTCGACCCGGCCGTCGGCGAGCACCACCGGGTTGTCGATCGCGCTCGCCATCTCGCGGGCGGCGACGGCCGACGCGTGGGCGAGGGTGTCCCGGGCGGCCCCGGCGACCTGCGGCGCGCAGCGCAGGGAGTAGGCGTCCTGGACACGGGTGCACGAGCCGTCGCGGTGCGAGGCCATCACGCCCGATCCCGCGAGCAGCGCCCGCATGTTGGCCGCCGCCAGGGCCTGGCCGGGGTGGGGCCGCAACGCCTGGAGATCGGCCGCGAACACGTAATCGGTGCCGAGCAGCGCCTCCACGCTCATGGCCGCGCCGATGTCGGCGGTGGTGAGGAGCGTGGACAGGTCGTGCAGCGCCAGCACGAGCATGCCGAGCATGCCGTCGGTGCCGTTGACCAGGGCCAGCCCTTCCTTGGCGGCGAGCTCGACGGGCTCGACGCCGTGTTCCTTGAGCGCCTCGGCGGCCGGCCGCAGGCGTCCCCCGGCGTCCCGCACGACCCCTTCGCCCATGATCGTCAGGGCGACGTGGGAGAGCGGCGCGAGATCCCCCGAGCAGCCGAGGCTGCCGTACTCGTGGACGACCGGGGTGAGCCGGGCGTTCAGCAGCGACTCCAGCACCCGGGCCGTGACCGGGCGTACGCCGGTGTGCCCGGTGGCGAGCGTCCGCAGGCGCAGCAGCATCATGGCCCGGACGACCTCGGTCTCCACCTCGGGCCCGGAGCCCGCCGCGTGCGAGCGGACGAGGCTGCGCTGGAGCCGGGCGCGCAGCGAGGGGTCGATGTGCCGGGTGGCGAGCGCGCCGAAGCCGGTGGAGACGCCGTACGCCGGGGTGTCGGCCTCGGCCAGCTCCTCGATCCTCCCCCGCGACGCGGCCATCTCGGCGATCGCGTCGTCCGTCAGCCGCACCGGCGCTCCGTCCCTCGCGACGCGGACCACGTCGGCGAAGGCGAGCGGCCCGGGACCGACGGCCACGACCTCGTCGTCGTGCATCGTCCCACCCCTTCGTTTGGTAACCACCGTATTTTAGATTAGGTCCTTACATCCGAGGATCCTCTCCAGCCCCTCCCGTCCCGGCCCCGTCAACCGGAGCCCGGCTCCCACGACGCCCGAGGGTCACCCCGACTCACGGCGTGAGCAGGGGGAACACCGCTGATTTGGGGAGTCGCCGGAGATTGGATAAAGTGCTTCGCGTGAGTCCGGCCGAGAGCCGGGACGCGGAAGTGGCTCAGTGGTAGAGCATCACCTTGCCAAGGTGAGGGTCGCGGGTTCGAATCCCGTCTTCCGCTCGGAGATCAACCCGGTGGAGTGGCCGAGAGGCGAGGCAGCGGCCTGCAAAGCCGCGTACACGGGTTCAAATCCCGTCTCCACCTCTTGGTTCACCAAGGGCGATTAGCTCAGCGGGAGAGCGCTTCCCTGACACGGAAGAGGTCACTGGTTCAATCCCAGTATCGCCCACCACCGCCGATGGCCCCCTCGATCGAGGGGGCCATCGGCGTATCCCGCCGCACACCGGACGATCCCGCCGCCCGGTGGGGCGGTCGCCGTGGGGAGGGTTTCGGGGCCGGCGGGTCAGGTCTGGTCGTAGACGAGGAGACCGTCGTCGCGGAGGCGGGCGCCGGAGGTCGGCACGTGTTCGGTGAGCCGTCCGTCATGCGACAGGTGCAGCACCCGGGCCCCCCGCGCGAGGATCACGAAATCGGCGATGATCCGCCGGTGGCAGCGCCACCACAGGCTCTCCGCGCACATGACGGCCGTCCGGGCCGTGCGCGCCCCCGCCAGCAGATCGGCGACGGCGGCCAGGAATTCCGGATGCCGGGTGCATCCGGCGTATCCCCGGAACGAGGCGTTCTCCCAGAAGACGTCGGGCGAGTCCGGGGCGGCCCTGCGGAACCCGCCCAGCCGGCTCTCCCAGCGGTAGCCGATCCCCGCGTCCGGCAGCCGGCTTGCCAGCGCCGCCCGGGAGGCGTCGGGGTTGCGCCTGCTGCCGGGGGCGGTCCTGACGTCCACCACCTGCCGCACGCCCGCGCCGCGCAGCAGCGGGATCAGCTCCGCACGCGGCGCGGTGCCGTGCCCGAAGGTCAGCAGCGTCACGGGGGCAGGGGCCGGCTCGCCCTCGGCGGCGCTCCCCGGCGCCGACCGGCTCCTGACGATCTCGTCTCGCACGCGCGGCCTCCGTCAGCCGGAGGGCGGCCATGGGCACGACGGGACGACCGGCCGGGCCCCCGGACGGTCGGTCTCCCAAGGCCCGCGAGTCAGTCGGCCCGGGCGAAGAGCTCGTCGAAGAGCTCCAGCGCGGCCCGCCGTACGTCGTCGGGAGCGAGGCCGTTCAGCGTGTCGCGCGCCTGGGCGGCGTCGCGGGTCGTGGCGAAGGTGATCGCGACCGATTTGGCGGCCGCGTGACGCAGCGATCCGGTGGGCGCGCTGTCGGCCAGTGCCTCCGCGCTCGCGGCCAGGTCGAGGTTGTCTTTGCCGGTCTGGGTGGTCAAAGCGTTCTCCTGGTGTGATGGCGGCTTGGCCCATTATCCGTGATGAGCCCGCGACGCGGGGCGGCACCCCACATTGTTCGCGTGTCCTGTCCCGTTTCGGCGGCCTTTCTCCGGCTTTTCCGGCCTTCCCTGGGCCCTTCTCACCGCCCGGCGAGGCGGGTCCGTACGACGAGATCGTGCAGGGCGGCGTGGGCCGAAGGGGCGTCCGGCAGCGCGGAGGAGGCCCCGGCGTCCTCCAGGGCCGCGGTGAGGGCGTCGAGGTCGGCCGCGAGACGTTCCCGGCCGGGCGCGTCGTCCGGCGGCGCGCCGTGCTCCGCCGCGCGCTTGGCCGCGATCAGGCCGGCCAGGTAGGACGGCGCGCCGTCGAGGAGCAGGGTCAGGTCGGCGACGAGTTCTCCGGTGCGCATCAGGCGGATGCCCGTCAGCAGCACCCGGAACGCGTACAGCAGCGGCTTCAGCTCCCCCGTACGGTCGAACAGCCGCCGCTGGGTGCGGGCGAAGCCCAGGTAGTGATGCGCGTGGTGCCGGGTGAGGCAGCCGGCCGCGAGGGAGCGCATCTCCTCGTGCAGCGGGGACGTCCGCACGACCAGCGGCGACAGGAGCTGTTCCAGCACGTACCCGTTGCGGCCGAGCAGCAGGCGGCAGAACTTGGCCAGGTCGTGGGTCACGAGGTCGACCTCCACGCCCTCGCGCACCCACGACCTGATCACGGTCTCCTCGCCCGTGCGCAGGCCGACGACCTCCTCGGCGGGCAGCACGTGCACGCCCCGCAGGTCGACGTCGGAGTCCATCGAGGGGAACCCGTAGAGGTGCGCGCCGCTCACGGTGGCGAAGGCGAGCGGATGCCGCTCGCCCGCGGCCACCTCGGGCAGCCAGGAGGGCAGGACGGCGGTCACGGCGCCTCCCCTCCCACACTCACCTCGCGCCACGGTCCCCTCTCGTCACGGTCTCTTCTCGTCACGCTCACCCTCGGGGCGATCAGCTTCGGGGCGATCACAGGGCCGACCTCCGCACCTCGATCAGGAACTCCTCGGCGGCCGCCCGGTCCGGCAGGTCCGGCAGCGCGCTCCCGGACCGGTCGTCCAGCCGAGCCAGCTCCGCCAGCAGGCGCCCGCGCCACTCCAGCACCTCGGGCCAGGGCGTCTCCCCCCGGCGTACGGCCAGCAACCGGTCGCGGTGGGCGCCCACGCGGACCAGCGGCTCCCCGTGCCGGGCCAGAGACGAGGCGCCGAGCAGCAGCCGGATCATGTGCATGGCCATCTTCCACCGCCTCACGTCGCCGCCGGGCCGCGGCGGGTCGTCCGGGCGGAGGCGGCGGAACTGCCGGTCCGCGGAGCCGGCGAAGGCCCGCTCCGCCCGGCGCGACAGGAACGCGCGGCGGATCGCCAGCAGCCGCTCCCCCGGCGGGGTGACCAGTTCGACGAGCGGCGACCACAGGCACTCCAGCGCGGCCGGGTTGCCCTCCAGCGCGAGCACGCAGAACCGCTCGACCTCCCAGGAGAACTGCTCGGGCAGCGGCCCCTCCACGTGGTCGGGCGGCTTGTCGAGCCGCCAGAACCTCGCCGTGGGCGTCACGAACACGCCGCGCCGGTCGACGTCCGACTCCCCCGTCTCCAGCCCGTACGCGCGTGAGCCGGCGACGACGGACAGGATGCTGCCCGCGGGGGCCGCCGGGGTCATGTCGCCGGATCTTCTCACAAAGGTAGGCTCCCGGGTCGGGACGCGGAAAGGTAGCGAATTAATGGCCGATTTTGGGCATGACCTGTGGTTCGGGGCCTTCCTCAGGCCGGACGCGGCGGGGCACCACCGGATCGTGCGGCAGGCCGTTCTGGCCGACGAGCTGGGCCTTGACGTCATCGGCGTCCAGGACCACCCGTACCAGCCGTCGTTCCTGGACACCTGGACGCTGCTGTCGGTGCTCGCGGCGCGCACGGAGCGGGTGCGGCTGTTCCCCGACGTGGTGAACCTCCCGCTGCGGCCGCCCGCGGTGCTGGCCAGGGCCGCCGCGTCGCTCGACATCCTCAGCGGCGGCCGGGTGGAGCTGGGGCTCGGGGCCGGGGCGTTCTGGGACGGCGTCGCGGCCATGGGCGGTCCGCGCCGCGACCCCGGCGACGCGGTCGAGGCGCTGGAGGAGGCCGTCGCGGTCCTGCGCGCGCTGTGGACGCCCGGCGAGGGCGTACGGCTCGATGGCCGGCACTACCGGCTGGAGGGCGCGCGGCCGGGGCCGTTCCCCCCGCATCCGATCGGGCTGTGGATCGGCGCGTACAAGCGGCGCATGCTGGAGCTGACCGGCCGGCTCGGCGACGGCTGGGTGCCATCGTCGGGGTACGCCGCGCCGGACGACCTGGGCGCCATGACGGCGATCCTGGACGCCGCCGCCGAACGGGCCGGGCGCGATCCCGCCGGGATCCGCCGCGTCTACAACATCGAGGGACGGTTCTCCGGCGCCGCCGGGGAGGGCTTCCTGAACGGGCCGCCCGCCGTGTGGGCCGAGCGGCTCGCCGGTCTCGTGCGGGACCACGGCATGAGCGTCTTCGTGCTCGCGGTGGACGACGACAGGGACCTCAAGGTCTTCGCCGAGGAGGTCGCCCCCGCCGTACGCGAGGCGGTGGCACGGGAGCGCGGACGGGCCGGACGGGCGGACGAGGACGCGGTGGCCCCGGCCGACCGGCGGGCCGCGACCTCGGTGCCGGCCGCCCTGGACGAGGCCACCCGGCCGCGGCTGCCCAAGCGGGATCTCGCCGCGCTGACGCCGCAGCAGCGGGCGGCCGGGCAGCGGCTCGTGCTCATCCACGACCACCTGCGCCGCGAGCTGACCCAGATCAGGGACGCGCTGGAGCAGGTCGCCGCGGGCCGCTCCGACGCCGCGGCGCTCCGCTCGATGATCAACGAGCTCACCATGCGGCAGAACTACTGGACGCTGGGCACGTTCTGCGCGTCGTACTGCCGGCTGCTGACCACTCACCACACGATCGAGGACGAGCACATGTTCCCGATGCTGGCGGCGGCGCAGGGCTCGCTGGCGCCGGTGGTCGAGCGGCTGGAGCAGGAGCACGAGGTGATCGCCGAGGTGCTGACCGGCCTGGACGCCGCGCTCGTGGCGATGATCGAGGACCCGGACCGGCTCGACGGCGTCCGCGCGCAGGTGGACCTGCTGTCGGACGTGCTGCTGTCGCACCTGCGGTACGAGGAGGAGGAGCTCGTCGAGCCCATCTCCCGCCTCGGCCTCGACATCTGAGGACCGGCGCCTGAGCACCGGCGCCCGGGCACCCGCGCCTGAGCGCCGGTACCCAGGCATCGGTATCCGGGCGCCGGCATCCGGGCGCCGGCATCCGGGCGCCGGCATCCGGGCGCGGCCGGAAACCGGGGTGCGGCGGCGGGGCCCGCGCGCCTACGCTGCCGCCGTGCGCGATCTCGCCCTGCTGCCCAAGACCCACCTGCACGTCCACCTGGAGAGCACGGTCCGGCCGGACACGCTGGCCGAGATCGCGGCGGCCAACGGCCTGCCCGTGCCTGCCCGCCCCGCCGGGCCCTTCGCCGGCTTCCGCGAGTTCGCCGACCACGGTTCGCTCGTACGGGAGTGCCTGGTCCGGCCGGAGGACTTCCATCGGATCGCCGTGGAGTTCTGCGCGGACGAGGCGGCGCAGGGCACCCGGTGGGCGGAGGTGACCTTCACCGCGGCCTCGCACGGCGAACGGCTCGGCGCCCCGGAGATGCCGCTGGAGGCCGTGCTCGCCGGTCTCGCCGAAGGACGCGCGGCGTACGGCGTGGAGTGCGGGGTGCTGCTCGACCACTCGCGGCGGCGGCCGGTCGAGCGGGCCCGGCGCACCGTGGAGCTCGCGGCCCGGTACGCCGGGGACGGCGTGCTCGGCGTCGGAGTGGCCGGTGAGGAGTCCTACCCGCTGGCGCCGTTCGCCGAGGTCTTCGCCGGCGCGGCGGACGCGGGCCTGCACGTCGTGCACCACGCGGGCGAGATCGAGGGCCCCGGCAGCGTCCGCGAGGCGATCACGGTCGGGCGGGCCGAGCGCCTGGGCCACGGCGTCCGGGTGCTGGAGGACCCGGATCTCACCGCCGAGGTACGCGAGCGGGGCATCCCCCTGGAGGTGTGCCCGTCGTCCAACGTCGCGCTCGGCCTGGTGGACGGCCTCGCGGCCCATCCGCTCCCACGGCTTCGCGAGGCGGGGCTCGCCGTCACGCTGAACACCGACATCCCGTCCGTCACCGGGACCACCCTGACGGACGAGTACGCCAGGGTCCGGGAGGTCTTCGGCTACGACGACGCGGTGCTGGCCGGGCTCGCCCGCGCCTCGGTAGACGCGTCCTTCGCGCCGGAGGCGGCGAAGCGGGCGCTACGCCGCGACGTGGACGCCTGGCTCGCCGGTCCCGCCTCCTGAGTGTCCAGTGATGCCGGGCGGACGAGGTTGAATCAAAAGGCGTATCTGTGACCCGGCACAAGCCAAGTGGCGCGAGTCAGGCGTGTTTCCCCCCGCGGAGGCCTGCCCTTCTGGGATGATCTCGGGAAAAACCATCGGACATCGAGAGACCGTGACTGATGCCCCCCATTGACCAACTAACCGCCTTCGTGTCGGCCCATCCGGTCGAGACAGTCATCATCAGCGTCATCGCCCTGGTCTTGCTGGTCCTGGCCTTCTTCGCGCTCCGCGCCCTCATCCGCCTGTTCCGCCGCTGGGCGGCCGGCCGTCCCACCGAGGACGTCCTCACCATCGTCGCCGCCAGCATCGCGACCGGCGTCTCCGCGCAGGGCATGTGGCGCTTCTCCGGCGACGTGCTCGGCTTCGACGGGCCGCTGCGGCTCCTGCTGTTCGCCTTCATCGAGGTCGCCGTCATCACCAGCGCCGTACGGGCCCGGCGCAACATGCGGGAGAACTACTCCGCCGGCATCGACGGCGTCGCCGTCTGGGCGCTCACCTGCCTGTCGGCGGTCCTGTCGAGCATGGACGCCCGCAGCGTCGCCGAGGCCGTGTTCCGGCTCGCCGCCCCGCTCGTGGCCGCCTGGCTGTGGGAACGCGGCATGGCGATCGAGCGGGTCCGCATCACCGGCCGCGGCCGCATCAACTGGCGGCTGACCCCCGAGCGGATCCTGGTCCGGGTCGGCCTGGCCGAGGTGAGCGACCGTACGGCGAGCGAGGTGGACGCGCACCGCAGGCTCACCCGGGTGGCGCTGGCCGCCAAGCGGGTCCGGGCGCTCCGCGAGGCCGGGGCGCCGGACCGCAAGATGCGCGCCGCGATGGCGAGGCTCGACAAGGCGATGGACCAGGCCGTCGAGTACACCGGGCTGGCCGTGGACGAGAAGCGGCAGGAGGCGCTGCTGTCGCAGATCGGCGCCCTCTACAACACCTCGGCGCTGATCGACCTCGCCCCGCCGGTGCCGTGGGGGCCGGAGCCCGAGCCGCCGGCCCCGGTGGCGCTGCCCGCCGCGACCATCGCGGAGCTGATCGACGACGAGGAGGAGGACCTCCCGGCCGAGCCGGCGCCCGTCGTCGACACCGCCCAGCGCGCGACCCAGTTGCGCACCGCGCGGCAGTACTGGGACCAGCAGATCGCGCGCAAGTACGTCCCCCGGGCCGCCGACATCGCCAAGGAGGTCGGCATCCCGCTCCTCGTGGCGAAGGAGTGGCGGGCGCTGTGGAAGCTCGAACCCCAGGCGTACGCGCTGATCGAGGCGGCGTACCGGGAGCACGGGATCGTCGACACCGGCACGTTCCCGGCCATCGAGGTGCCCGAGCGCGAGCGCGTGCTCGTCGTCAACGGCTCCGCCGGAGCGGCGCACGACGCCTCCTGAACTGACCGTACGCGTCGCAGGGCGGCGGGCCGGAGAACCGGCCCCGCCGCCCTGTGTTTTTTCGGAACCGGCACGCTTCCGGAACCGGCGCGGTCCCGCGACCGGCCCATTCGCCGGGCGGCGTCTTTCCGGACCGCTTTCCCGGACGCTTACCACCCCCGATACCGGACACTTTCCGGCGTCTCGGGCAAGGACACTCCTACTTTCCCGTGACATCGCGGGCGGCCGCGCGGACGTCAACTCTGCGGCGACTGACTCGGCTCCCACGCTGAAGGAGTGCTATGGAGATCTCGGGGGACGGCGAGGGAAACCGCGTGGCGCGGCTCGCGGGCGGACGGGACCAGGTGGGGCGGGCGCGCAGGCTCGTGTCGGCCGCCCTGGGGCGCGGCCACCCCCGGCACGACGACTGTGTCCTGCTCACGAGCGAGATCGCGACCAACGCCGTCGTCCACTCCCGCTCGGGGAACGGCGGCACGTTCACGCTCACGGTGTCGTGCCTGCCCGACCGGGTGCGCATCGGCGTGCAGGACGACGGCTCCGCCGGGCCGCCCTGCGCCGGTCACCCGCTGCCGAACGCGTCGAGCCAGGGCGGGCGCGGCATGCCGCTGCTCGACATGCTCTCCGACCGGTGGGGACTGGTCCGGGAGGGCGGACGCAACGAGGTGTGGTTCGAGATCTGGTTCGACGGCGGGCGGCGCCCGGCCGCCCTGCGGCGCGGGTGGCCGGCGACCCGCATCCGGCTCGTCGCCGGCTGAGCGGGTACACCCATTTGTGGTGATTTCACGTTGGGAAGGGGCAAAAACCAACTAACCTAATCGGGAAAGTAGGAGGACTTTTCCATGGCTCTGCCCGACTTCCTGGTCATCGGTGTGCCGAAAGCCGGCACCACCGCCCTGCACGCGGCGCTCGCCCGCCACCCGGGGCTCTTCATGTCACCCGTCAAGGAACCGAAGTTCTTCCTCACCGACGGCCCGCCGCCGGCCAAGGGCGGGCCGGGCGACGCGGAGACCTACCGCGAGCACGTGTGGCGGCGCGCCGACTACGAGGCGCTCTTCGCGGACGCGCCGCCCGGGACGCTGGCCGGCGAGTCCACCCCCTTCTACCTGTACGACCTGGACGCCCAGCGGCGGATCAGGGAGACCGTCCCCGACGCGAAGCTGATCGTCTCGCTGCGCGACCCGGTGGAACGGGCGCACTCCAACTGGACGCACCTGTGGTCGGCCGGCCTGGAGCCGATCGGCGACGTCATCGAGGCGTGCGCCGCCGAGAAGCGGCGCGTCGCGGACGGCTGGTCGCCGTTCTGGCACTACGTGGGCCTCGGCCGGTACGGCGAGCAGCTCGCGCACCTGTTCACGCTGTTCCCCCGCGAGCAGGTGCTGGTCTTCCGCTACCGCGACCTGGTCGACCGGCCCGCCGACACGCTGGCCCGCATCTGCGCCTTCCTGGGGGTGGAGCAGGGGCTCGTCGGCGAGGTGCCCAGGGAGAACGTCACCGCCCATCCGCGGCAGAGCCGCAGGCACCGGGTCCTCGCCCGGCTCGCCCGGCTCGGGGACCCCTTCCTGGGCCAGCGGCTGACCAGTCCGCTGGAGCGGATGCTGCAGCGCGACGCGCAGCCCCGGCGGCCGCTCACCTGGGAGCAGCGCCAGGAGCTGCTGGCCTACTTCGCCGCCGACATCGCGATGCTCCGCGACCTGCTGGAGGAGGACTTCGGCGACTGGCTGCGTCCCCGGGAGCGGTCGGGCGGCCTGGTGGGCGCCCGGCCGGACGGCCAGCGGCAGGCCCGAAACGGCCGCGTCAGAGGCGTGGACGGCCCGCCGGCCGGGCGGTGACACCCGGCCGGAGCGCGAGCCCCACTCGTGCTCCGGCCGCCACCTCTCCCACTCCGGCTCCCACCACCCGGCACGCGCCACCCGGCTCCCGCGGCCCCGGCCTCCCGGCCCGGCCGTCCGCCGACGCCCCGGACCCGCCCGGCGGTGGTCGGCAGAGGTGGTCGGCGGAGGTGGTCAGCCGTCAGTGGTCAGCGCAGCTCGGTACGCAGCTCGTGGCCCCCGTCGGCGCGGGTCAGCTCGTAGTACAGCCGGTGGCCGCCGGGCACGGGCACGACCGACAGGTAACGCAGCCCGCCCGCCCCGTGCTCCGACTGGGCGACGGGCGCGGTCCCGGTCGCGGTGAGGGTGGACGGGTCGGGGCCGATCGCCACGCCCGTGCGCTCCTCGTAGTTCTCCGCCGCCGACGCGCGGCCGTCGTAGTAGGCGATGACGGTCTCCCCGCTGAAGGTGACCGCGCTCACCCGTACACCGCGGGAGTCCCACTGGCCGGGCCGCCGGTCGAGCGCGGTCCCCTGCCAGGTCCAGGCGATCCCGTCCGCGCTGGTGGCGTAGTCGGTCACCATCTGGTCGGCCTCGTCGGGGTCCTCCAGCGGGTGGCACGACGCCCACAGGTGCCACACGCCGCCGTGGTGCAGGATGACCGGGTCCTTGACACCGGTCTTGAGGTCGCCGGGGAGCACGACCCGCGCGTCGGCGGGGTCGAACTCCGCCGGGTCGGCGGCCTCGATCATCTCGACCCGCCAGTGCTTGGTGCCGTACGTGGCGCAGCTGAGGTAGAGGCGCCACGACCCGTCGGGCGTCGCCACGAGCGTGGGCCGCTCCAGCGACTCGGTCTTCATCTCGTCCTTGGTGATCGTGAGGATCCGCTCGAACCGCTCGCCGTCGGCCGACCGGGCGATCTCCACGGCGTACCCCCGGCCGGAGCCGATCGGGCGGCGCAGCCGGTAGGCCAGATAGATCCACCCGTCCCGGCTCACGGCGCTGGGCGCGCCCGCCCAGTAGCCGGGCCCGTCTCCGGGTGGCGGGATCGCGACGACTGACCGTTCCGGCTTCGGTGCGAACACGTCTCTTCTCCGTGGGTGCGCGACGACGGTGGGCGGCTTGACGCCGTCCCTTCCTGGCTGTCCTCAATTACCAGCGGCCCGACGAGGAGGCCAAGCGTCCTCGCCATCGGACGGCCATCTCTATACAAAACCCGCTTAGTTTGCGGGTTTTGTCAGGATAGGCCAGAAACCACGATGCGCGCGCCCCCCACCTGCGACGGAAAAGGGACTGAACCCGGAGCGGCAGGGGGGCGTATCTCCGGGCGTAAGGGCATGCCGACACCGTTCCGACCCCCTCGCAGTCCGACCCCTCACAGGTCTGACCCACTTTCAGGAGGCCCCATGCGGGCACGTATCGTCACGCTCTGCGCCGCGCCGCTCACGCTGGCGCTCGCCGGCGCGGCCCCGGCCCATCCCGCCTCGGCCGCCGGCGCCTCGCGCCACGCGGAGAGCCGTCCCGGCCACCAGGCCCACCCACTCGCCCGTCCCCTCGCCCGCCCGCCCGCTCAGGCGGCGCGCACGTCCACCCGGTTCGCCGAGGTCCCCCTGGTCTCCGACGTGGCGGGCAAGGCCGCCGTCACGGACCCGAAGCTGGTCAACCCCTGGGGCCTCGCCATGGGCGCGACCCTGTGGGTGTCCAACGCGGGCACCGGCACCGCCACCGTCTACACCGGCGGCGCGGGCGGTGCTGGCGGTGCGGGCGCGGTCAGGAAGGCCCCCACCACGGTCGCGATCCCCGGCGGGACCCCCACCGGGCAGGTGGCGTACGCCGGGAACGCCTTCACGATCAAGGGGAAGGCGGGGACCGCGCCCGCCTCGTTCATCTTCTCCAGCCCGAGCGGTGCCATCACCGCCTGGAGCGCCAAGGCCGACCCCGGCAACGCGGTCATCGCCGCGTTCACCCGCGGCGCCGACTACAAGGGCCTGGCGCTGATGAACACCAACCGCGGCACGTTCCTGCTCGCGCCGTCGTTCTCCCACCGCCGCGTCCACGTCTTCGACGAGGACTTCCGGCGGGTGCGGCTGTCGAACCGCCAGTTCCGCGACCCGTCGCTGCCCGCCCGCTACTCCCCCTTCAACGTGGAGATCGTCGGCGACTCCGTCATGGTCGCGTACGCGCGGCGCGATCCCGGCACCGGCAAGCCGGTCGCGGGGCGGGGCAACGGGTTCGTCAGCGTGTTCACCGCCGACGGGCGTTTCGTACGGCGCCTCGCCTCCCGCGGCCCGCTCAACGCGCCCTGGGCGATGACCCTCGCCCCCCAGGGGTTCGGCGCGTACGCCGGGGCGCTGCTCGTGGGCAACTTCGGCGACGGGTGGATCAACGCGTACAACCCCCGGACCGGCCGCTACCTCGGCCCGCTGCGCCGCGCGGACGGCGGGGCGATCGCCCTGGAGGGCCTGTGGGACCTCGAACCGGGCACGGCCGGAAACGGCGGCACCGACGCGGTGTGGTTCTCGGCCGGGATCTCCGGGGCGCGGCACGGGTTGCTCGGCCTGATCCGCCCCGCCACCGCCGGCGGCGCCGCCTCCCCCTCGGCGGCGCCCTCCCCCTCACCCTCGCCTTCGGCCGCGCACCGCCACGGAAGCGGCGCCGGAAGCGGCTACGGCTACTGAGGATCGGGACGAAAGCCCAGCTCACGACGCTTGGCCGCGGACACGCCACCCCGCGGCCGAGCGCCCCCACCCGGGAGCGGTATGACTTTAGCCATGAACAAGGCAGACATCGGAGTGACGGGCCTCGCGGTCATGGGCCGCAACCTCGCCCGCAACTTCGCGCACCACGGTCATGTCGTCGCGGTCCACAACCGCACAGAGAGCCGCACCACCCGCTTCATGGAGGAGCACAAGGACGAGGGCGCGTTCGTGCCGGCGGGCACGATCGAGGAGTTCGTCGCCGCGCTCGAACGGCCCCGCAAGGCGATCATCATGGTCAAGGCCGGCGCCCCCACGGACGCGGTGATCGAGGAGCTCGCCGCCGTCATGGAGCCGGGCGACATGATCATCGACGGCGGCAATGCCCACTACCTGGACACCCGCCGCCGGGAGGCCGCGCTGCGCGAGCGGGGCATCCACTTCGTCGGCACCGGCATCTCCGGTGGCGAGGAGGGGGCCCTGAACGGCCCCAGCATCATGCCCGGCGGCGACCCCGAGGCGTACGCGACGCTCGGCCCGCTGCTGGAGGACATCGCGGCCAAGGTGGACGGCGTGTCGTGCTGCGTGCACATCGGCCCCGACGGCGCCGGCCACTTCGTGAAGATGGTGCACAACGGCATCGAGTACGCCGACATGCAGCTCATCGCGGAGTCGTACGACCTGCTGCGGCAGGCCCTCGGGCTGAACCCCAAGGAGCTCTCCGACGTCTTCCGCGAGTGGAACCGGGGCGACCTCGAGTCGTACCTCATCGAGATCACCGCCGAGGTGCTCGGCCACGTCGACGCCGCGACCGGGAAGCCGTTCGTGGACGTGGTGGTCGACCAGGCCGAGCAGAAGGGCACCGGCCGCTGGACCGTGCAGAGCGCCCTCGACCTCGGCGTCCCGGTGACGGGCATCGCCGAGGCGGTCTTCGCCCGGGCGCTGTCGGGCCACCCGGAGCAGCGGGCCGCGGCCCGCTCGCTCACCGGCCCGTCCGGCACCGCCGGCGACTCCGGCCTCGTCGAGGACGTGCGGCGGGCCCTGTACGCCTCCAAGGTGGTGGCGTACGCCCAGGGGTTCGACCAGATGGCCGCGGCGAGCGCGGAGTACGGCTGGAACCTGCGGCTCGGTGACATGGCCACGATTTGGCGGGGCGGCTGCATCATCCGGGCGCGCTTCCTCGACCGGATCAGGGCCGCCTACGACGCGGACCCGAACCTGCCGACGCTGCTGGTCGACCCCACGTTCGCGCAGGCCCTGGACGAGGCCCAGGAGTCGTGGCGGCGGGTCGTGGCCACGGCGGCGACGATCGGGGTGCCCACCCCGGGCTTCTCCTCGGCGCTCGCCTACTACGACGGGCTGCGCCGCGACCGGCTGCCGGCGGCGCTGCTGCAGGGGCTGCGCGACTTCTTCGGCGCGCACACCTACCGCCGCACCGACCGGGAGGGCGTCTTCCACACCGACTGGTCGGCGGACCGCGCCGAGCACTCCGCCTGACCGGTCTGCCCGACCGGTCCGCTTGACCGGTCCGCTTGACCGGTCCGCTTGACCGGCCCCGGAACCTGGTACGGCCCCCGCCCGCGCGGGGGCGAGGGCCGTACCGGCCGGATCTCAGCTCGGACTCAAGCTCGGCTCAAGCTCCCAGCTGTCAGCCGGCTCACTCGAAGGCGGCGGTCAGCGGCTCCGCCTTCTCGCCGCCGGGGGCGGCGGCGCTCGGAGCGCCGGTGCGCAGCGGGACGTGCTTGACGAACGCGGCGAGCACCGGGACGAGCACGGCGACCACGGCCGCCCAGAGGAAGACCGACCCGATGGCCGTGGCGAGGGCGTCCAGGAAGAACCCCTTGACCTGCGGGGGAAGCTGCTCGAGGGCCTTGGGGGTGATGCCCGCGCCGCCGCTGCCGACCTGCTTGGCCGCCGCCGGGCCGAGCTTGTCGCTCAGGGTGTCGGTGAGCCGGTTGTTGAAGATCGCGCCGAACATCGCGACGCCGAACGAACCGCCGATGGACCGGAAGAACGTGGAGGCGCTGCTGGCCACGCCGAGGTCCTTCTGCTCGACGCTGTTCTGCGCGATGAGCATCGTCGTCTGCATCAGGAAGCCCATGCCGAGGCCGAAGACGGCGATGAACGCGCCGGTCTGCCAGGACGGCGTGTTGACGTCCTGCAGCGACAGCAGCCACATGCCGACCGCCATGATCGCCCCGCCGATGACCGGATAGATCCGGTACTGCCCGGTCTGGGTGATCGCCTTGCCGACGAACAGCGACACGATCATCGACGTGATCATCATCGGCAGCAGGAGCAGGCCGGAGTTGGTCGCCGTGGAGCCCTGCACGATCTGCTGGAACAGCGGGATGAAGCTGATCGCGCCGAACATCGCGAAGCCCAGCAGGAAGCCGAGCGCCGAGATGAGCGAGAAGTTCCGGTTGGCGAACACGTGCAGCGGCATGATCGGCTCGGCCGCGCGCCGCTCGATCGGGATGAACAGCGCGAGCGAGACCACCGCGAGCCCGGCCAGCGACAGGATCTGCCAGGAGCCCCACGGGTAGCCGTGCGCCTGCCCGCCCCACGAGGTGATCAGCACGATCGCGGTGATGCCGATGGTGAGGACGGTCGCGCCGAGCCAGTCGATGCGGTGCTCGGTGCGGTGCCTGGGCAGGTGCAGCCGGAAGAACAGCCAGACCAGCGCGATACCGCCGAGGGGCAGGTTCACGTAGAACGCCCAGCGCCAGTCGAGGTGGTCGGTGATGAAGCCGCCGACGAGCGGCCCGGCGATCATCGCGAGCGACATGATCGCGGCCATGATGCCCTGGTACTGGCCGCGCTCGCGGGGCGGCACGAGGTCACCGATGATCGCCATGACGTTGACCATGAGGCCCCCGGCCCCGAGGCCCTGCAGCGCGCGGAACGCGATGAGTTCGGCCATGCCGTGCTCGGTGCCCCCGAACAGCGACGAGCCCGCCATGCCGCACAGCGCGGAGCCGACCAGGAACAGCACGATGGACCCGAGGAAGATGTTCTTGCGGCCGTAGAGGTCGCCGAGCTTGCCCCAGATCGGCGTGGACACCGTGGTGCCCAGGACGTACGACGTGGTGACCCAGGTGAAGTACTCCAGGCCGTTCAGTTCGCCGACGATCCTCGGCATCGCGGTGCCGACGATCATGTTGTCGAGCATCGCCAGCATGATCGCCAGCATCAGGCCGGGAAGTACGGCCATCACTTCTTTGGACCGCCCCGGCGCGGGCGGAGCCTCGGTCATCGTGGTGCCCCCATGAGTAAAGGTTCTGGATAGCTACTTACTTGCCGACAGGCTAGTGCGGATTTAAGGTATTGTCCTTACTTGCCGGCCGTCAAGTTCATTAGGGGTCAGCAGGACATGGGCACTCAGACCGACACACGCAGCCGCATCCAGGAGGTCGCGATCGGGCTCTTCACCGAGCAGGGGTACGAGGCGACGTCGCTCCGGGAGATAGCCGAGGCCCTCGGCGTGACCAAGGCGGCACTGTACTACCACTTCCGGACAAAAGAGGACATCGTCGCCAGCTTGGTCGAGGACCGCATCGCCGCGCTGGACGAGCTGATCGCGTGGGCGGCCGGGCGTCCCCCCACGGCGGAGACCCGCCGGGAGCTGATCCTGCGCTACTCCGCGCAGATGACCCGAGGGCGCCACCACGAGGTCATGCAGTTCATGGACCGTAACAAGACGGCGCTGCAGGGGCACGTCAAGGTCGACCTGATGCGTGACCGCATGGGCGCGCTGATGCAGTCCCTGTACGAGCCGGGGGATCCGCTGCCGGTGCGGCTCAAGCGCTCCATGGCGCTGTTCGCGATACACGCCGCGTGGTTCTTCATCCGCGAGGAGACGACGACCGACGAGCAGCGGACCGGGGCCGGCCTGGAGGTCGCCCTGGAACTGGCGGACGCCTCCGGCGGTTGACCCCGGCCCTGTGGGAAGGTGACCCCATGCTCTTCGGACAGGAACACGTCAGGCGTTACGTCGAGACCGCGGGTGAGGAGGGCCACGACTGGGAGGGCACCACCACGGCCATCCTCACCACCAGGGGCCGGAAGTCCGGGCAGCCCCGGAGCACCCCCCTGATCTACCAGCCGTACGGCGACGCCTATCTCGTGGTCGCCTCCAAGGGCGGGGCGGACGAGCACCCGCTGTGGTACCTCAACCTCCAGGCCGATCCCGAGGTCGAGTTCCAGATCAAGGGGGACAGGTTCAGGGCCCGGGCCCGTACGGCGACCGCGGCGGAACGGCCGGACATGTGGCGGACCATGGCCGCCGCCTGGCCGGCGTACGACGAGTACGCCACCAGGACCAGCCGGGAGATCCCGGTCGTCGTGATCGAACGCGCCTGACCCTTTCCGGCGGGGCCGCGTCACGACGCGGCCCCCGCACCCGGTGACTCGCGCGGCCGTCGGCGGTATGTTTCCCATGATCCCCAGTACCGTGGTGGTCCCCAGTAGCGTGATCCCCAGCACAGGGAGGGTTCCGTGAGCGACGGCCGCACCGCGGAGATCATGGTCGCCGAGGCCCGGAAGGCGTTCTGGGTCATGGTCGGCTTCCTGGCCCTGATCTGGGCCGTGCAGGTGGCCAACTGGGCCTCCGGCTACTCGCTGAGCTACAGCTTCGGCATCCGGCCGTGGGACGTCGAACGGCTGCCCGGCATCGTCTCCGCGCCGCTCCTGCACTGGAGCTGGGCGCACATCGAGGGCAACTCCGGGCCGCTGTTCATCTTCGGGTTCCTCGCGGCCTACCGGGGCGTGCGGCGCTTCCTCGGCGTCACCGGGCTGATCGCCGTCGCCAGCGGGCTCGGCTCCTGGTTCACCGCCGACGCCGCCACCGTCGGCGCGGGCGCGAGCGGCCTGGTCTTCGGCTACTTCGGGTACGTGCTCGTCCGCGGCGCGTTCGACCGGCACCTGATCGACATCGTCATCGGCCTGGTGATGGGCCTGTGCTTCGCCTACCAGTTCACCGGTCTGCTGCCGGCCGAGGGCATCGGCTGGCAGGCACACGTCTTCGGGTTCGTGGGCGGCATCCTCGGCGGCTACCTGTTCCGCGACCGCGGCGCACGGAGCGTGGAGAAGGAGCCCGGCGGCACCCCTCCCGGCGGCTCCCGGCCGGCCCTGCTGAAGGAGATCGAGGACCTGGGCCTCTAGCGTCCCCGCCCAGCGCGCCGGCCCGGTGCGTCGGCTCAGCGCCTCGGCTCAGTTTGCCGGGCGCTCCGGCGGGCGGTAGGGGATGCTGGCGTTGAGGGCGAATCCGCCTTCGGCGGTGGGCCCGTACGTGAGCCGCCCGCCCTGCTGGGCCACCCGCTCGCTCAGGCCGGTCAGCCCGTAGCCCGACCCCTCGTGGGCGGGCACCCGGGCCGGCGCCGCCCGGTTCCCGCCGCCGGCGGCGACGGCCCCTCCGCTGTTGACCACCGACACGTTGAGTGTGTCGCCGCGCGCCTCGCAGACCACCTGCACGTCGGTCCCGGGGGCGTGCTTGCGCACGTTGTTCAGCCCCTCCTGGATCACCCGGTAGCAGGTGTGCCCGGCCTGCCGGGACAACGCCTCGTCCGGGACCTCGTAGTGCAGCGCGACGCGCAGACCGGTGACCCGGCCCTCCTCGACCAGGCGCGGGATCCCCTCCACGCTCTCCGCCGAGGGCGGCAGGTCGCTGCTGCGCAGCGCCGTGAGCAGCTCGCGCAGCTCGGTCAGCGCCCGCACACCCTTGTCCTCGATGCTCCCGGCCAGCTTGCGGATCTCCCCGGGGTCGTCGGCGTCCTGGATGAGGCCCGCGTTGAGCACCATCACGGTGACGGCGTGCGTGACCGTGTCGTGCAGCTCCCACGCGATGCGGCGGCGCTCCAGCGCGGCCGCCTGCTCCTCGCCCGCCCGCGCGCTCTCCCGCAGCTCCCGGATCATCGCGCGGTAGCGCGACACCCAGTGGCCCGCCAGCGCGGGCAGGCAGACCAGCGCCACCGCCCAGACGACCGCCAGGAGAGGCGCGTGATCGCTGTAGGGGTTGACGCGGTCGACCACGACGTACACCCCGGCCAGCGCGGCGACCGCCCCGAGCCGGTGGCGTCCCCGGCGCTCGGCCGTCAGCGCGTACGCGGCGAGCGTCAGCGGCACGAGCTGGCCCGCGAACAGCGCGCACGCGGACGTGCCGGTGACCAGGGTCCACGGCGTGCGGCGCCGCGTCAGCACGGCCGCCGCCGCGGCCGACGTCACGGCCAGCCGTACGGCCTCCGGCACCGGCATCAGGGAGAAGGAACGGCCGGTGAGGATCGCGGGAACGGCGAAGGCGAGCACGGCGAGCGCGAGCAGCACGTCGCCGAGCGCGTCCCGGCGCCGCGCGACGAGCCCGGCCAAATTCTCCCCCACGCGGCCAGTTTGTGGGGTTGACCTGCGGATTCTGGCTGCGCCACGCCCCTTTGACGTAGTTGTGCCGCAGCTTGCCGTACCACGTGCCGGTCGAAACAGTCACGCGGCTTGGGCAGGATAAGAAGCGTGACCGAAAGCATGAGCCTCCTCCGCCGCCTGCCCTCCGGCTCCGACCCCGACGCGTTGTTCGACGCGTTCGCGTCGTGGAACGCGGAGCGGGGGCTCACGCTGTACCCCGCTCAGGAGGAGGCCCTCATCGAGGTCGTCTCCGGCAACAACGTGATCGTCTCGACCCCGACCGGCTCGGGCAAGAGCCTGATCGCCGCCGGAGCGCACTTCGCGGCGCTCGCCCGGGACGAGATCAGCTTCTACACCGCGCCGATCAAGGCGCTGGTGTCGGAGAAGTTCTTCGACCTGTGCGCGTTGTTCGGCACCGAGAACGTCGGGATGATGACCGGCGACGCCACGGTGAACGCCGACGCGCCGGTCATCTGCTGCACCGCCGAGATCCTCGCCCAGATCGCGCTGCGCGACGGCGCGGCCGCCGACGTCGGCACGGTGATCATGGACGAGTTCCACTTCTACGCGGAACCCGACCGCGGCTGGGCGTGGCAGGTGCCGCTGCTGGAGCTGCCGCAGGCGCAGTTCGTGCTGATGTCGGCCACCCTGGGCGACGTCGAGCGCTTCAAGACCGACCTCACGCGCCGCACCGGGCGCGACACCGCCGTCGTGAAGCACGCCGAGCGGCCGGTGCCGCTCATCTACTCCTACCGGGTCACCCCGCTGCACGAGACGCTGGAGGAGCTGCTGTCCACCCAGCAGGCCCCCGTGTACGTCGTCCACTTCACCCAGGCGGCGGCGATGGAGCGCGCCCAGGCGCTCATGAGCATCAACATGTGCAGCAAGGCGGAGAAGGAACAGATCGCCGCCCTGATCGGGAACTTCCGGTTCACCACCCGCTTCGGCCGGGCCCTGTCCCGGCTCGTACGGCACGGCATCGGCGTGCACCACGCCGGGATGCTGCCGAAGTACCGCCGCCTGGTGGAGCGCCTCGCGCAGGCGGGGCTGCTGAAGGTCATCTGCGGCACCGACACCCTCGGCGTGGGGGTGAACGTCCCGATCCGGACCGTGCTGTTCACCGCGCTGTCGAAGTTCGACGGCACGAAGGTGCGGCGGCTGCGGGCGCGGGAGTTCCACCAGATCGCCGGCCGGGCCGGGCGGGCCGGCTTCGACACGGTCGGCTACGTCGTCTGCCAGGCCCCCGACTACGTGATCGAGAACGAGCGGGCGCTGGCGAAGATCGGCGACGATCCCAAGCGGCGCCGCGGCTACGCCCGCAAGAAGCCGCCGGAGGGGTTCGTCGGCTGGAGCGAGGACACGTTCGAGAAGCTCCAGACGGCCGAGCCCGAACCGCTGACCTCACGCTTCAAGGTCAGCAACGCCATGCTGCTGTCGATCATCAACCGTCCCGGCGACTGCTTCCAGGCGATGAAACGGCTGCTGACCGACAACCACGAGGACCGCAAGGCCCAGCGCCGCCACATCAGCCACGCCATCGCGATCTACCGGTCGCTGCTGGCCGGCGGCATCGTCGAGAAGCTCGCCGAGCCCGACGAGCACGGCCGCATGGCCCGGCTCACCGTGGACCTGCAGGAGGACTTCGCGCTCAACCAGGCGCTGGCCACGTTCGCGCTGGCGAGCTTCGAACTGCTCGACCGCGCCTCCCCCACGTACGCGCTGGACCTGGTCTCCATCGTGGAGTCGACGCTGGACGACCCCCGGCAGATCCTGCACGCCCAGCTCAACAAGGCCAGGGCCGAGGCGGTCGCGCAGATGAAGGCCGACGGCATCGAGTACGAGGAGCGGATGGAGCGCCTCGCGGAGATCACCCACCCGATGCCGCTGGCCGACCTGCTCTTCGGCGCGTACGAGACCTACCGGCGCGGGCACCCCTGGGTCGGCGACCACGTCGTGAGCCCCAAGACGATCGTGCGCGACATGTACGAAAGGGCGATGACCTTCACCGATTACATCCAGTTCTACGAGCTGGCCCGCTCGGAGGGCACGGTGCTGCGCTACCTGGCCGACGCGTACCGCACGCTGTCGAAGACCGTGCCCGAGCACCTGAAGACCGACGACCTCGTGGACCTCATCGAATGGCTGGGCGAACTGGTGCGCCAGGTCGACTCCAGCCTCATCGACGAGTGGGAGAAGCTGGCCAACCCGGCCGAGGCCCTGGCCGCCGGGCAGGAGCAGCTGGAGACCAGGACCCGCCCGGTCACCGCCAACCCGCGCGCCTTCCGGGTGCTGGTGCGCAACGCGATGTTCCGCCTGGTGGAGCTGGCCGCGCTCGACCGCGAGGAGGAGCTGACCGAGCTCTATCCGGACGTCGACTGGGGCGCGGCCCTCGACGCCTACTACGAGGAGCACGACGAGGTCCTCACCGGCCCGGACGCCCGCGGCCCGGCCCTCCTGCTGATCGAGGAGGAGAAGGAGCTGTGGCGGGTGCGCCAGATCGTCGACGACCCGGCCGGCAACCACGACTGGGGCATCGCCGCGGAGGTCGACCTCGCCGCCTCCGACGAGGAGGGCCACGCCGTCCTCCACGTCACGGGCCTCACCCGCCTCTGACCCCCGCCCGCCTCCGACCCTCGCCACGCCCGTCCCTCAGGACCTGCCGCCGTCGCCGGGCACCGGGGTCTCCGGTGACGGCCCGCGGAGGCGGGACCGGGGATTTGTCGGTACGGCTGTCTAGTGTCCCCAGGCATGGACGATCACTGGGGCGAGATCAGGAAGCTGATCGAGGCGAGGCGCGCCGACCGGCTGGCCGAGAGGGTCAGGACGCTGGGCGACGAGGGCCGCAGGGAGGTCGCGGCCAGGCTGCCGGGGCTGCTGAAGGAACTGCGCGGCGTCGACCGGCGGGACGACGGCCTGTCCGGCTACCGGGTCGGCCTGCGTGTGGCCGGCGCCGGCTGCCTGGGCGGCGCGGCGGCCGTGACGTCCTGGTTGTACCGGCGCGACCTCGCGCCCCGGTGGGGCGGCGCCGACAACGACGTCGACCTCGTCCTGGCGGTGCTCGCCGACCGGCCCGCCGCCTGGCGCGCCGACCTGGCCGAGCGGCTGGTGCTCCGCCTGCGCTCCGCCGACGACCGCGGCGTGGAGCTCGCGCTGGCCCTGCTCCGCGAGACCGGGATCGAACCGCCCCCGCACGATCCGCTGGTGGCCGGATGGGTGGATCGGGGCCCGGCGCGCCTGGGCGAGGACCCGCTGCTCGATCACCTGCTGCCGCGCCTGTTCGAGGCCGAGGGCGTCGGCCGGACGCTGCAGTGGGACAGGGAACCGGGGAAGGGCTGGCTGGGCGCGCTGCCGAATCTGGCCGAGGCCGGCCGGGTGAAGCGCGAGGCGCTCATCGACGGCTGCGTACGCCGCTTCCTCCGTGGTGGCACGCCCGCCGACCTGCGATTCTTCGTCCGCCTGCACGAGGCGCTCGCCCCCTCGCCCGCCGAGGCCTCCTGCCACGTCCGCGACTACCTCCATCTGCTGCCCGCGGCGCCCGGACCGGTCGCCGAACTGGCCGTGAAGCGCCTGCGGTCCTGTGCCGAGCTGCCCGCCGACGACCTCGCCGAAGCGTGGGACTGCCTGCTGTTCCGCCCCGAACGCACTCTGGTGCGCGCCGGGCTGTCGTGGCTCGCCCGTTCCGTGAAGCGCACTCCGGCGCTGGCCGAGGTGATCGCCGCGCCGCTGGCCCGCGCGTTCGCCGCCGATTCGGCGGAGCTGCAGGAGACGGCCGCCGGGCTGGCCATGACGTACGCGGACGACATGCCCGAGGAGGGCCGGGCCACCCTCCGTGAGGCGATCGGCTTCCTCCCGCCCGCGCTCGGCAGGCGGGCCGCCGCGGCGTTCGCGGGCGGCGCGGTGGCCGAGGCCGAGGCCGTGTTCACGCCGCCGTCGCCGCCTCCCGCGCCCGAACGCGCCCGTGCCGTCGAGCCCCCGATCCGGTCGGCGGAGGAGCTCAGCCAGACGATCACGGAGTGGACGGACTCCTGGCAGTCGTGGGAGCGGCTGCTCGCCGGGTTCGTCGTGCTCGCCGGCCGCGACCGGCCGGGACTCGTGGCCGCGACGCGTGACCGGCTGACCGACGAGCACGCCTGGACCTACGCGCAGGAGACCTGGCCCCGGGCCGAGCAGTGGCTCAGGGGCGCCGCCACCGCCCTGAACGGAGACGCCCGGACCCGGCACGCCTGGCGGCGCTTCCTGCCCGGCAGGGGCCTGGCCGGCCCGGACCTGCTCCTGCTGCATCGCGGGGCGGAGATCCTGCGGGCCGTCGAGGAGGACACCCTGCCGCCGGTGCTGCTGGCCACGCCCACGCACGACACCGGCCACGTGGCGGCGGCCGAGCTGGTCCGGCGGCTGGAGGTGATCGAAGCGGCCGGCGCCAAGCCGCTCGCCGCCGACCTCCAGCAGGCGCTGCTGCGCCTTCCGCGCACCCCCGACCCCGAGGCGGCCGAGCGCGCGGCCCGGCTGACGTCGGCGGCGGGCGGGATCGTCGCCGGGTGGACCTGCCCGGAGGCGCACGTCACGATGGAGTGGACCTGCGCATGGGGCCGCCAGGGCCCCCACGACTGGCGCGACCGGGGTCACGCCCACCATGTCCGCCTGGTCCTCGCGGCCGTCGCCGCGCCCACCGGCCTGCCGCTGATCGACCTGGTGCTGAGCGTGCCCGGCCACTGGGCCGAGCCCGAGCACGTCCACTGGTGGCCCTCGACGCTGCCCTCACACCGCGAGGTCGCCGCCGCGTACCTCGCGCCGCACCTGCTGCAGCACTACTGGCACGGGCCCGTCGTCCGCGCGCAGGCCCGCCACCTCGCACGGGCCGAAGGACCCGCGGGGCCGGCGTTCTCCGCGGTACTCGCCCGTGCCCTTGGCGACCGGAACACGGGGGAACCGGTCGAGGTGCTGCTGGAGGTCGCCGCGCGGGACGAACTGCCCGCGGCTGAGATCGGCCGCCAGGCCGGGCTGCTGCTGGTCAGCGGCGAAGTCAGGATGATCGACATGGTGGCCGCGCTCGACGAGGCGGCCAGGCGGGGCGGGCACGATCAGGTGTGGCGGATCGCCGCCGCGGCGCTGCCCGCGCTGCTGCCCGCGCCGGGTGAGCGCCCGCGGGGTGGCCTGACCGGGTTCGTCACACTCGCGAGGTTGGCGGCCGAGTGGTGCGGCGCCTGCGGCGAGATCCCCGAGGTGCGCGACGTGGCCGCGCGCAAGGGGAACAGCGGCCTGCTCCGGGAGGTCCGCCGGCTCCACGACCGGCTCACCGAGAGCACCGACGGCACCGGCCAGGAGGGATGACATGAAGACCGGCAACTGGTCCACCCGCCACGACGAGGGCCACGCCATGCGCATGGCGATCGGCGACCTCGCCCGTGCCGCCGCCGCTCGGGAGTGGACACGGCTCGTCGCACGACATGCCGAGGTCGGCTCGCACGCCGTGACCACCCTGCTCCGCGACGGCCGGGAGATCCCCGCAGAGGGCATGCGGGAGCCGTTCCGGCGGCTGCGCGAGCTGTCCTATCAAGCCGACACCGGCACCTGGTTCACCTGCGAGCTGGCGTTCGAGCCCGGCAGCAGGCGATACACCTGCCGGGCCGGCTCCTCGGAGCCGCCGTTCGCGGACGTGCCCGCGGCGGCGGCGCTGGCGGAGCTGACCACGTTCTCCCGCGAGACTCCGCCCGGCTGGCTGCTCGCCGCGCTGCCGACCGCCCCGCCCCTCCCTCTCCCCTTCGGCCACGGCGAACGGTACGAGGGTTGGAGCCGCCACGACTTCGGTGACCGCCGCCCGCGGCGGCCGCTGCCGGTCAGCGGAGAGGTGACCTACGTGCCGGACACGGCCATGACCGCCCGTGCCATGGCCTACGACCGGGAGCGCGGCAGTCAGCTGGTCTGTCTCGCGGAGCGGGACGGCGATCCGGAAACCGGGTTCCTCATGGTGACGAGTTCCCGGGACACCTGGTACGTCGGCCGCGAGGGCATGCGCGGGACCGGCGTGGGCGTGCGGGCCGTCACGCTGGACGGCTCCACGCTCCGGCTGGAGCTGACCCCTGAGGCCGCCGACCTGCTGGAGACCGAGGAGGTGTTCGAGATCCGTCTCGACCTGCCGCCGGAGTCGGCCGCCGAGTTGCGCGCCGTCCTCCCCCGCATGCTGCGGCCCGTCGCCGGGGCACCGGACCTGTCCGGCTTCTGAACCACTCGCTCCCGCCCGGCGGCTCAGCCGCCGGAGGTGGGGTCCTCCGCGCCGGCGCCGGGGATCGTCATGTCGTCGGGGTCGTCGAGCCAGTTGTGCGGCAGCGACACCTTGGACCGCTCGCCGCTCTTGCCGCGCGGGCCGTCGGCCTCGTCCGGCCAGGGCTGGGCGGAGTCGAGCTCGGCGACCCGCTCGGCCATCTCGGACAGGCCGGCGACCGAGGTCAGGGCACGCCGGGTCTCGGCGCCGACGACGAAGCCCTTGAGATACCAGCCGACGTGCTTGCGGAAGTCGGCCAGACCGTGCCGCTCGCTGCCGATGACCTCGCACAACAACTCGGCGTGGCGCAGCATCATCGCGCCGACCTCGCCCAGGGCGGGCCGGGTCCGCTCGGACGACCCCTCGAAGGCCAGGTCGAGGTCGCGGAAGAGCCAGGGCCGGCCCAGGCAGCCCCGGCCGATCACCACGCCGTCGCAGCCGGTCTCGGCGACCATCCGCAACGCGTCGTCGGCGCTCCAGATGTCGCCGTTGCCGAGCACCGGAATCTCCGGCACCGCGTCCTTCAGCCGCTTGATCGCGTCCCAGTGCGCGGTGCCGCCGTAGTGCTGGCGGGCCGTGCGGGCGTGCAGGGCGACGGCGGCGAGGCCCTCCTCCACCGCGATCCGGCCCGCCTCCACGTACGTCAGATGGTCCTCGTCGATGCCCATCCGCATCTTCATGGTCACCGGCAGCGGCCCGGCTCCGGCCACCGCCTCCCGCAGGATGGCGCGCAGCAGGTTCCGCTTGTACGGCAGGGCGGAGCCGCCGCCCCTGCGGGTGACCTTGGGCACCGGGCAGCCGAAGTTCAGGTCGATGTGATCGGCCAGATCCTCCTCGGCGATCATGCGCGCGGCCTTGCCGATGATCGCGGGATCGACGCCGTAGAGCTGGATGCTGCGGGGCGACTCGTGCGGGCCGAACCGGATCATCTGGAACGTCAGCGGCACCCACTCGACCAGCGCCCGCGAGGTGATCATCTCGGACACGAACAGGCCGCCGCCCTGCTCCCGGCACAGGGTGCGGAAACCGATGTTCGTGATGCCCGCCATGGGTGCGAGCACCACGGGAGGCCAGACCTCGAGTGCGCCGATTCTCACCCATACATTCTCCCCGCCGCCGGCCGTGGGCCGTACAAGATCGTGGACGGGGGGCTTTTGTCCCGGTTAATCTGACCTGGACCAATCGTGGGGAGGTCGTCATGCTGCTGCGCCTGAGAATCGCCCTGCCGGACCGGCCGGGCTCGCTCGGCCAGGTGACCGGGGCCCTCGGAACCGCGGGCGCCGACATCACCCAGGTGACCGTTCTCGATCGGGGCGACGGGCGCGCTCTCGACGACTTCACCGTCTACTGGCCGGACGCCGCGCCCCGGGACGACCTCGTACGCGCCCTCGACGACGTTGAGGGGGTCCGGATCGAGGGGGTCTGGAGCACGCGGGAGGCCCCCGGCACCTACCCGGAGCTGGAGATCCTGAAGTTCCTCAGCACCGCGGGCGACCGCGCGCTGGCCACGCTGATCGACTCCATGCCGGTCCTGTTCAGCGCCGACTGGGCCGCCGCGGCGACGGAGGGGGACCCGCGCGTCACCGTCTACTCGAGCTGGCGGGCGCCGGAGGAGGTGCCCTTCCCCGAGGAGACGCCGTCGCGGCCGGCGGCCTCGACGCTGCCGTCCGGTCTGCACGTGGTCGTCGCGCCGCTGCCTCCGCTGGCGCTCACGCTGATGCTCGCCAGGGCCGAGGGACCGGCCTTCCACCGCAACGAGGTGCACCGGTTCACCCGGATCCTGGAGATCTTCCTGACCCTCCCCGCGATCGAGCGCGGAGCCGACCGCGCGTTCCGCAGACCGGCGGCACGGCCGTTCTGAGTACGCACACGAGCGGAAAACCCGGTACAGTAGCGACGTCGCCGCAAGGCGGACGCGGAAGTGGCTCAGTGGTAGAGCATCACCTTGCCAAGGTGAGGGTCGCGGGTTCGAATCCCGTCTTCCGCTCCGAGGGGCCGCACATCCGGGCCTCACTCTGGTGGAGTGGCCGAGAGGCGAGGCAACGGCCTGCAAAGCCGTCTACACGGGTTCAAATCCCGTCTCCACCTCTGGTTCCGACCTGACCCACCCGGACTCTGATCCTATCCAGACAGTCCGGGCCGGGTTCTTCTCAACGCACGGCGCCGGGCGCACACTGAAAGAGACACGACAGGCGATTTCGGTGGAGTAGCCGTGCACGGTGACATGCCCGAAGCGATGCCCCTGCTGTCTCGTGGCAAGCATCGCAATCCCAGCAAGGGCGCCTGCTTCATGGAGTTCGCGTCCTACCTCGCCGGTGAACGGTGGAGCGACCACCCGTCGTGCACGCATCCGCTGCTCGCCGGGCTCGCCCGCCTCGTCAACGACCACACCTCGGACGCCGCCCGGCCGCGGCTGGCCGGGCTGATCCCGTCCGTCATCGGCCTGACGGGCGACGATCCGCGCCTCGACGCGCGGATCGCCCTGTGCGCCGCCACGGCCGCGCTGCCCGTCGTCGCGCACGAGCGCCAGCTCGCGATGGCCGTCTCGATCTTCTCGGCCGAGCACGTGCTCGCCGAGGTGGAGGGCCGGTCGCCCCGCGACCTGGACCCGCGCAGCAGGGAGGCCCTGGCGCAGGTGCCGGAGGCCGCCCGCTGGGCCCGCGACTTCGGGCGCGGGGTCCGCGTCTCGCCCAAGGGCTTCCGCAGGTACGCCGCGCCGAACACGGTGCAGCTCGCGGTCCGGGGCATCGCGCAGGCGTGCGTGCCCGACCCCGACACACTGCTGCGCGACCTGCTGGCCGGCGCGGTCGAGGACTGCTGGGCACTGCTGCGCGGCGGCGCCGAGCCGGCCGGGCCGGTCACCGTGCCGGCGGTCGACCCGGGCCGGTGGGCGGACGCCTGCCGCCTCACCGGCCTGTCCGCCTGACCGGCCTGTCCGCTTGACCGGCAGGGCCGTCCGCCTGACCGGCGAAACTCCGGCGACCCGGGCTCGACCGGCCCGGCGGGCCGGTCCTGCCGATCTGCTCCGCTGAACGGCTCAGGCCGGGGCGGGGTCGTTCGCGGTCCGCTTCGACGACGACCGCCGCGACGCCATGACCGGCCGGATCAGGAGGGCCTGGGCGAGCACGAACACGCAGAAGATCCCGAGCACCCAGCCCCAGCTCACGTCGGTCAGGTGGTGCATGCCCCGATAGAGCCGGGACAGGCCGACCGTCAGGGCGGCCCCCGCGCCGAGCAGCCACCACAGCGCCTTGAGGATCGTGTGCCGGTGCGTGTGCAGGGTCAGCACGAGGGCGACCCCGCAGTAGAACGCCACCGCCGCGCTGGTGTGACCGGACGGATAGCTGGACGTCGGCGGCGCGGGATCGAGGTGCTGCACGTGCGGCCGGGCCCGCTGCGCGAACACGGTGGCGAGCAGGAAGATCGCCGACTGCGCGCAGACGGCCGCCACCAGGAAGGCCGCCTCCCGCCAGCGCCCGTAGGCGAGCCGGAAGAGGACGACCATGATCCCCGTGATCACGATGATCACCGGGGTGTCGGACAGCATCGAGCCGTAATGGGTGACCGTGTTCCAGAACGGCGTGCGCTCCTGGGCGATCTCACGGCTGATCGCCTCGTCCTGGGCGATGAGCGACGAGTGCTCCAGGACCCGGGTGAGCAGCAGGCCCAGCCCCAGGGTGACCAGGGCCATGAGCGCGAGCGGAAGCAGGATGCGCCGCGCCACCTCGGCCACCGTCGAGGACGACGGGGTATGAGCGGCGGGGCGGCGTTCACGAACGGTGACCAACTCGTCCTCCTTGGGGGGCTACTTCCCTCTTCGTCTCCGGCCCGACGCCTTCCCGCAGGGGCTGCGCGGGGCGGCGTCCGACCTCTCTTCGCCAGGTCTCGAAAGCGGCGCAGGTCGCCGCGACCACGGCCACACCGACCACCAGCCCGGCCACGACGTCGCTGAACCAGTGGACGCCGAGCGCGATCCGGCTGAAACCGACCAGCAGCGGGATCAGCACCGCGAGCGTCCACGCGATCCCGCGACCGCGTTCCCGCACGAGCGGCAGGACGAGCAGCAGCAGGATCCCGGCCCCGAGCGTGGCGTTGACCGTGTGCCCCGAGGGGAACGACGCGCCGGGGGCGATGGCGACGGGGTCGGGCAGGTGCGGCCTGGCCCGCGCGACCAAGATCTTCAGCACGAGGCCGAGCAGCCCGCCGACCGTGATCGTGGTGCCCGCCCACAGGGCCAGGTGGTAGGCGCGGCGCCAGACCAGCCACGCGACCGCGGCGCCCACGGCGATCCGCCAGGTCCACGGCTGGAAGACGTCGCTGACCAGCCGCATGAACTGGGCGAAGGCCGGGTTCGTGTACGCGTACGCGTGCAGGTTGTGCGCCGCGCCCTCATCGATGCGGGTGAGCGGGCCGAAGGAGGTCTTCACGAAGACGAGCAGCACCGTGAACGGCACGCCGATCAGCGTCAGTGCCGCGACCGCCACCGTGAGCCGCAGGCCCAGCCTGCTCTGGGGGTCGAACCGCCTGCGCAACCAGTTCATCGGCCGCTCCCCACCGGCTGCCGCTCACGCGCCTGGACCGGGGCGGCGGTGCCCGGGTCGGGTGCGGCCGGCTCGCCGCAGCCCGCCCGGCAGGCCTCCAGCTGCGCGCTGAAGGCGAGGCCGAGGAAGAGAGCCATCGAGCTCAGGAACGACCAGAGCAGCAGTGCCATGACCGCGGTGAGCGGGCCGTACGTCGCGCCGAAGGTGCCGCTGCTCGCGGTGTAGAGGGCCAGCAGCCAGGTGAAGAGGGTCCACAGCAGAACCGCGACGGTCGCGCCGACCGCCAGCCAGGTGTGGCCGGGCTGCTTGCGCCGGGGCGAGGAGCCGAAGAGAACCGAGATCGACAGGACGGCCAGCAGGAAGCCAATCGGCCAGCGCAGCCAGCCCCACAGGCGCTGCGTCGTGTCGCTCCAGTGGTACACCTGGGCCGCCGCGTCGCCGACGGCCCCGCCGCCGACCAGGATGACGAACCCGACGCTCATGAAGACACCGGCCGTGACCGCCATCAGCAGCGCCCGGCCGTACTTGGCCTTGAAGGGCCGGTCGCGCTCCATGCCGTAGATGCGGTTCGCCCCGCGCTCGAACTGGCCCATGGCCGTGGTCAACGCCACCAACGCGGTCAGCAGACCGAACCACAGCGCGAGCTTCCCCCCGACGCCCGAGGCGTGGTGGCTCTGGTCGAGCGTCTCCCGGATCACCTGCGAGCCGGCGCCGGGGGTCAGCCTCCGCAGGGTGAGCTCAAGAAGGCGGCCCAGGTGTTCCTGGTGGACCACCGAGCTCAGCCCCACGATCGCGATGGCGCCGGGGATGATCGCAAGGCAGACCTGGAACGCCAGCGCGCGGGCGCTGCTCGTGCCGTCGCCGTACCTGAACCGCACGAACGAGTCCCGGATCAGGTGCCAGCCGCCATACCGCCGTAACGTGACGTAGGCGTCGTCGGCCGACAACTCCTCGCCGCTCATGCTCCGGGTCTCCGGTACCGGGGTCGCGGTTCCCATGTGAGTCCTCACGTCGTCAGGGGGTGGGGACCACCGGGGGCCGGGTCGCGGGCCGGCCTCCAGCGGTCCCCGCAGGCCCACCGACTACCCCGATCACGGCGCTCGGAACATCATCCGCCGCGGCGGGCGTACCGTCACAGAACGGCGCAGCCCACCCGGACGGCGACCCGGGGCGACCAGCGCCCGGAGATCACGTCCTGCGCCTGGGCGTACGCGTTGGCCGGCCGGCCGGCCGCGGCGCAGTCGAACACACCGGTCTTCTTGCCGAAGCTGCCGCCGGCGTAGCCGCTGTGGGCGCTCGCGTTCACCGTGCCGCTCCAGTAGAGCCTGCCGGTGTTGTACCGGATGTAGAGGCGCACCTGGCCGAGGTTGTAGTGATCGCCGTTGATCTTCAGGCGCGGGATGTCGTCGACGGAGGTGCTGGTGGAGGTGCCGTCACCGTTGTCCACCGGCGGTACGGTGTAGCGGCTGATCCAGAGCCGCGCCGACACCTTGCGGTCGGCGGCCCTGCTGTTGTCGGCGGCGGCCTGCGACCGGACGGCCGGGGTGACGCAGACGTCGTCGCCGCTGAAGGCCTCGCGCCAGACGTAGCCGGTCGTGCAGGTGTGCGGGCCGAACGCGCCGGAGGTCCAGCGGGAGGCCTTCGCGGCGTTGTCGGCCCGGGTCTGCGTCCGGGTCGCCGACGTGACGCAGACGACGTCGCCGGTGCGGGCCTCGCGCCAGACGTAGCCCTGGAGGCAGGTGTCCGGGCCGAAGTCGCCGGTCGCGGCGGCCGGGCCGGCCATGAGCGTGACGGGGGCGGTGACGGCCAGACCGGCGATCGTGGCGGCGGCCAGACCGAGCAGGGTGCGCTTCATGACGATCTCCTGAGATATCCGGGTGCGGGTGCTGTTCGGATCTCCCGGTCCGGCCGTCGCCGCCGGGAGGGTGCAACTCAGTGATAGGCGGGCCCGCCTGCACGTCTCTTGACACCCGCTTGCCGCAAGCGGCCGCAAGCCACCGCAAGTGGCCCGCAAGCTCCCCCGGAAGTGTCCCGGGAGCCCCCCTCAAGCGCTCAGTAGGACTGGATCTCCAGCAGGTTGCCGTCGGGGTCGCGGAGGTGGGCGGTGCGGCAGGTCGGCCCCCACTCGGGCCGGGCGACCGGCGGCGCCACGACCCGGCCTCCGGCGGCGGCCGCGACGGCGGCGGCCCTGTCGACGTCGTCCAGCGTGAGGACCAGCATCGTCCCGTCGCGCCCGCCGCCGCTCTCGCCCTCGGAAGCGGAGCCGAGAGCGATGCCGGTGACCCGCGCCAGCATCTCCCGGTCGAGCAGGGCGAGCACCGCCTCCCCGTCCCGGTCCCAGTTGGCGTACGGCCCCGCCTCGTCGCCCTTGGCGAGGCTCGCGCCCGCCACCGCGGTGAGCAGGCCGTCGTAGAAGCGGAAGCACTCGGCGAATCGGGAGGCGAGCACACGGGGGTAGAGAGCGTCCACGGCGAATCCCTTGGGTAGTACCAACTATTGGGGGTGCCCTATCCTGCTCTCGTGAGCGAGGTGCCGCAACTTCCCCCCTCCCTGCTCGGGATCACCGCGTTCCTGCTGTCGAAGGTGGGCGTCGCCGGGCGCCGCCGCATGGGCGACCGGCTGCGGGGGCACGGCATCGGCCTGTGGGACCTGGCCGTGCTGGCGGCGCTCCGCGACTTCGGCCCCGCGTCGCAGCGCGAGCTCGGCGTGCGGCTGGGCATCGACCCCAGCGACCTCGTCGCGGTCATGGACACGCTCGTCCCGCTCGGCCTCGTGGAGCGTGACCGCGACCCGGAGGACCGGCGGCGCTACCGGGTCGCGGTCAGCCGCGCGGGCCGGGCCACGCTGGAGGCGGCCCTGCGCGACGCCGGGGCCGTGCGCGACGACCTGCTGGCCGCGCTGGACGAGGAGGAGCGGGCGGCCCTGCACGCGCTGCTCCGCAAGGCGTACGGCGGCCTGGACCCGCGGGCCCGGGACTGACCGGGCCCAGAACCGATCGGGCACAGGACCGACCAGGCACAGGACCGCCCGGCCCGGACGGCCGTCAGGAGCCGGTGAGCCAGACGTATCCGGCGAAGCGGCCGGTGACCCGCTCGCGGCGGTAGGAGTAGAGATCGGCCGTCTCGATCGTGCATCGCGCGTCGTGCCGCACGTCGGCCACCCCCGCGCGGGTGAGCTGGGCCGCGATACCGGCCCGGATGTCGAGCGCGGGCGTCCCCCGCCGGGTCCGCGACCACGTCTCGGGCACCCGGGCGGCCACCCGCTCGCGCAGGTCCTCCGGCACCTCGTAGCACAGCCCGCAGGCCGAGGGCCCGATCACCGCGATCATCCGCGCCGGCTCGGCGCCGCCGGCCGCCATCGCCTCGACCAGGGCGGGCACCACCCCCGCCTCGGTGCCCGGCCGTCCCGAGTGCGCGCCGCCCACCAGGCCGGCCACCGGGTCGGCCAGGAGCACGGGCGCGCAGTCGGCGACCAGCACCGCCAGCCCGAGCCCGGGCCGGTCGGTGAAGACCCCGTCCAGGGCGGGCGGGTCCGCCCCGAACGGCGCGCCCGCGTAGGCGACGTCCGTCCCGTGGACCTGGCGCATGAACACCACCTGATCCAGCCCGAACCCGGCGGCGGTCTTCGCGCGGTTCTCGGCGACCGCCGCCGGGTCGTCCCCCACCGCCCCGCCGAGGTTGCGCGTGCCGTACGGCCCGGTGCTCACGCCGCCGTGCCGGTCGGTGAAGGCCATCTTGACCCGGTCGATCGCAATCACGGCTTCAGCGTACGGCCGGCGCCCGCTCCGGGGGACGCGCCGGTAGGGATCTTGGAACGTGGCAGTACGTTTGCGGCCGACGGAAGGAGCGGGGATTGCGCGCGGTTGTGTACGAGGAGTTCGGCGGGCGGCCCGAGGTGCGCCGGGTGGCGGACCCGGTCGCGCCGCCGCACGGCGTGGTGATCAGGGTCGAGGCGACCGGGATGTGCCGCAGCGACTGGCACGGGTGGATGGGACACGACGCGGACATCACCGTGCTACCGCACGTGCCGGGCCACGAGCTGGCCGGCGTGGTGGAGGCGGCGGGCCCGGAGGTGACCGGCTGGCGGCCGGGCGACCGGGTGATGGTGCCGTTCATCTGCGCCTGCGGGAGCTGCCGCGAGTGCCTGAGCGGGAACCAGCAGGTGTGCGAGCGCCAGACCCAGCCCGGTTTCACCCACTGGGGGTCGTTCGCCGAGCTGGTGGCGATCGACCACGCCGACGTGAACCTCGTCCCGTTGCCCGCGGGCATGTCCTTCGCCACCGCGGCGAGCCTGGGCTGCCGGTTCGCCACCGCGTTCCGGGCCGTCGTGGAGCAGGGCGGGGTGCGGGCCGACCAGTGGCTCGCCGTGCACGGCTGCGGCGGGGTCGGGCTCTCCGCCGTGATGATCGGCGCCGCCGTGGGGGCGCGCGTCGTCGCCGTGGACGTCTCGCCTGCCGCGCTCGACCTGGCCCGGCGGTTCGGCGCGGCCGAGTGCGTCCTGCTCCGCGGCGGCTCCACTCCGGAGGAGTCGGCGTCCCTGGTCAGGGCGGCGACCGGCGGCGGGGCCGAGGTCTCCGTCGACGCCCTGGGCGACGCCGCGACGTGCGCCGCGTCGATCGCGGGCCTGCGCCGGAGGGGCCGCCACGTGCAGGTGGGCCTGCTGCCCGGGGAGACCGCGCTGCCGATGGGCCGGGTGATCGCGCACGAGCTGGAGATCGTGGGCAGCCACGGCATGGCCGCCCACGCCTATCCCCCGATGCTGGAGCTGATCGCGGAGGGCGTGCTCCGGCCCGACCTGCTCGTGACCCGGACGATCGGCCTGGAGGACGCCCCGGAGGTGCTGACCCGGCCCGGGACGTCCGCCGGTGTGACGGTGATCCTCCCCCAACCCGCCAGGGCGACCTGGTGTCCTGAGTCGTAAATCGCATGTCTATCTGGGTGCATGGCTCGATGTGCGGGGCGCCCGGCGGTTCAACGTCGCCGGGCGGTAGGGCTCGGGGTGGTCGGGCACAGCGGGAACCGCGGCGTGTCCGGCAGGTAGCGATCCCAGTCCAGTTCCACCGGGCCGGCGCAGATGTCGTCGATCACGCGGGGCACGTCGGGGTCCAGCCGCCACAGCGCGCCTTTCTGGATGCTGGTGAGGAGCAGTTCGCCGGTCTCGGGAAGGAACCGGGGGTTGGTGAGGTCCAGGCCTTCGAGGCGGAGGGACATGACTTCCGCTCCCGAGGCGAGATCCCACATACGGATCGAGGCGTCGTCCACCACGGCGGCCATCCGGCCCTGCGGGTCGAAGGCGACCCTGGCGGGAAACTTCACGCCGCCGGCTTCGACCACCGTACGCGGGGAGCTCGGGTCGGTGGCCTTCAGCAGGGTCAAGTTCCCCGACGTCTTGCCGAGCACGGCCACCGTGCCGGCGGGACCGGCGATCGGGTACACCACGTCCGGAGTGCGCATCAGGGTCGCGATCCGCACACCGTCGAGTCTCCACAGCTCGGCGGCGTATGCCCCGCTGACGCGTCGGGTCAGCACCCCCTCCGAACCGTCCGGGGCCACCGACGCGTCCTCCACATCGCCGGCCGAGAGCCGGCGGACCGCTCCGCCGGCGACTTGCCACACCAAGGCCGTACGGTCCGTTCCCACGGCCATCACCAGGCTGCCGTCCCGGGTGATGCCTCTCACCACCGGGAGGCCGGCGGGAACGGCGATCTCGCGTGGATGGTCCGGGTCCGAGACGTCCCACAGGACAGACGTGGAGGCCGTCCCGTTCCAGGTGATCACGTGGCTCCCGTCGGCGCTGGTGGCGTAGTAGAAGGAGCCGCCAGGCAGCACACCCGCGGGCCGCCAGCCGGTGCCGTCCCGACGCCAGAGCCGATAGCCGGGGGGCGCCGCGGACCCGTCGGCCCGCATGGTGACGGCGATCCGGCCCGGCGAGTCGATGTAACCCTCACCGAGGATGCTCGTCCCCGTTGCGGCATCGGCGAGGATCAGCGCTGCACGGGTCTCGGGCGTCGGACTGATCCGGTAGGCGGCCAGGGCGAGCGCCGCCGCATCGCGCGGCCTGGTGAGCAGGAGGGTACGGGCGGCATCCGCGGCGCGCAGGCCTATGGCGTCGTTCCTCTGGCGGTCGGCTTCGCGTTTCGCCGTGACGCCCAGGCCGACGGCTCCCGCCAGCAGGACGACCAGCGCGGAAAGGGCCGCGATGAGCATCCTCAGCCGGCGTCGCCGCCGGCGGAGCTCGGTCGCGCGGAGCACCTGCGCCGTCAGACCGGCGTCGAGGAAGTCGTGTTCGATCGGGTTGAGCCGGTCGCGCAGGCGGTGGATCAGGGCCAGGTGCTCCCCACGCCACAGCAGGTCGGGGTCGCGTCCATGCCCCTGCCAGGCCGCGGCCGCCTCGATGACCCGGTGGTGCGACCGGAGAATGTCCCGGTCCTCGGCGATCCAGGCGGCCAGCCGCGGCCACGCGCGAAGCAGCGCCTCGTGGACCAGTTCGGCGCCGTGGTCGTCGAGGCTGACCAGCCGAGCCGCGGCGAACCGCTCGAGCGGGCCGCGCGGTTCCGCCAGCTCGTCACGCCGGATCCTCCGTTTGGTGTCCTCGGTGCCGTCGCCGGGAGTGACCAGGCGCAGGAACATCAGCCGGGCGGCGTCCCGTTCCTCGCCCGCGAGCTGCTGGAAGGTCTGCTCGGCGGTGCGTGCCAGGGCGTGCTCCACGCCACCGACGTCCTCGTACCCGGCCAGGGTCAGTGTCATCCCGCGGCGACGCCGCCACGTCTCGGCGAGCGCGTGCGACACCAGCGGCAACGCCGACGGCTGCCCGGTGACATCGGACATCAGCCGGGCGAGCAGGGCGCCCTCCACGGAGGCACCCGCTCGCGCCGCCGGCTCGGTGACGGCGCGGCGCAGGTCGTCGGCCGACATCGGGCCGACCAGCAGCTGAGCGCGATAGAGGGCGGCGACCAGCTCGGGGTGGCGGCTGCAGTGGCCGTAGAAGTCGGCGCGCACGCCCAGCACCACCCTGCTGCGCGGAGAGGCCGCGGCCGTCAGCGCCCGCACCAACCACGGCCGGTCGTCGTCGGCGCAGAGAGTGAACACCTCCTCGAACTGGTCGACGATGAGGAGCAGCTCGCCCGGCACCTCGGACAGCCGGCGGCGCAGGGCGTACGGGTCGGCGGCGAGTTGCTCGCGCAGGGGGGCCAGCGGCTCGTCGACGAGCCCGGCCACGACCGTCGCCACCTCCGTCACGGGGTCGTGTCCGGGGGTGAGGACCAGGGCGGTGCGCTTGGACTTGGCGACCAGCCCGGCGCGCAGCAGCGACGACTTGCCGGCGCCGGACGCGCCGAAGACGCCGGCGAACGGCCGCTCGTCGACCAGGCGCACCAGGGCCTCGGTCAGCGCCTCCCGGCCGAAGAACCGGTCGGCGTCCTCGACTTGGTAGGCCGCCAGCCCGACGTACGGCGACGGCGCCTGCTCGTCCACCGTGGCGTCGGACGCCGCCAGGTCCCGCCACCGGTCCCGCCACGCGTCGACGTCGCCGTCGCAGGCCGCGACGAAGGCCAGCGTCACCGCGAGGCTGGGCAGCCTCCGCCCGGCCACGGCCTCCGACAGCGCGGCCGCCGAATAGCGGGCCCGCCTACCCAGCTCGCGGTACGGCGGCTGCCCGGCCTGCTGCCGTAATCGCCGCAGGTCGCCGGCGAACCGGAGCAACGGCGTGTCCTCAGCGCCCAGCGGGCGTTCCTGACGTGGCATCGCCACCCTTTCCCACCGCGATATCGCCCCCGGGCATTCTTCACCGCGGCCGGCGAGACCTCGAAATCTCACCTTCCGTGAACGCGCGAGCACCAGAGCCGATGTTCGTTTGTTCATGGTTAGTTGTTCAGGCGCCAAGGGCGAACCTGAACACCCCGTCCGACCCTAGTGTCGGGCACGTCCCGTTCCCGCCGAGCGGCCATGCCGCCGGGGCCGGGCCTCCTCATCGACAAGTCACCGAAAGTCGCGTCAGTAAGCGCGGCGGGCGATTCCCGGATAACTTCCACGGCTCGTGGCCGGGGTCGCCGTACGGTCATCTAGGAAAGGGAACTTCTTTGTCGTTATCACGGCTTAGTCGCTTGGCGTCTGCGGTGGTCGCGGCGGGTCTCGTGGTTCTGATGGCGGGGCCGGCGCACGCCGACTTCGCCACCACCGGCACCGAGCCCGCCTACCCCTACGCCCAGCCGGTGGACGCGAACGTCCCGAAGCGAGGCTGCGCCACGACACTGTCCGACCCCACCAACGCCAGTGCGAGCATCCCAGCGGTTCAGGTGATCTACGCCTGGCACGAGGGGTACGGGAACCGCTACAACGACGTCGTCGAGCAGATCGCCAAGATCGTCGACCGGATGGACTGGTCGGTGGACGAGTCGACCGACTACGACCAGCACATCAACTTCAGCTGCCGGACCGGTTACGACACCAGCACCTACTCCGGCTACGCCCATGCCCTGGTGATCCCGGAGAAGATCGAGGGCGGGACGATCGGCAGTGAGATCGCCGCCGACGTCGTCGCCGACGACCTGGCGGCGGCGGGCTACGACAACGCCAACCGCCGGTACGTGGTCTTCGAAGACTTCAGCGAGGGTACGGCGCAGGGGCACTGCGGCCAGGTCTGCCTGGCCACCTCGGACGAATGGGACAGCGGCACCATACTGCACGAACTGGTCCACCTGTCCGACGCGGATCACGCCAAGGCCACTGAGGTGCCCGAGACCGTCGACGTCTCCGACGTCATGTCCAGCCAGTGGGACAACTGGAATCTGGACCAGGAGTTCAACAGCTACTACGACCCCAGCGAGCTCACCGCGAGGTTCCCCAACTACGGACTCGCGGTGAACGTGGCCACCACCCCGTGGTTCACCTCGCCCGTCTGCTGCGACGTGGGCTACAGCAACGACCTGCTCACCGCCGAGGAACGCGGGATCGAGTCCGTGGCGCCGTCCGGCTACCCGGCGAGCTTCACCCTCTCCGGTGGCGGCTGGATGCAGGTCACCCCACCGGGGTCGGACGCCCAGGTGTCGGCCAGGTACTTCGACGGCCGCCGGTCCCTGACCATGAACGTCCAGTCGTGGTCTGAGGGGGTCCTGTCGCTCACCCGCAAGCCGGCGGTGACGGCGGGACAGCGGTACAAGTTCTTCGCCCGGGTGACGACCGCCACCTCCGGCAACGTCAAACTCCGGCTGTCCTGGTACAACTCCTCCAACGCGCTGATCTCCAACAGCGACAGCTCTACCTACGCCCTCAACTCCAACTGGCAGGAGTACAGCGTCTCGGCGGTCGCTCCGAGCGGCGCGGCCACCGCGCGACTCTCCGTGGTGAGCCCGTCCGGCCAGACCTTCGCCTACGTGCTGGACAGCCTGCAGCTCAACCGCTGCAACAACGGCAAGACCACCGACGGATGCCGGCTGGACGGCCTCCTCCCCTACACCTACTAGACGGCGGTCAGGCCAGACCGGCGTAGAGGGCCTGGGTCCGCTCGGCGATGCGGGCCCAGGAGAAGTGCTCGACCGCGCGCACGCGACCGGCCCCGCCCATCGAGGCCGCGCGGCCGGGATCGCCGAGCAGCGCGTTCACCCGTTCGGCCAGTGCCGCGGCGAACGCCTCGGGGTCGCGCGGCTCGCCGTCCCGCCCCTGGTCGATCGGGACGAGCAGGCCCGTCTCGCCGTCGGCGACGACCTCGGGGATGCCGCCCGTCGCGGTCGCCACGACGGCGGTCTCGCACGCCATCGCCTCCAGGTTCACGATGCCCATCGGCTCGTACACCGAGGGGCAGACGAACACGGCCGCGTGGGTCAGGATCTCGATCACCTCGGGCCGGGGCAGCATCTCGGAGATCCAGACCACGCCCTTGCGGGAGGCCGACAGCTCGCGGACCAGCCCGGTGACCTCCTCGGCGATCTCCGGCGTGTCCGGCGCGCCCGCGCACAGCACGATCTGCGCGTCGGGGGCGAACGACCGGGCCGCGTGGAGCAGGTGGACCAGGCCCTTCTGCCGGGTGATCCGGCCGACGAAGACGACGTACGGCACGGCCGGGTCGATGCCGTGCCGCAGCAGGGCCCCGGTGCCGCGCGAGGGCGCGTACTCCTCGGTGTCGATGCCGTTGTGGATCACCTGTACGCGGTCCGCGGGGACGTCGGGGTATGCCGTCAGCACGTCGCGGCGCATACCCTCGGAGACCGCGATGATCGCGTCGGCGGCGTGCAGCGCGGTCCGCTCCGCCCACGACGACAGCGTGTAGCCGCCACCGAGCTGCTCGGCCTTCCACGGGCGCAGCGGCTCCAGGCTGTGCGTGGTGACCACGTGCGGCACGCCGTACAGCATCTTCGCGACGTGACCCGCGAAGTTGGCGTACCAGGTGTGGCTGTGCACGACGTCGGCGCCCTCGCAGCCGGCCGCCATCTCGACGTCCACGCCGAGCACCTGGAGGGCGGCGTTGGCGCCGGTCAGGCCGCCGGGCACCTCGTACGCCCGGACGCCCGGCTCCTCACGCGGCGCGCCGAAACACCGCACCCGGACGTCGGCCAGCCGGCGAAGCTCCCGCGCGAGGTACTCGACATGGACTCCGGCGCCGCCGTACACCTCGGGCGGATACTCACGGCTCAGCAGATCGACACGCATACGAGGAGCTTAGGCCGGGCACCGCCGGGCACGGCGCCCGGGAGGTCATGCGATGCCCGGCCTCGACCGAAATGTTCACTATTTGCCGGTGCGCATGGTGTTTGTTGGGCGTTCGGCGGGTTAAGGTCCTGCCTATGAAGGTCCTGGCGATCGTGCTGGCGGGTGGTGAGGGGAAGCGGCTGATGCCGCTTACCGCGGACAGGGCCAAGCCCGCCGTGCCCTTCGCCGGGATGTACCGCCTCATCGACTTTGTGCTGTCGAACCTGGCGAACGCCCACTATCTGCAGATAGTGGTGCTCACCCAGTACAAGAACCACAGCCTCGACCGGCACGTCTCCCGCACCTGGCGGCTCTCGTCGATGCTCGGCAACTACGTCACGCCGGTCCCCGCGCAGCAGCGGCTCGGGCCGCACTGGTTCTCCGGGTCGGCCGACGCGCTGTTCCAGAACCTCAACCTGATCTACGACGAACTGCCGGACCACGTGATCGTCTTCGGCGCGGACCACATCTACCGCATGGACCCGCGCCAGATGGTCGAGCAGCACATCGACTCGGGCGCGGACGTGACCGTGGCCGCGATCCGCCAGCCCATCGAACTGGCCGACCAGTTCGGGGTCATCGAGGCCGACGCCTCGGGCCGCCGGATCGCGGCGTTCCGCGAGAAGCCGAAGGACGCGGTGGGCCTGCCCGACGCGCCCGACCAGATCTTCGCCTCGATGGGCAACTACGTCTTCAGGACCCAGGCGCTGATCGAGGCGCTGCGCGAGGACGCGCTCGACCCCGGCAGCAAGCACGACCTCGGCGGCAACATCATCCCGATGTTCGTGAAGAGCGGCGGCGCGGAGGTGTACGACTTCGCGCACAACAAGGTGCCCGGGTCCACCGAGCGCGACCGCGGCTACTGGCGTGACGTGGGGACGCTCGACGCCTACTACGAGGCCAGCATGGACCTCGTCTCGGTCCAGCCGGTCTTCAACCTCTACAACGACCGGTGGCCGATCTACTCGGGCCACGACCCGCTGCCCCCGGCCAAGTTCGTGCACAACGAGGGCGACCGGGTGGGGCACGCGCTGGACTCGCTGGTGTCGCCCGGCGTCATCGTCTCGGGTGGCACGGCGCTGCGCTCGATCCTCTCCCCCGGCGTGGTCCTGCACTCCCACTCGCACGTCGAGGACTCGGTGCTGATGGGCTGCGTCAAGGTCGGCAGGGGCGCGATCGTCCGTAAGGCCATCATCGACAAGAACGTCGTCATCCCCGACGGCGCGCGCATCGGGTTCGACCCCGAGTACGACCGCCAGCGCTTCACGGTGACGCGCGAGGGCGTGGTGGTCATCGGCAAGAACGAGATCGTCGACCGCTGACGCGCGGGCCCGCCGGGGCCGGCCAGGTCTGTTCGGTCAGCGGCCGTTGATGCGCCACATGGGCTCGACGACGGTCCACTGGGCCTCCCACGCCCGGCGGGCCCGCCTCTGGTTGACCATGCGGGTGCAGGTCACCAGCAGCGCGAGGAAGGCCGCGGCGGCCAGCGGCACGCCCGTGCCGACGGTCATCGCGGCGACCACCGTGGTCTCCCTGTCCTGCGGCCGGGGGGTGATCACGCCGGTGGCGTCGGTCCAGATGCGCACGGTCTCACCGGCCCGCCTGCTCGGCGAGACCTCGATCACTCCGGACCTGGGCGTGCCGTCGGGAGCCTGCCACGCGGCCTGGGCGTGCCCCACCGCCGCTCCGGCCACCGACAGCCGGGGCGTCGCCACGTCGCCGCTCAGCGTGGCCACCACCTGGTATCGGTCGTGCGCCTGCCGGGCCTCGGTCTTCAGCCCGTCGCCGTACTCGCGCACGCCCAGCAGCACGCCGAACACGACCGCGGCCACGACGCCCAGCACCGCGGCAAGCCGGACCACCGCTTCGACCCGGTCGCACCGGCGTCGGAGCGGATTCCTGTCGAGGCCCAGCCATCGGGCGAACCTGGCGAATGGATTCTGCGACATCTCACACCTCACAGGGTCATTACCACTGCGAGTCCCGTTTATGCCTATTTTGCATCCCAAGAGAATCCAGGGGAACGCCCCTCCCGATATGCCTGGAGACCTTCGGCCAATTCGCCGCTCTCCCGGGCCTCCCGCTGCCAGGCGAGCACCTCGGCCTCGTCCGCCAGGCCGTCGACGACCCGCTTGGCCGCCGCCAGCGTCAGCCGGGACCGGGCCGCCATGGTGGCCGCCAGGCCGTACACGCGCTCGCGCAGCCCGCCGGACGGGCAGACCTCGTCCACGAGGCCGGTACGCAACGCCTGGTCCGCGCCGATGAGCTCGGCGGAGAAGAGCAGCAGTTTCGCGGTGGCGGGTCCGGCGATCTCGGCCAGCCGCCGGGTGGAGCTGAACGGGTAGACGACCCCGAACCTGGCGGGGGTGACGCCGAAACGGGCCTCGGCAGAGGCGAAGCGCAGATCGCAGGCGAGCGCGAGCTGGCATCCGCCGCCGACGCAGTAGCCCTCGATCATCGCGATGACGGGTTTCGGAAAGGCTCTCAACGCGCGTTCCGCGAGGATGGTCAGGCCAGTGTCATCACCGTTATCTCCAAGCTCATTGATTTCCGAAATATCGGCACCGGAGCAGAAAGTTTTGCCTGCCCCGGTAAGGATGAGGACCCGGACTTTCGGATCCGCCGCCAGGTCCGCCAGGATGGCCGGCAGGGCCCGCCACATCGCGGCGCTCATGGCGTTGCGCTTCTCCGGCCGGTTGATCGTCAGGGTGGCCACATGCTCGTCGAGACCCAGTTCGTACCCGTCGGTAGCGTCCACTCCTCGATTGTGCGGGTCGCCCCCTTCCGCCTGCCATCGGGGTCCGCCCCCTGATGGCATAATCACCGCGCGACGGGACGACCCCGTACGCGCTATCTCAGGGAGTATGGGTGTTCGGGATCCTCCGGCCGTGTGCCCGGCACTCCTGCCCGTCGGTCCACGAGGCGTGGCGCGCGCACCTGTGCGGCCTGTGCCTGACGCTGAGGGACCGCCATGGGCAGTTGGCCCGGACCGCCACCAACTACGACGGTCTCGTCCTGTCCGTCCTGACCGAGGCGCAGACGGGCGTACGCCCCGGGGCGAGCCGGCGGACCGCCGGGCCCTGCGCGCTGCGCGGCTTCCGACCGGCGGAGGTGGTGCCGTCGGCCGACCGGGGCGCCCGCCTGGCCGCGGTGGTCTCCCTGGCCCTCGCCGCGGAGAAGATCCGCGACCACGCGGCCGACGGGGACGGGATCGCCGGCCGGCGCGTGCGCGGCGCCCCGCTGCGCGCGGCCGCCGCCTCCTGGACCTCGGCCGCGCGGCGCGGCGGGGAGGCGATCGGCTTCGACACCGCCGTCCTGACCGAGGTCGCCGGGCGCCAGGCGCTGCTGGAGGCGTCCGCCGGCCGTACGCTGCTCGGCCTCACCGAGCCCACCGAGACCGCCGCGGCGGCGGCCTTCGCGCACACGGCCGTCCTCGCGGGGCGGCCGGGCAACGCCGAGAGCCTGCGCGAGGCCGGCCGTCTCTTCGGCCGCCTCGCGCACGTGCTCGACGCGGTGGAGGACCTCGCCGAGGACCGGGCGCGCGGGGCGTTCAACCCCCTCGACGCGACCGGCACCTCGCCGGACGAGGCGCGGCGGGTGTGCGAGGAGGCGTTGCACGGGCTGCGCCTCGCCGTGGCCGACCTCGACCTGGAGGAGCGCCACCTCGTCGAGGCGCTGCTGTGCGGCGAGACCCGCCGCGCCGTCACCCGTACCTTCGGGGCTCCCCCTCCGGCCACGCGCCCGCACGGTCCCGCCCGCCCGCACCACCTCGCGGCGCCCGCCGGGCAGCACACCGAGTCGCCGGGCATCACGTGTACGGCGGTGGCCGGGGTGACGACCTTCGTCACGTGCGGGCTCTACCGGCCGCCGTGGAGCCCCTACCGGCAGGCGCCGTGGACCGACCGCTGCTTCTGCGACGGCTGTGACTGCCCCGACTGCTCGGGATGCTGCGAGTGCTGCTCGGGCGACGGGTGCTGTGGCGACGGGTGCTGCTGCGGGGACGGCTGCTGCTGCGACTGCGGCGCCTGACGCCACCGGCGTCGGGCGCGGCCTCGCGGGGCGTGGCAGCCCTTCGGCGATCACGTACGGGATAGGGTCGGCGCATGGGAAGATCACGGCCTTTCCACCGGTTCACCCCCGCCGAGCGGCGGCTGTGGCAGGCCTATCCCACCGGAGCCTGGGTCGACCTGCGCGAGAGCCGCGACGTGGACGCGGGCTCGGGCGGCTCCTGGGGCCGCTCCCGGATCGTCCGGGCCGAGGTGATCACCGCTCTGCTGCTGAGCAGGCGGGACGAGGGCTCCGCCTGGGTGCCGGGCGTCCGCCTCGCCGGCGCCCGGATCGTCGGCGACCTCAACCTGTCCGACGCGACGGTCGAGGCGAAGATCCACCTGCTGGACTGCCACATCGCGGGAACCGTCTCGCTGAACGACGCGAAGACCCGGGGCGTACGGCTGCGGCACTGCGACATCTACCGTTTCCGGGCGAGCCGGGCCACCGTCGACGGGCTGCTCGACCTCGACCGGTCGGCCGTCCACGCGGGGGTGCGCCTGGACAACGCCCGGATCACCGGGCAGCTCCGGCTCTCCGGCCTGCGTCTGGGCACGCCCGGCTCCGCGCCGTACCGGGGCGGGCGGCCGGAGACCTCGCCGCCCGAGTCGTCCCGCTGGAACGGACCGGAGGGTTCGGAGGAGCCGCGGGTCTGGGAGTCGGTCGCGCTGTGGGCCGGTGGGCTCGCCGTCGAGGGCGGGGCCTTCCTGCGCGACCTGCGCGCCACGGGCGGGCTGCGGCTGATCGGCGCCCGCTTCGCCAGCGGCCTCTACCTCGAAGGGGCCGCCGTCGCGGCGGACGCCACCCCCGCCGTGCACGCCGACCACCTGCAGGCCGCCGCGGCCGAGCTCGGGGCGGGCTTCACCTCCGACGGCACCGTACGGCTGCGCGGCGCGCGCATCGGCGGGGTCCTGTCCTTCCACGGCGCCGTCGTCCGGGCGCCGGGCCGCGCGCTGCATCTGAGCCACCTGCAGGCCGACGAGCTGATCCTGCTGCCCAAGTCGGTCGAGGGGGAGGTCAACCTCGGCTACTCCCGCTTCGGGGTGCTGTTCGACCGGCCGGAGAGCTATCCCGCCGGGGTCCGGCTGAACGGGCTGACGTACGAGTCGCTGCGTGGCCCGGCCACCCTGGCGGACCGGCTGACCTGGCTGCGGCGCGACCCGGGGGGCTACCGGCCGCAGCCGTACGAGCAGCTGGCCGCCTACTACCGCAGGATCGGGCACGAGTCCGACGCCCGCCGGGTGCTGCTGGCCCGGCAGCGGGCGCGGCGCCGGACACTGCGGTTCCCCGGGCGGCTGTGGGGCCGGCTGCTCGACGGGCTGGTCGGGTACGGATACCGGCCCTGGCTGGCCGGTGTGTGGGCCGTGCTGCTCCTCGCGGCCGGCACGGCCGTGTTCGCGCGCTGGCAACCGCACCAGATCGGGCTGGACGAGTCACGGCACTTCAGCGCCTTCGTCTACACCCTCGACCTGCTGGTCCCGGTGAGCCTGTTCGAGCAGCGCGGCGCCTGGGAGCCGGTCGGCTGGACCCAGTGGCTGGCGTACGGGCTGATCGCGGCGGGATGGATCCTCGCCACCGCGCTGATCGCCGGCGGCACCCGCGTCCTGCGCGGCTCCCACGCCCCCTGACCCCGGCCCGGACGCTCGCCGGCCGAGGTCGTGCCGGGCACTCAGCGCACAGGGGTCTCGACGCGCAGGCGCGGCAGGCTCTCCGGGTGCTTCTCGCGGATGAACGTCACGAGGTGCTCGCGGATGTCGCACCGCAGGTCCCAGGCGCTGGCCGAGTCGGCCGCGCTCATCAGCGCGCGCAGCTCGACCAGCCCGTTCGCGGTGGTGTCGGTGACCTGGAGCGTCCAGTCCTTCTGGTCCCACAGCGGGTTGTCGCGCAGCGCCCGGTACAGCTCGGCCCGCACCTCCTCCACCGGCACCGACCAGTCCACCAGGAGGTACACGCTGCCGAGGATGCGGCTCTCGTGCCGCGTCCAGTTCTGGAAGGGATGGCTGGTGAAGTGGGACACCGGCAGAATGAGCCTCCGCTCGTCCCAGAGGCGCAGCGCCACGTAGGTGAGGGTCAGCTCCTCGATACGGCCCCACTCGTCCTCCACCACGACCACGTCGTCGAGCCGCAGGGCGTCGCTGAAGGCGAGCTGCAGCCCGGCCAGCAGGTTGCCGAGCGTGGACTGGGCCGCGATGCCGCCCACCACGCCGGCGATCCCGGCGGAGGCCAGCAGCCCCGCGCCCAGGGCCCGCACCTGCGGGAAGGTGAACAGCATCGCGCCCAGCGCGATCACCACGACGACCGCCGCCGACACCCGGCGCACCAGCGCGATCTGGGTGCGGATGCGCCGGGCCCGGCGGTTGCGCTCACCCTCGATCCGCGTGAGCCGGTCGAGCACCACGTCGGTCACCGCGTACGCCGCCTGGATCAGCAGCCAGGTCACGCAGGCGATCAGGAGCAGCGACAGCACCCGCTGGAAGCCATGGGAGCCCGATCCCGGCATGTCCGGGTCGTAGGCGGCCTTGACGGTGCCCACCACGGCCGAGGCGAAGCCCGGCCAGGTGCAGCGGCGCGCGAACGGCCCGGCGAGCGCCCATCGGTCGCCGATCAGCCGCGACCTGAGCACCCGCCGGACCAGCTCCACCGCCACGATCGCCGTCCCCACCGCGATCGCCAATGTCGCCCAGTTCCACGCTGCCGCTGTGACGGCGCCCCCGTTCGTCGTCATGGGGTTTCCTTTGCCCGGGATTGGAACCCCCTTAAACGGGATCAGAAGGCTTCGTCGAAGGCCACCTCTCCCTCGACGGCCACCTGGTAGGCCGAGACCCGCCGTTCGAAGAAGTTCGCCAGCTCCTGCACGTCCTGGAACTCCATGAACGGGAAGGGGTTGGCCGTGCCGTACCGCGCGGGCAGGCCGAGCCGGGCGAGCCGGCGGTCGGCGACGTACTCCAGGTAGCGGCGCATGTTGTCCACGGTCATCCCGCCGGTGCCGTCGCCGCACAGGTCGCGGGCGAAGGCCAGCTCGGCGGCGACCGCCTCCTCCATCATCCGCACGACCCGGCCGGCCAGCTCGTCGTCGAACAGGTCCGGCTCCTCCCGGCGTACGGTGTCCACCACCTCGAAGGCGAACTCCATGTGCATGGACTCGTCGCGGAACACCCAGTTGGTGCCGGTGGCGAGGCCGCCCAGCAGCCCCCGGGAGCGGAACCAGTAGACGTAGGCGAAGGCGCCGTAGAAGAACAGCCCCTCGATGCAGGCGGCGAAGCAGACGAGGTTGAGCAGGAAGGCCCGCCGGTCCTCCCGCGTCTCCAGCCGCGACAGCTCGCTGATCGAGTCGATCCAGCGGAAGCAGAACTCGGCCTTGTCGCGGATCGAGGGGATGTGCTCCACGGCGGCGAACGCCTTCACCCGCTCGTCGTGGTCGGGCAGGTAGGTGTCCAGCAGGGTCAGGTAGAACTGGACGTGCACGGCCTCCTCGAACAGCTGGCGGCTCAGGTAGAGCCGGGCCTCGGGCGCGTTGACGTGCTGGTAGAGGTTCAGCACGAGGTTGTTGGCCACGATGGAGTCGCCGGTCGCGAAGAACGCCACCAGCCGGTTGATCAGGTGCCGCTCCCCCGGCTCCAGCGTCGCCAGGTCGGCGAGGTCGGAGGCGAGGTCGACCTCCTCGACGGTCCAGGTGTTCCTGATCGCCGCGCGGTACCTCTCGTAGAACCCGGGGTAGCGCATCGGGCGGAGGGTCAGGTCCATGCCCGGGTCGAGCAGCATCGTTCTCATTGGCACGCCTCGCAGATCTCGGGGTTCTCAAGGGAGCAGGCGACCGCCCCTTCATCGGGCACGGCGGGGGTGACGGCCGGCACGGTCGTCTGGGCGATCCTGGTCGCGGGGCGCGAGCGCAGGTAGTAGGTGGTCTTCAGGCCCGACCGCCAGGCGTAGGCGTACATCGACGAGAGCTTGCCGATCGTGGGCGCGGCCATGAAGAGGTTGAGCGACTGCGACTGGTCGACGTACGGCTGCCGCGCGGCCGCGAGGTCGACGAGCGCCTTCTGCGGCAGCTCCCAGGCGGTGCGGTAGAGCGCCTTGAGCTCGCCGGGGATCGCGGGGATGTCCTGGATCGAGCCGTCGTGGAGCTTGATCGCGTCGCGGATCGCCCGCGTCCACAGCCCGAGGGCCTGGAGGTCGCGGACGAGATACCGGTTGACCTGGAGGAACTCCCCCGACAGCGTCTCACGCTTGAAGACGTTGGACACCTGCGGCTCGACGCACTCGTAGCAGCCCGCGATCGAGGCGATCGTGGCCGTCGGCGCGATCGCGACCAGCAGGGAGTTGCGCAGCCCGGTCTCCGCGATCCTCGCGCGCAGCGCCGCCCACTCCTCCGGGTGCGCCGGGGCGCACGGGTAGTGGTCGGGGTGCAGGACGCCGCCCGCCGCCCGCGTCTCCTCGTACGCCGGGTGACGCCCGCGTTCGGCGGCCAGGTCGGCCGAGGTGCCGTACGCCGCGAGCGCGATCTCCTCGGCGATCCGGGTGGACAGCGTCAGCGCCTCCGGCGAGTCGAACGGCAGGCGCAGCGCGAAGAAGACGTCGGCGAGGCCCATGACGCCGAGGCCCACCGGCCGCCACCGCTGGTTGGCCGCCTCCGCCTCGGGGGTCGGGTAGAAGCCGAGGTCGATCGTGCGGTCGAGGAACCGTACGGCGGTGCGGACCGTGGCGCGCAGCCGGCCGAAGTCGACGGCGTCCCCCTCGGGGTTCAGGTGGGCGGCGAGGTTGACCGAGCCGAGGTTGCACACGGCGGTCTCCCCGTCGCTGGTGACCTCCAGGATCTCGGTGCACAGGTTGGACAGGTGGATGACGTTGCGCGGCAGCGCGGTCTGGTTGGAGGCGCGGTTGGCGGCGTCCTTGAAGGTCATCCAGCCGTTGCCGGTCTGGGCGAGGGTGCGCATCATCCGGGCGTAGAGGGTGCGGGCGGGCACCTGCCGGACATACCGCCCGGAAGCCTCCAGTTCGCGATACCGGGCGTCGAACGCCTCGCCCCACAGGTCGGTCAGCTCGGGGGTCTCCTTGGGGTCGAACAGCGACCACACGCCGTCCGCCTCGACCCGGCGCATGAACTCGTCGGGCACCCAGTTGGCCAGGTTGAGGTTGTGGGTGCGGCGCGACTCCTCGCCCGTGTTGTCGCGAAGTTCCAGGAACTCCTCGATGTCGGCGTGCCAGGTCTCCAGGTAGACGCAGGCGGCTCCCTTGCGCCTGCCTCCCTGGTTCACCGCCGCCACCGACGCGTCGAGCGTGCGCAGCCAGGGGACGATGCCGTTGGACAGGCCGTTGGTGCCCCGGATCAGCGAACCGCGCGAGCGCACCCGGGTCCAGGCGACGCCGATCCCGCCGGAGTACTTCGACAGCCGCGCCACCTGGCCGTACCGCTCGTAGATGCTCTCCAGTTCGTCGCGCGGCGAGTCGAGCAGGAAGCACGACGACAGCTGCGGGCGGCGCGCCCCGGAGTTGAACAGCGTCGGCGAGCTGGGCAGATAGGCGAGCGCGGACATCAGCCGGTACAGCTCGGCCGCCTCGCCGACGCTCGCCGACAGGCCGCAGGCCACGCGTAGCAGGAAGTGCTGCGGGCGTTCGAGCACCCGCCGCGTGACCGGATGCCGCAGCAGGTAGCGGTCGTAGACCGTGCGCAGCCCGAAGTACTCGAACCGGTCGTCGGCCGCCGGGTCGATCAGCGCGTCCAGCGCTTCGGCCTCGTCGGCCACGAACGCGGCGACGGCGTCGCCCAGCAGCCCGGCCGCGTGGGCGGCCGCGACCGACTCGGAGAAGGCGCGCACCCCCTGGCCCGCCGTCTCCTCCTCGATGACCCGGGCGAGCAGCCGCGCCGCCCGCCGGGAGTTCTCCGGGTCCGCGACGACCCCCGCCGCCGCCTCCTCGATGGCCCGCCAGACGTCCGCGGTCTCCCCCGCGCCGCGCGGCCCCGTAGCGGGGCGCGCGGGCGCGGAGACCGGGTCGGTGATCGTCATCGGTCGCCCTCTCCTCCTCGTCTCCTGACCCGGCCGGCCGGAGGGGAGGGGACGCCGCGGCGCACGCGTGCGACGGCACGGCCTGCGGGCGGCGGGCCCTCCCTCGGGGCACGGCGCGGGCGCGCGCGGTGACTCCGCGCGCGGTCGCGGGCAGGTCTTCGGGCTCGCGGGCGACCGGCGGGACACACGCCCGCCGGACCTACTGGCCGTCGCTTCCCGGTGCGCTCACGCACCAGTGCTCTGTGACGGCGGTCGTTCCCGCTCACCGCTGCGGGGCAGCCCCGGATTCACACCGGGTTCCCTCTTGCCTCACCGAGGTGAACCAGCGACGCGATGGATCCTACATCTAGTGGGCGATCTCGCAAGCGGCCCTACAAGTTGTGTTGGTCACCGGATTCCGAGATCATCGAGAAGCAGGGCCGTACGACGCGCCTCGCCCGTGAGCCACTGCCGGAACTCCTCGCCGGCGAGCCACATCGGCGTCCAGCCGTTGCGCTCGCACAGGCGGAGCCAGGCGGGCGAGTCCGCGACGGCCCGGCACAGGCCGATCAGCGCGTCGCGCTCGCGGGCCGCCACCCCGAGGGGGGCGAGCAGGCCGGTCCAGTTCGCGTACGCCACCCGCACCCCCGACTCGGTCAGCGTGGGCGCGTCCAGGCCGGGCAGGCGCTCGGGAGCGGAGACGGCGAGCGGGCGCAGCCGCCCGGCCCTGACGTGGGCGGCGACGTCGCCGCGCCCGCCGAAGGCGAGCGCGGTCGTCCCCTCGGCCACCGCCGCGACGGCCCGGGCGGGGCTGTCGAAGGCCTCGTACGCCGCCAGCCGCGGATCGGCCCCGAGGCCCCGGGCGGTCAGGCCGAGCAGCAGATGGCCGGGCCCGCGGTCGGGCCCGCCCGCCACCTTCACCCGCTCCGGAGTGCGCAGCAGGGCCGCCGCGACCTGCTCGAACGTGCGGTAACCCGAATCGGGGGAGGCCACCAGCACCTGCCACTCCCCCGCCAGCCTGGCCAGCGGCACGGTCCGGGCGGCGAACGGCCCCGCGTCGCCGGGCGCGCGACCCAGCGCGTAGTCGGCCAGCAGGAGGGGGTCGGCGACCATCAGCCGGTCCGGCCGTCCGACGGCGAAGCGTCCGACGGCCGACGCGCCGCCGCCCCCGGCGTCCCGCGTGACCAGCACTCTGCCGGCCCAGCGGCGGGCCTCGATGAGGGACTTCAGGCTCCGGGCGACGCCGTCCCCCCAGCACTCCGGCGGGCCGGGGACGAGGAGGGAGATCTCCCCGAGGTACGGAGGCGCCGGGGTGCCGCATCCGCCCGCCAGGGCCAGGACCCCCAGTGCGAGAACCGTACGGCGTCGCATGCCGGCACCCTCCCCCCGAAGAGCCCCTTATGCGGACAGACTATGAGCAACCACCCCATGTCATGACATAACGGACGTTACGGATGTGGCGATCGGCGGGCCGGCGGGCACGCATGAAGATCAGTGGGCGACAACGGGCAGCGCCATGAGGAAGTAGTCGATGTGCGCACCCGTACCCCGGCCCCCGGCCATTTCACCGTGGAGACCGGACCGTCCGGCTCGCGTCGGTGACGGGAGCCGGACGGGATGTGGAGGAGCTACTCGACCGTGACGCTCTTGGCGAGGTTGCGGGGGCGGTCGACGTCGCGGCCGAGGGCGACGGCCGCGTGGTAGGCGAACAGCTGGAGCGGGATCGTGAGCAGGATGGGGTCCAGCTCCACCTCGTTCCTGGGCACCACGATGCAGTCGTCGGCCGCCTCGGAGGTGCGGTGGCCGACCATGAGGATGCGCCCGTGCCTCGCCCGGATCTCGCCGAGCGTGGTGAGGTTCTTGTCCAGCAGTTCGTCGTCCGGCACGACCGCGACGGTCGGCAGCTCGGGGCTGATCAGCGCCAGCGGGCCGTGCTTGAGCTCGCTCGCCGGGTAGGCCTCCGCGTGGACGTAGGAGATCTCCTTGAGCTTCTGGGCGCCCTCGCGGGCCACGGGGTAGCCGCGGACCCGGCCGACGAACATCATGCCCGGCGCGTCGGCGTACTTCTTGGCCAGCTCCCTGATCCGGTCCTCCAGGGTGAGGATCTCCTTGATCTGCTCGGGCAGCCGCCGCAGACCGTCGCAGATCCTGCGCCCGTCGGCCGGCGACAGGTCGCGTACACGGCCGAGGTGCAGGGCGAGCAGCGCGAACGCCACGGCGGTGGAGGTGAACGCCTTGGTGGAGGCCACGGAGACCTCGGGCCCGGCGTGCAGGTAGATGCCGCCGTCGGTCTCCCGGGCGATGGCGCTGCCGACCGTGTTGACGATGCCGAGCACCCGGCCGCCCTTGCGCTTGAGCTCCTGCACCGCGGCGAGCGTGTCGTACGTCTCGCCCGACTGGCTGATGGCGACGTACAGCGTGTCGGGCTCGACGACCGGGCTGCGGTAGCGGAACTCCGAGGCCGGCTCGGCGTCGGCGGGGATGCGGGCCAGCTCCTCGATGAGCTGCGCGCCGATCTGCCCGGAGTAGTACGCGGACCCGCAGCCGATGATCTTCACGCGGCGGAAGGACCGGGTCTCGCGGGCGTCCATGTTGAGGCCGCCGAGGTGGGCGATGTGGAACCGGTCGTCGATGCGGCCGCGCAGGGTGCGGGCGACCGTGTCGGGCTGCTCGGAGATCTCCTTGAGCAGGTAGTGCTCGTAGCCGCCGTTGTCGTAGTGACCGGCGTCCCAGTCGACCGTGAACGGCTCCTTGGCGGTCTCCCGGGCGTCGCTGGTAAACGTGTTGAACCCGTCGGCCTTGATGACCGCGAGCTCGCCGTCCTCCAGGTGGACGACCTGCCGGGTGTAGCGGATGAGCGCGGCGACGTCGGAGGCGGCGAACATCTCCTTCTCGCCGAGGCCGAGGACGATCGGGCTGCCGTTGCGGGCGACCACGATCTCGCCGGGGCGCTGCGCGTCGACGACGGCGATGCCGTACGTCCCGACGACGCTCTTCAGCGCTCGCAGCACGGCCTCCCGCAGCGAGTCGGTCTCCTTGACCATCCGCCCGACGAGGTGGGAGAGCACCTCGCTGTCGGTCTCGCTCTCGAACTTCACGCCCTCGCCCTCCAGGCGGCGGCGCAGCTCGTCGGCGTTCTCGATGATGCCGTTGTGCACGACGGCGATCCGCTGCTCCTGGTCGAGGTGCGGGTGCGCGTTCACGTCACTGGGCGCGCCGTGCGTGGCCCACCGGGTGTGCCCGATCCCGATCGTGCCCTTGAACTTCGCGGGCACCGCCGCAGCCAGGTCGGCGACCCGGCCCTTGACCTTGCGCGTCTTGAGACTCCTGGAGTTCACGATGGCAAGGCCCGCCGAGTCGTAGCCCCGGTACTCCAGCCGCTGGAGACCTTCGAGCAGGATGGGCGCCGCATCCTTCGGCCCGACGTAAGCGACGATTCCGCACATAACCGCTCCTATCCGTAAACGATCCTCCGGAGCTGGCGCAGGGTCAGCTCCGGTGCCGCGACACGCCTTCCCGCGAGCTCGGCGGAGATCCTGGGGAAGATCTGGTCGTTGGTCAGCCCCCTCGACTTGAGTTCGCCGTGGCGGCGCCGCACGTACTCTTCCGCGGGCTCGCCGAAGTACGCCAGGACGTCGGCCACCACGCGGGCCGCCTCACCCGGACCCAGCGAGGTGGTCCGGGTGAGATGGCCGATCAGATCCTCGAAGGGATGCCGTGCCGTGGACACAGAGAAGGACCCTAACGCAGCGCGGATGCCGACTAACAAGTTTCTTGCCCGTTTTCGGGCAGGATCAGTCCGAGAATCTCTTGGAGGAGCACGTACGCAGAGCCTTCGGTGTGTCCATGCCGGTGGCCGGTCCGGGCCGGTCTGGCCGGTCTGGGACGGAACTCCCGGTGTTGCCGGCCACCCGGACGCTCAGGGGCAGGGCTCCTTCCTGGGGCAGGGCCATATGTCAGTGATCCAGACTCCCAGCACGTTCTCGTCGCGGCTCATCTCGCGCACCCGCCTCGGCGACGATTCGGTGACGACTCCATAGATCAGTCCGTCCGAGGCCGCCTTTCTCAGCTCTCCTAGTTCCAGTCCGAATTTCCGCAGATTCAATTCGTCGGCGCCGGCGAGCCGCGCGACCCAACTTCTGAACTGGTCCACGGACGACCACTCCACGCAACGAGAGCCTGGCGCGCACCCCTCGTCGCCATCCCAGTAGAGCGACGAGCCAGCTTTGCGGGACCTCGACAGGAGCACACGCTCCGGAGGGCCGTTCTCCACGCCCAGGGTCTTCTCCGTCACCGGCTTCTTGAACTCGATTATCGCTTCCACGGTCAGGCCCGGCGGGAGTCTTTTCAGCACCCAGGCGCTGCCGTCCCCCTTCGCCCCCGTGCCGAAGCCGGCTCCCGTTCCCAGCCCGAGGAGCGCACGGGAAATCGGATCCGGCGACGGCTCAGGCACCTGGACCACTTTCCCTGCCGCGTCCAAGGTGACGGCGTAAGAGCTGGGGGAGATACGTGCCGGTCCCCGGAAGCCCGACCATAACTCACCCGTCGGCCCTATCCGGTAGCCACTCCCCTGCGGCTCCCTGTACCAGTTGGACAGATCCAGCCGTCGTCCCGGGTTCGTCATCACAGCGGCGGCTTTCACGATCAGCTCCCCATGATTGGGAAACGGTGCCGACGGACGCGGAGCGCTCGATGCCTCCGAACCGCCACAGGCGCAGGTGACCAGCAGGGCGACAATGAGTGCACCAAGCAGACGGCCTCGCATACGGAATACTCCTCGGGGTTTCCGGACCAGGTCCAACTCATCTCGGTGTCCTCCGAGGGCACTGGTCTCGGCTTGCCTTGCTTCTCGCCTCCGCGATCGCCTCCCGTCAAGGGGCATCCGGATCCTTTGCTTTCGCATCCTTTGCTTTCGCGCTGTGCGAGCACCGCGAGCATCTGTCCCGCCCCGGCGATCAGCGACGATGTGGCAACGGCACGACTACCTGGTTTTTGTCGCGGACAGGTGCCATCTCTGCGATCTGGGCCACTTTCACCAGCGGCCCTGTCAAGCTGGGCCGGATAACCTCAGGCTGCCCGTAAGCGATCCACCCGTATACGAGCCCAGCCGAGGCGGCGGATCGCAGCCGCGGCAGATCGAGACCCATCGTCTTGAGCATGACGCCATCGTCGTCCCTGAGCGCGGCCACCCAACTGCGGAATTGAGAGAGCTGGTCGTTGTCGTCGCATCGAGGCCGATCGCGCTCCTCACAGGTCACGCCGCTGGGCCAGTACAGGGGCCTCACCGTCCAGGCGTCGGGGCCCGTCCGCGTCAGAGGCGTCATGGGCGACAGGACGAGATCCAGCGACATCAGGTCGGTCGTCTTCTTGATCTCCTCCATGGGCACAGGGCGCTTCAATTCGACGACCGCCGTCACGAGGACGTTGCTCGGCAGCCTGTCGAGAAGCAGCAGGGCGTTATGCGACACCTCATGCGCGGCGCCGAAAAGGAGCGGCGTCATGTCCGTGTAGGGCAGACGCGGAGAGCGAACCTCACCCGAGTCCTGCCGCACGACCTCGAACACCCGCCGCGCCGCTTCATCGGGGACGGATCGCGGCCGCACCAGCACTGTGACGGTGATCTCGCCGTCGTCGATGACGGGGCCCCCAGGCCAGGGCTGCACCACATACTCGGGGTTCGCGATCATCATGCCCGTGGTCAATACCTTTTCCACGTGCGCACACCTCGACGACGAGCAGGGCACCGCTTGGTGCGCGGCAGGCCGCGGGGTCGTCTCCGCTTGAGTATCACAGCTCGCAATCACGAACATAGCAGCCGTCATAATCACGATGCGCCATAACAATTCCGTCAGGCTCCTCACTGTTGAAGCTCGGGCAGGGCGGCCGGAAGGAATCCGTCCCTCCGGCCGCCCTCTCCAGGGCCGCTACCGCTCTCAGTAACGGTTGCCGTTCCGCTGCAGGAATCCGGTGTCCGCCTTACGACCGTGCAGCACCTTCATCTTCTTGCATCCGTTGAGCTTCTTCGGGTTCACGGGATGACACTGCCGATCCTGAGACGGCGACACCCAGTAGTTCATGCGAAATTCAGGGAAAGCACTATGTCCGTAGGCCTTGATGTCACAGGTGTTTCCTCCCGATCCCCAGCATCGTGCGACGACTGATCCGCTGGCGAACGAGAGTTCGTGGATGCCGGCCGCCACCAGCCCCTCAGCCTCATAGGGCTGACAGAACTCGTTGCCGCTCTGAGTAATCTGACCGGCGACCGCGGCCCCTCCTCCAAAGCTGCCTCCACCCTTCTCTACCGAGACCTCGCCCCCGACTGTGAAGCTTGTGGTGTTCGCCGCAAAACAGGCGCTGCTGGAGAGGTCGAGCCGAGAGTGGTCGTAGATGTACTTGTTCTTCTGCTGCTGGGTTTTGTCGATCACCCATTTACCCTTGCTGTTCTTCTTCTTGGGACTCCAGAAGGAGGAATTCGTGTACATCTTTGTTATGGCGCTGAATCTGTAGATAGGCCACGTCGTACTGTCCACGCACAGTTCCGGCTTGAGCCAGCGAGAACGTACGGCGGTCTGAATCGCGGCTCCCTTGACGGGTCTGAGGATCGGCGCGGACCCCCGGCGCACAATGTCGAAGTAACCACCGCACCCGGAGGGGGAGTCGGGAGAGGCCGCAGCGGAGTTCGGTGAGGCGAGTTTGTCTGCCGTGACCGAAGGGCCGGACTTCTTCTGAAGGGACCTGCCGGAGTCGCCCTGGCGGATCGGACTCTCCTGGGCGGTCTCGGCAGCCTCCAACTCGGCCAGGACGTCCCCTGCGACCAGGTCGCTGGAGTCCTCTTGGAGATCGACCGACCCCATCTCGTAGGAGAGTCGATCGTCCCGCTGGAAGGCGAAAGTCTCCCTTTCGCTCGTCTGGCGGACCGTGACCTGTTCCTGCCCCTGATCGTCTTTACTGACGATCTTCCAACTTCGGTCTACACGCGCATCCACCAGCACGGTCGTGTCGTCCGTCGCCTGTACCACGGCGCTGGCCAAGGAGATGGTGGAGTCGGTGCGACGCATGCCGGCCGCGTCCATGCTCTGCTTCTCGCTCACGAGTTGTGTGTTGAGTAACGCCAGTCTGGCGGCCAGCGGAGCGGATGGAGAGGCTTGCGGCAATGCCCAGACTTCCGGCACACGACCTTCGAGGACCGCGTCCTGAGCCTCGTAAAAGCTCTTAATCGTCTCTGCATAGTCGATGGAGCCGGCTCTGCTGGCGCGAGGGGTCAACGAGGTCGACACCCACTCTCCTGTCCCGACAGTCGTCCGCGCATGTACCCGGATCGTGTAGGTGACCCCGTTCACGAGATCGTCGACAAGCGCCGTCGGGTCGCCCGTATCGGTGGTCGTAAGGACCTCACCGCTCTGGTCGAGGACTTCGACATCGTAGCCTTCCAGCATCGCCATAGAACCATTCGTCTCTGGCACACCCCAGCTGACGGTACCGCCGCCATCGCCTGGCGTGGCCTTCAGATTGACAATGGGTCCAGGCGGTCCGGGCGGGATGTACGCGACAGAGACGGTGGGCGACACCGGCGCGGCGGCGTCTCCGAAGACAACGGGGATGGCGGAGTCACTATCAATGGCAAACCAGGAGAGCTCCTGGCCCGTCACCGTGAATGTCGCCGCCTGCACGGGCGCTGCCTGCGCCTCGCCGCCCGGCAGCGTACTCACCTGGGAACCCTTGGTGTCAGTCGTGACCTCAGTATCCAAGGGGCGTACCGACAGGTTCAGGTTCGCCGGGCAGGGGGCTCCTGCGCATACCGGCGATCCTAAATCGAGCACAGTATTCGTGAAGACAGAGCTTCCTGGTATGTCCGCGACGTTGATCCCCAGAACAGTGACCGTCTTATCGTCACCCGATCCACCTACTTTGATCGTGCCGCTCTCCGTGAGGGAGCAGGGGCCCCCTCCGCAGGCCGTCGCGCTGGCCGGGCCTGTCATGATGGCGAAGGCGTCGCTTCGGAGAGTTACCCGCTGTACAGCATCCGCGGCGTCCTCGGTTGCTTCATCCGTACCTTCGACGGTGAAACCCTCCGCCTCCGTCCTGGACGAGCAGATCGCCTGTACGCACGCCTGCATCTTCCATGTATAAAAAGCGCCAGGCTGTAGGAGGTTTTCCGGTACGGCCAATTCGGCCCGCTCTCCACCTGCCACCTGGACCACGCCGAGGGGCACCGCCCCTACCGGCAGTCCTGCGTTGTTGTAGAGAAAGAATTTGGCTGTCACGGACCCGCCGGAAGGCCTGGCGGCCATACCCGACAGAATTGGCTTCTGCGGATCCTCAAGACTTACCGAGAGGCTGCTAGGAGCAAACGGAGCGTCCGTGGTGATGCGGTAGTAGGGCGTCTCGTTGCAGATACGGACCGGGATGCCGCTCAGGCAGGCCTTGATCTTGAATTTGAAGCTGTCGGGGCTGCCCAGCTGGAACTCGTTGCTCACCACCTGACCCGAAGGCGACCCCGTGACAGGCGGGAAGAGTTGCGCGGAGGTCCTTGCCGCGGCCTCGTTGGACGCCGGGCCCATTTGGCCGGCGCTGTCAACCGCCACGATCCGGTAGTAGTACTGGCCCTGGACCATGCCGCTGTCGCTGTAGGTCAGGCCGTTCACCGTGGCGACGCGGGTGGCCGCCGACGGGGTGAAGCCGGCGGTCGTCGAGCGGTGCACCTGGTAGGTGACCGTGCCTCGGTCGTCGGTGGCCGCGGCCCAGGACAGGTCGACGGTGTCGGGACCGGCGACCGCGTTAAGCGTCCCCGGAGCGGTCGGCGGATTGTCCACCGTCGCCGTGTTGCCGACGGCGGTGTTCATGTCGGACTGGACCTGCCCTTGGGTGAGAGCGACGTTGTAGACCCTGACCTCGTCGATCAACCCGCTGAAGTACTCACCGTAGATGCTGTTGCCTCCGATGCGCAGAGGCGCGGTGCTGGACGCGAGGTTGCCGCTGACAGTGCTCTGGGCGACCACGGTGCCGTTGACGTAGGTCTTGATGACTGTGCCGTCGTAGGTGCTGGCGATATGGCTCCAGGTATTCGTCGGCAGCGCGGTCGGGCCGGTGACGCTGGCGATGCTTCCGCCGATCTGCAGGTAACTCGTGGGTCCCGACATCCCCATTCCGGGGAAGAAGCCACCGTTGATGCTGGAGTAAAGGGCGTAGGACGCATCGCTCGACGCCTCCTTCATGATGACCGTGCGGTATCCGCTGACGCTGGAGGGCTTGACCCACGCCTCGATGGTCATCTTGTTCGTGAGCTGCAGTGAGGCGGAGTTGTTCACATTCACCCTGCTGGAGGTGCCGTTGAACGACAATGCCTGGCCGAACTTGCCGACCGCCCAGGCCGTGCCGCTCGCCGTACCCGCGTTGCCGGTGCCGGACTGGTCCGCCACCGCCGTTCCCGTGCCCTCGTTCATCCCGTACGCGGCGACCAGCCCGGGAACGGCGGTGCCCGCCGGGGACGGAGACGGAGTCGGCGACGGACTGGGGCTCGGCGACGGTGTTGTGGTGGGAACCGGGATGGGCGTAGTCGGGTCGGAGATCGAGACCAGGTAGTCCAGCTTCTTGCCGTCTATGGAGGTCGAGGAGTAGTTGACCTTCACGTCGCTGGTGCGGGAGATGGCGTCGGTACCGGCGATCGAGTCGATCGACTCCCCCGTCACTGTGGGAATCTCCGGTGGCAGCAGGTAGTTGACGCTCAGCTTCGGCGGCGACTGGCCGGACTCGACGGAGTAGAACGACCAGTACTGGGCCGAGATCGGGTTCGACTCGTCGGGCCAGCTGGACCGGGTGTCCTCCGTCGACTTGAGTTCCACGCCGTAGAACCCGCCTCCGGCCGACCAGTTCCTGGCCATCTGGGTGACGTTGAGACTGGTGACCGTGTCGGAGCCGCAGCTGGGGGTGATCGTGACCGCCCCCGTGCTCGTGGTGGACGGCCGCAGGTTCCACGACAGCGAGTCCGTGTCCCAGGAGGAAGTGACCGGCGACGCGGTGAGCGTACGACCCACGCATGAGCCGGCGTAGGAGCCGAGCAACTGCAGCGTCGCCGACTCCACGTACTTGCCGGCGAAGCCGCTGGCATCGTCGCCGAAGCCCACATAGCCGCGAAGGAAGTTCGGGTAGATCTTGTTGGTGTAGGAGCACACGCTGCCCGAGCAGCGGCGCTCGGACTGGTAGTACGTGCCGGTGCCGACGTTCAGGACCGAGTCGGTCGCGTCTGCGGCACCCGTCCTGGACTGTATCCAGGCGTCCATCGTCGCGGTCAGTGAGACGGTCGGATCGACGGTGACGGGGTACGTCGTGTCCTTGTCCGCCAGGAACTTGGGATCCGGTTTGATGACGAGCGTCTGGTCACCGGCCTTGCCGACCACTCGCGTGTCGATCTGGCCGCGCATGTTCGGCGCGGACTTCGCGTCTGTGCTCGGCGCCTCCATCATGAACGGCTCGGCCGCAGAGGCCACGACCTTGCCCTTGGCGTCGGTCAGTTTCAGCCCGCCCGCCTTGGTCTCGCTCAGCTTCAGGCCCTCCGACCGCACCGGGAGACGGAACTCCACAGGGCCGGTGGGTCGCTCGCGAAGCACCACATCGTGCCGGAAGCCGGTGGCCAGCGCGGTGACGACCAGATCCGCCTTGAGATCAGATGTGGAGATGTCGTAGATCGCCTTGTTGCCCTCGATCCGCGGCTTGGGCAGTCTCGCAGGCCAGTCCACTGCGAACGACTGGCCCTTCTCGGCACGTTCCAGAGTTGCGAGGTGGGTGTCACCGCCATTGCCAATCCGCACGCCCACCTTCGCGACCTTGGGATAGAGCGCGCCGTCGCGCTCCTCAAGCGTTGTGTCGACCCAGCGGAACGTGCCATCCGGCTGCTTGACGCGAGCGGGTCCCGCCCAGGTCTCCGTCGTGAGATGAGAATCGGGATAGGCCCAGGTCCAGCTCGTCTCGGTGTCCTTCGACGGCACCGGTACCGGCTTGCCTTGTTTTTTCGCCTCCGCGATCGCCTCCCGTAAAGGGGCGTCCGCATCCCTTGGTTTCGGAAATTGCGTCAGCGGTGGCGGCACCGGTTGCGGAACCGCGCCGGACGCTTGGGAGGCATCCTCTGCCGTCGCCGGCAAGCCCGTCGCGAGTACCGCCAGGACCAGAGCCGCCACCAGGGTTTTCCTCCTCCCCGACGACCGCATGGAAACTCCCCGTAAAACAGGGAGAACACTCCGCGACTTTCTCACCGATTCCCCTTCGTGGAGATGTGGGTTGCCACGCGCTTTTGTATGAGCCATGCGGACATATGCACAACATTCCACAAGCGGGGAACTTGGTCAGAAAAAAAATAGATTTTCTCTGCATGTCACCAGAATACATATTAGGAAACTTCCATTTCCCGCAAAAATCAACAGAGATCACCTGCGATCACACAGCGGGCGCTTCGCTCACGACAGGACACGCACCGGGGGGCTCCGGCCCCTGTGGGGGAGCACCACCAACAGCAGGGCCGGACGCGGCCGGGAGGTTCTATCCAGCCGACACGGTTCGTACGAGGACGAACCCGGTGTTCAAGGCGCAATCGATGACGACATGCGGCGCCCGAGGCTCTGCGGTCGCGCTCGACGGTCCTGGGCGACGAATCGGCACCGAGGGCGTTCTGTCCACGTCTCGCAGGAGCACCCTCACAGGGCCGGGGCCGGTCCGATATCGACGACAGGCCCGGCGCCAGCGGCCTGTACGGACTCGGCGAGTGCGGCGAGCGCCACCAGCTCTGGTGGCAGACGATCGAACTCGTTGCGAGCGCGGCGGCGCGCAACAGCTTCAGGAACGCGCGCATCCACGCGGGGTGGTCCGGCCAGGCCCGCCCGGTCACGAGGTTCTGGTCGACGTGCACCTCGCTGTCCACCCACGTGCTGCCGCCGATCTCGACGTCCAGGGCACAGGCGGGATACGCGCTTCTCTCCCGGCCCTTCAGCACCACCGCCCCCAGCACCAGCGGGCCGTGGCACAGCGCCGCAATCGGGCCTGCCCGCCCCGGCAGAAGCGGACCACGCCTACGCGGCCGGCGTGGCCTTCGCCGAAGTGAACCGCGAGGAGTAAAGGGGCCTCATTCTCCAACCGTCCAAACCCGGCCGCGCCATGGGTGTCATAGGCGACCGCCGTTGAACTTCTTCGGGTTCACAGGATGACAGCCCCGATAGCGGATCCGTCCCCGAAAGTAGGTGTCGTGATCAGCCCGCCGGGACGGCGGCCCTCAGCACCTTCATGAACGCGCGCATCCAGGCGGGGTGGTCGGGCCAGGCCCGCCCGGTCACCAGGTTCCGGTCGACGTGCGCCTCGCTGTCGACCCAGGTGCCGCCGCCGTTCTCGACGTCCGTGGCGCAGGCGGGGTACGCGCTGCTCTCCCGGCCCTTGAGCACCCCGGCCGCGGCCAGGATCAGCGGACCGTGACAGAGCGCGGCGATAGGCTTGCCCGCGTCGGCGAAGTGCCGCACGATCTCCTGGACGTCGCGGTCGCCGCGGAGGTACTCGGGCGCGCGCCCGCCGGGGATCACCAGCGCGTCGTACTCCGCCGGGTCCACGTCGGCGAAGGCCACGTCGGCCGCCCAGGTGTGGCCCGGCTTCTCGGTGTAGGTGTCGTAGCCCTCGACGAAGTCGTGCACGACGAACTGGAGCTTCTTCGCCGAAGGCGCCGCGATGTGCGTCTTGTAGCCCTCCTCCAGAAGCCGCTGGTATGGATACATCACCTCCAGGTCCTCGGCCGCGTCGCCCGTGATGATGAGCACTTTCGCCATGGCGGGTAACTCCCTTCGCGTACGGTTGCGCCTCATCCTGCGCACGTCCTCTCCGGCGGGTCAACGGCTCACCGCGACGCCGAGCCCCCGGTCGCTCTCGGATCGCTCTCCGGGTGGGAACAGTTGGCACCGGCACCCCCGGGGATCCGCTAGAGTTGAGCATGCGTCGCCGGGGAAACCCGAGCGATGGCTGCGGAAGTGGCTCAGTGGTAGAGCATCACCTTGCCAAGGTGAGGGTCGCGGGTTCGAATCCCGTCTTCCGCTCGGAGCCCGGACGACATCCGGGCACGGGCGATTAGCTCAGCGGGAGAGCGCTTCCCTGACACGGAAGAGGTCACTGGTTCAATCCCAGTATCGCCCACCACCCATATCCTGGCACCCCTGCGGCGGTACCGCCGAGGCCTGGCAGGCCGTCCTTCCGTCTCATCGGCAATCGAATCCCAGGCGGCGACGTCTCCGGTACGGCCACTTCCCACACCGGCATCACCCAGGACATTCGCGCAGCGACGTCCTCGACGGTGACGCCCGCGCGCATCCGCACATGGCGGCGCCAGGCCGTCGACACGGACAGCGGGACGGACATCGGTGGTGCCGACGCCTGCCGCGGCAGGCGTCGGCACCGATATATATGAAACGACCGCGGTGCCGGACGCGCTTTCCCCGGCGTTCCGCACCGCCGGTGCGGCCCCCGCCATGAGCACCGGCGTCGTCTGTGGGCACGCCCATCCGTAGTGGCCTGTGCGACGCGCCTCGTCGTAATCATTTTCTACCAATTATCACCATCTGAGCGCAATCTATTTTCTGCAACGATCCCGAGACATGGTCTTGATAATCCCTACATGACGACATTTGTCGGCGAATCAGCCCTGCCTGAGCCCTGTCGTGAATTGCGACAATGGCGACAGACGAGAACGAGACCGCGTCCTCCGGACGATTCTTCTCCGCGTTTGTATGAATCCGCGCGATATGCAGGCTCACCAGGACGCGACGGCGAGGGCCTGCGGCGCGGCCCGGCGCATCCGGGTCCGCAGCCAGAGCAATTGAACGGCCGTCTCGGGGGTGCAGCGACCGGCCAGGTCGAGGAGATCGTCGTCCTTGAGCCCGCGGGCGACCAGTGCGACCACGCTCCAGGAAAGCTCGCATTCGGTCGCGAGAAGGTACAACCGGTGCAGCTCGCGCAGCAGGACCAGACCGCCGCCGTCCCCGCCGTTACCGCCTTTTCCTCCGGCCGCGCGTGCGGGCGTCAGCCGCAGGCGTACCGCCGTCACGAGACCCACCCCCTCGGGGCCCGCCCGCTGGAGCTCTGTCCTCGTCGCGTCCAGAATCGCCGTATCCGGCGCCCACGGCTCCATTCGATGCTCCATCTGCTGAGGGCCCCGGTATCGCCGCTGGAACGGCTCGAGCCGCTCGGCGTGCGCCCGGCACTGCGCGGCGAGGCGCTCGCACACGCCGCACAGGTCGGGCTCCCGGGGATGGCCGCGCCACAGCGCGTGGAACCCGCCGGACAGCTCGTGCTCCGTCCGCAGCAGAAGCTCCAGATAGTCCGCCAGGTGGACGGTCACCGATCGGCCCACCCGGAGACGGCCTTCCCGCCGGCCGTACGCGCGGTGTCAGTGCCCATGGCCCCCACCCTTCTCCGGTGATCGCGGACGTCAGACCTCCTCGTAGCGTTCGCTGACGGCGACGCCGTGCCCGAGGGGCGCGGCGGCGGAGCAGACGCCCTCCACGGGCGTGAGCGCTCCGGCGGGCTCCCCCGGCCTGGGGGCGACCCGCACCAGGCGCACCGCCACCGCGGTGCGCAGCGGCTGCCGCGACACCGGGTCCCACGAGGTGAGCGTGAGCTCGGCCGCCGCCCGCGCCACGGCCTCGGACCGGCCGTCGAGCCGGAGGACGACGGCTCCCGGCCGCACGCCCGACAGCCGGGCGACGGCCTCCAGCGCGCCCCGGGGCGACTCGGCCCGCACGAGGTCGCCCTCCTCCACGCCGTACGCCGCCGCGTCGCCCGGATGGACCTCCAGGTGCGGCGGGGCGGGAGAGCGGCGCGGCGCCCGGCAGACGAGGAGAACCAGCGGATGCTCGTCGTCGGCCACCTCCGGAGACGGCTCGTAGTCGGCGGCGTGGAGGAACGCCCGCCCCCGGGGGTCGTCGGCGCGGTACCGCTCCTCGCCGTACTCCGCGCCCGTGGCCAGGTCCGCGCCGAACGCCTGGCAGCGCCCCGGCTCGGTGGCGAACCTCCCCCCGGCGTACAGGCGTTCCGCGCCGTAGGAGCCGGCCGGCGTGCAGGGCCACTGCACGCCGCCGCTCCGCAGCCGGTCGTACGTGATGCCGGTGTGGTCGCAGGGGCGGCCCCCCGAGCAGGCCTTCCACGCCTCGAACGCCGACTCGGCGTCGGTCCAGCCGACGAGCGGCAGGCCGTCGCGGTCGCGCAGGTCCATCCGCCGCGCGTAGTCGAGCAGGACGGCGAGGTCCGCCCTCGCCTCCCCCGGTGGCTCCACCGCCTTCTCGCACAGGTGCACCGTCCGGTCGGCGCCGGTCACCGTCCCGGTCTTCTCTCCCCAGGCGGCTACGGGGAACACGACGTCGGCGAGCCGCGCGGTCTCGGTGAGGTACGGATCCTGGACGACGACGAACAGGTCCTCTCGGGCGAGGACCTGTTCGAGCCCTGGAGTCGCGCTCACGGGGTCGGACGCGGTGATCCACAGCAGCCCGACGGAGCCCTCCTCGGCGTACCCGAGGATCTGGGTCGCGTGGGTGGCCGGCCCCCAGTGCGGGATGACGGCGGGGTCGACGTTCCAGAGCCCGGCCAGTTCGCGGACGTGTCCCGGGTCGGCCCAGTTGCGCAGGCCGGGCAGGTCTCCCGCCGAGCCCGTCTCCAGCGCGTCGCAGCCCGGGCCGCCGAGCTGGAACAGCCCGGCGCCGGGCCTGCCCAGCATGCCCAGCAGCAGGTGGAGGTTGTCGACCTGGCAGGCCGCGGCCGTCGCCTGGTTGGAGCCGAGGAAGGCCGGGCCGACGGTCGACACCAGCCGTTCGGCGGCGCCCAGGATCTCGGCGGCCTGCTCGATCCGCGCGACCGGCACCCCGCAGATCTCGGCCGCCCGCTTGGCCGGGTAGGCCTCGACGGTCCGCCACAGCCGTTCGACGCCGACGGTGTGCGCGGCGACGTAGGCCGCGTCGTGCCAGCCGTTCGCGAGGAGTTCGTGCAGCAGGCCGTTCAGCAGCGCCACGTTGGTGCCGCGGCGCACGGCGAGGTGGACGTCGGCCTCCCTGGCGGCGGGCGTCCGGTCCGGATCGGCCACGATCATCGCGGGCGGCCCGGGGCCGAGCCTCCGGTCGAGCATCCGCTCCCACAGCACGGGGTGGCAGGCCGCGCAGTCGTGGCCCCACAGCGCGAGCGCGTCGCAGTGGTCCACGTCGGTGTACGAACCGGGCTGACCGTCGGTGCCGAAGCTCGCCGCGAGGGCGGCCGCTGCCGCCGCCGCGCACCCCCGGGTGTCGCCGTCCATGTGCGGGGTGCCGATGCCCGCCTTGCCGATCACGGCGAGCGTGTAGTGCTCCTCCAGGAACAGCCGGGGCCCCGTGTGGAACGCGATGCGGCCCCAGCCGCCGGGCGCGGCGAGCAGCCGCCTCGACCGCGTCACGACGCGGTCCATCGCGGCGTCCCACGTCGACTCGACCAGCCGCCCGCCCTCGCGTACGAGCGGGCGGGTCAGCCGTCCCGGGCGCGGCCGCCAGGCGGGCCACTCGCGCGGATCCAGCCTCCCGTGGTTGACCCGGTCACCGGCCCGGCCGCGTACGCCCACCACCCGCCCGCCGCGCACCGCCAGGTCGACGGCGTCCCCGTGGGAGCCGGCCGCCGACGCCGCGGGGACCCAGCGCTCGACCTCGTCCTCGGTGACGCCGTCCTCCAGGAACACGTCGACCCGCACCGGCCACGGGCTGCCCAGGCGGATGACCGGGGGAAGCGCGTCGCGCATGCGCCCCGGCAGGGCCGCGGCCAGCCGTTCCACCGCGTCGGGAGGTCCGTACGGCGTGCGCCGCCCCCTGGGATCGGCGATCCGGTCCAGCACCTGGCACCTCCGCGGTGACGATGTGTGAACGACGCTCCCCGTACCCGGCGCAATGTCCTTCTGATCCCGGATTCGCCCGAACTGACCGGTTCCTTTTCGAATACTTTCCTCGGCGTGATCGCGGAGTCAGCCGCCCAGTGAGCGGTCCAGATAGCGCTCGGCCAGCTCGCAGCTGTCGCGCGTGTAGCCGGCGCCGAGCCGGGCGGCCACCTCGGCGGCCTGGTGGGAGCCGATCCAGGCGACGAGCAGGAGACGGCGGAACATGATGAACGTCCAGATCTCGGCCTCGTCCTCCTTCGGGAGGTCGAGCACGGTGCGGTAGCCGCGCACCCACGACTCCGCCATGTGCGGCACCTCGGGCCGGTGCTCGATGAAGCTGACGGCGGCGGCGAGGTCGTAGAGGTACCAGCCGAGGCCGCAGTCATCGAAGTCGATCACGCTCGCCTCCGCCTCGCCGTCCACCAGCAGGTTGGCCAGGCGGAGGTCGGCGTGGATGAGCCCGTACCGGTCCGGGCCCCTGCCGTACCGATCCAGCCTGCGGCGCAGCTCGGCCTCGAGGCGGGCGAGCACGGCGTGCGCCTCCCGGTCCACCCCCACACCGTCCTGCCACCTGCCCCAGCGGGGCGAGGGCCCGAAAGCGGCGTCGAGGTCCCAGTGGAAGCGGGTGAAGGAGGCCGGCCTCGCCCAGCCGCGCGCGTGCCGGTGCATGCGGGCGGTCAGTGCGCCCAGCCGCTCGAACTCCTCCACCAGCCGGTCCTCGGCCGGTTCTGCGCCGGGCAGGAACTCGAACATCACGCAGCGGCGGGGCTCGGCGCCCGGATCCTCGACCGTGACGACGCGGGACCCGTCGCGGGCCGGCAGCACTCGCGGCGTGACGACGCCCGCCTCCTCGCGCAGCGCCTCCAGCCAGGCGAGCTCGCTGGCGATGGCGGCCGGGGACTGGTAGCCGAGCCGGTGGACCCGGAGGATCGCCCGCGTCTCCCCGTCGTCCACGGTGAAGGTCGCGTTCTCCGACACGTTCAGCAACGTCACGACGGCGTCCGGGGACAGCCCGTACCGCTCCAGGGCACGGCGGGCGACCCCCTCGACGCGGGCGAGGACGTCTCCGCCACCGGACAGGTCGTGGACCTGCATGCGCACTCCTAACGAATCAGTCGGCCGGTCGCCCCTCATCCTCCCCTGTGATCTCCGCTCTGGTGATCCGGCCCCGGCGGATGGGCGCCGGGGCCGGGTCGCGTCTCAGCTCAGCGGTTGGTCCACAGATGCCAGAACCAGTCGCCCTCGGAGCAGGTGTAGTGCTCCCAGTGGCCGCGGTCGATCCCGCCCTGGCCCTCTGCCACGCACCGCGAGTGGCTGGTGAACCAGGTGCGGTACACGTCGTCCCCGGCCGGTCGTCCGGCGGCGGCGTGGGCGGCGGGCGCCGCGAGAACCAGCGGGGCCGCGAACAGGGCGGCGGTCACGAGCGCCGCGATCCCGGCGCGCTCCAACGATCTGATCAACGGATACCTCTTCTCTGCGAAGCACTGACGCATGACAACGCAGAGCTACCCATCAATCACGCTCCGTATTCGGAGATTTTACGTTCGGTCCCGCACGAGCCGGTCGATCTCGGGCCGATGCGGCATCGAGGTGCTCGCGCCCTCGCGCCGGACCGACAGCGCCGCCGCCGCCGAGGCGAAGCGCAGCGCCCCCTCGGGGCCGAGCCCCTCGGTCCTGGCCACCGCGAGCGCGCCGGCGAAGGTGTCCCCCGCCGCCGTGGTGTCCACCGCCCGCACCGGTACGGCGGGCTCGTGGAGGCGGACGCCGTCGCGGGAGCCGTACATCGCGCCCCGGGCGCCGAGCGTCACGACCACCTCGGGAACCAGGTCGAGCAGCGCCTCCAGCGCGTCGCGCGGGTCGTCCCGCCCGGTGAGGACCGCCGCCTCGTGCTCGTTCGGCACGATGACGCCGACCGCGTCCAGCAGCTCGGCGGGCAGCGGCACGGCCGGGGCGGGGGTGAGGATCACCTCCGTGCCCGTCACGGCGCCCGTCACGGCGCCCGCCAGGCACGCGGCGGCGACCACGGCCTCCATCGGCAGTTCCAGTTGCAGGAGCAGGGCGCGGGACCGCCCGATCGTCTCCGCGTCCTCCGCCGAGGGACCGGTGAGGGCGCCGTTCGCCCCCGGCACGACGATGATCGAGTTGTCGCCGCCGTCCTGCACGACGATGTGGGCGACACCGGAGGGGCCGGGGACGGTCCGCACCCCGCGCGTGTCGACGCCCGCCCCGGCGAGCGCCGCGCGCAGCCCCGGCCCGAACGCGTCGTCGCCCACCGCCCCGAGGAACGCGACCCGTCCACCCGCCCGCGCGGCGGCGATCGCCTGGTTGGCCCCCTTGCCTCCGGGGATCGTGCGGAAGGCCCGGCCCGTGATGGTCTCCCCTGGCTTGGGGGCCTGCGCCACGTACGCCACAAGGTCCATGTTGGCGCTGCCGAACACCGAGATCACGGCCGGTCTCCCCCGGCGAGCGCGAGCGCACGGACACGGGCGCGGGCACGGGTGGCGAACGCGGTCGCCGGCCCGCCGCCGGTCGAGCACCGGACCATCAGGCCCGGCTCCACGGTCACCACGCGCGGCGGCAGCGAGCCGTCCCGCAGACGGTCGAGCAGCAGCCTCGCGGCGGCCCTGCCGCGCTCGGCCCAGCCGAGCGAGACGCTGGTCAGCGACGGCCACGCGACCGAGGCGAGGTCGGTGTCGTCCATGCCGACCACGGCGACGTCACGGGGGACGTCCCTGCCCTGCTCCCGCAGCACGTCGAGGGCGCCGAGCGCGATCAGGTCGCTGGCGCACATCAGCGCGTCGAGACCGGGAGCGCGCGCCAGCAGCGCCCGCGCGGCCCGGGCGCCGCGGTCGCGCGTGAAGTCGCCCACCTCGACCAGGTTCTCGTCGTACGGCAGGCCCAGCAGTTCCAGCGCCTCCCGGTAGGCGGCGGCGCGGGCCGCGCCGGGCGCGGTGCCGAGCGGACCGTTGAGCAGGCCGATCCGCCTCCGGCCGAGGCCGTGCAGGTGGTTCATGGCGAGCAGGACGCCGGTCCGCGAGTCGCCGCGCACGTTGTCCACCGGCGTGCCCTCCGGCACCGGGCCGACGACGACCACGGGGACCCGCGCCGTGGTGACGGCCTCGATGTGCTCCGCCCCGACGCCGCGCAGCGGGCTGATGATGAGGCCGTCCACGTAGCGCTCCCGCAGCCCGCGCAGCACGCACACCTCGTCCTCCGGGTCGCCCTCGGTCGAGTGGAGCAGCAGGCGGTATCCGGCCGCCTTCAGCACGGCCTGGATCTCCCGCACCATCGCCACGTAGACGGGGTTGCCGATGTCGGACAGCGCGAAGGCGATCTGGTGGGTGCGGCGGTTGCGCAGCGAACGGGCCACCGAGTTGGGCACGTAGCCGAGTTCGTCGGCCGCGCGCATGACCCGGCGCACCGTGTCCTCGCGGGTGGGCAGCCCGTTGAGCACCCGCGACACCGATGCGATCGACAGGCCGGCGCGTTGCGCGATCGTGGTGATCGTGGGACCCTCGGTCACGGCCACCTCACTCTGGGGAGACTCTCGTGTACTCGTCCACGCGTGGCAGCGCGCGGGGAGCTGTAATCGTTTTCGGCGTGGACGGCCCTTATCAAAGCGACGGCCACCAGCAGCGTCAAGTAACCGAGACGTAAAACGTCTAGATCACCAAGCCGCAACAAGCCGCGCGTTGGTTCTGCTCTTCGACCGGTTTCGCCCTAGAATCCGCCGATGTGAACGAAGGTCACGAGGACCCGCCCAAGCTCCCCACCCGGGAGCGATCCTCCCGGCCCGGGACCGGCCGCCACCGACGGCCGCTGCCGGCCGACCTGCCGGCCGACGCGCCCGCCCTGGTCCTGGCCGTGCCGGGCAGGGCCGGAGATCCGGCGGGCCAGGGCGCGGACGTGGCCGCCGAGGTCGCCTCCATCGTCCGGATCGACAATCCGCAACTCGACCTTCGCATCGTCTCACTGGCCGACGGCGGCACCGATCTCGTCAAGGAGTTCTCCGACATCGCGGCCAAGCGGCCGGCCGGCGGACCGGCGGCGGTGGTGGTGCCGCTCGTCACCGGACCCCATCCCCGCGTCCGGCGCGCCGTGCGGGACGCCGTGACGCAGAGCGGGGCCGCGGTGCGGATCACCGAGCCGCTCGGCCCGCATCCGCTGCTGGCCGAGGCCCTGCACGTACGGCTGTCCGAGGCGGGCCTGGCCCGCGCCGACCGCATGCGGCTGTTCAACGTCTCCTCGCCCGTCGACGGCATCATCGTCGCGACCGCCGGGGGCGACGAGGCCGCGCGCGGGGCCGACGCGACGGCCGTCCTGCTGGCCGCCCGCCTGACGCTTCCCGTCGTCCCCGCCGCGCTGGACGGCGTGCCGACCGTGCGCGACGCCGCCGAGCGGCTGCGCAAGATCGGGGCCAACCGCCTCGCCATGGTGCCGTACGTCATCGGCCCCGAGGCCGACAGCGAGCGGATCACGACGGCGGCCGAGGCCATCGGCGCCGGCTGCGCCGAGCCTCTCGGCGCCCACGAGTCGGTGGCCCGCATGGTCTGCGTCCGGTACGGCGCCGCCTTCGGCGGCTTCGACGGCTTCGACGACCTGTCGGACTGAGCCTTTCCGGCCCTCCCCGGCCCGCCTCACCCCTGGGGTCAGGGCAGCGGGCGGCGGCCGGGGAAGCCGAGGTCGCTGCGGTGGTACCAGCCGAGGGCGGTCTCCCCCTCCAGCCAGCACAGCCGTACGGACACGCCGCCGAGCACGGCGGGGAAGTCGACGAGCAGCGGGGCGACGCCCTTGATCTCGATCTCCTCGGCGTCGAACCAGCTCAGGATCTCGTCCATCCGCGCCTCCAGGCCCTTGGCCTCGGCGAGGCCGCCCAGAGCGGAGGTCCCGGCCTGCCGCAGGTCGTGGGTGAGCTCCGCGAGGTCGGCGCGGACGGCGACGAACGCGCGGGCGTGCTCCAGCACCTCCGGCATCAGCGACCCGGCCTCGTCCAGCGTGAAGATCCTCGCCACGCTCCGGACGCTACCGCATCGGCCCGCCGGAAGGTCACAGGCGGCGGCGCAGCAGGCAGAACTCGTTGCCTTCAGGGTCGGCGAGCACATGCCACTGCTCCTCGCCTGTCTGGCCCACGTCGGCCCGCACGGCGCCGAGCTTCAGCAGGCGGTCCAGCTCGTCCTCCTGGTCGCGGTCGGTGGGGTTGACGTCGATGTGCAGGCGCAGCTTGCCGCGCTTGCACTCCGGCACGGGCGCGAAGACGAGCGTCGGCTGGAGGCCGCCGAAGCCCACGCCCGGCGGGCCGATCTCGATCCACCCGTCCGTGCGCTGGAGGACCTCGAAGCCGAGCACCTCGCACCAGAACGCGGCGAGCCGCTCGGGGTCGTGACAGTCGACGACGAGCTCACTGATACGACAGGCCATGACTGCGGCTTTACCCGCGGACGGGCTCCCCATGCAGCGGGCAGTGGGCGACCTCCGGATGGGCCGCCAGCCACTCGATCCGCTGCCTGCTCTCGTCGTCCATGGGCGTGTAGACCACGATGCGGGTCTCCGGCGGCGCGGCCAGCGCCATGCTGGTGGACGTCAGGCGGATCAGGCCCACCGACGAGTGCTTGAACAGCTTCATCCGGACGCCCGGTCTGGCCACCTCATGCATCGCCCACATTCGGGCGAACTCCGGGCTGGCCGCCGACAGCCGGGTGACGAAGCCCGTCCAAGCCGGCTCTCCCACATGCCTGCCGAAGGCCGCCCGCAACGTCGCGACCATCTGCGGGAGTTCCTCGTCCTTGTTCACGAGCGGGCAGCAGCAGTCCGGCATGGTGAACACCCGCCACAGGACGTTACGCTCGAGCCGTGGCCGATCGACCACGGACGCGAAGATCGTGCCGTAGGCGGCGTTCCAGGCGAGCAGGTCGTAACGCCCGCTGTAGACGCACGCGGGCAGCGGGTCGAGCCGGCGCAGGATCGTGTGCACCTCGGCGTCGAGGCCCTCCCCGTCGCCCGCCGGATCGGCGATCTCCGGCAGGTCCGCCAGCCGGTAGAGGTGCTCCCGCTCGGCCGCGTCCAGCCGCAGCGTACGGGCGATGGCGTCGAGCACCTGCACCGACGCGTTTATGGGGCGGCCCTGCTCCAGCCAGGTGTACCAGGTCACGCCCACACCCGCGAGCTGGGCGACCTCCTCCCGCCGCAGGCCCGGTGTACGGCGGCGCAGGCCGGGCGGCAAGCCGACGTCCTCGGGCCGGATCCGCTCGCGCCTGCTGCGCAGGAAGGCCCCGAGCTCCTCACGCCTGGTGTTCCTGGTGCGAATCCCCGTCGTCACCTCCCCATCTTGGCGAGTGCGCGACCGCGTTGCCAGGTGGTGTCAGTACCAGTATCGGCAGGCTCTCGTTACCGGTATCGCGACGGCCGCATCGTTGCCGCCATGACCACTGTCACCACCCGCGCGCCGGCCGCGCGGCGAACCTCGCCGAGTCTGCTGCTCACCGTCATCCTGGCGGGGCAGTTCATGGCCGTCCTCGACGCCACCATCGTCAACGTCGCCGCGCCCACGATGCGCGCCGACCTCGGGGCCACCGGCTCCGGACTGCAACTCGTCATCTCCGGCTACACCGTGGCGTACGCGATGCTGCTGATCACCGGGGCACGCCTCGGCGAGCTGCTCGGCTACCGGCGGCTGTTCCTCACCGGGCTCGCGGTGTTCACGGCCGCGTCGCTGATGTGCGGGCTCGCCCCGTCGACCGGCGTGCTGATCGCCTTCCGGCTGGTGCAGGGCGCGGGAGCCGCCCTGATGGTGCCCCAGGTGCTCAGCCTGATCCAGATCACCTTCGACGGCGCCGCACGGGGGCGGGCGCTCGGCGTCTACGCCACGGTCATCTCGGTCGGCGCGGTCGTCGGCCAGGTGCTCGGTGGGCTGCTGGTGACCGCCGACCTGTTCGGCACGGCCTGGCGGCCGGTCTTCCTGGTCAACGTGCCGATCGGGCTCGCGCTGCTGGCCGTCGGCGCCCGGACGCTGCCCGCCGCACACGTGCGGCGTGAGCAGGGGCTCGACGTGCCCGGCCTGGTCACCCTGTCGCTCGCGGTCTGCCTGCTGGTCGTGCCGCTCGTGCTCGGCCACGAGGAGGACTGGCCGCTGTGGGGGTGGGTCGCGATGGGCCTGTCGGTTCTCGCGTTCTGCGCGTTCCTGCTTGTGGAGCGGCGTGCGGCGCATCCGCTCGTCCCCGGCCGCCTGCTGCGCGCCCCCGGGGTGGCCGTCGCCGCGTCCGGCATCTTCCTCGTCATGGCGGCGTACGGCGGCTGGCTGTTCGCCATGGCCCTCCACCTGCAGGGCGACCTCGGCGACAGCGCCCTGCGGGCGGGCTGCCTGTTCATCCCCGCGGCCGCCGCCTTCGGACTGACCAGCCTCAACTGGAAGCGGCTGCCGGCCAGCCTGCACCGGCCGGTGATCGTCGCGTCCGCCGTCGTCACCGCCGCAGGCGAGCTGGCCCTGGCGGCGGCGCTGGCCGGCGGCGGCCACGGCGAGCCGCTGCTGGAGATCAGCTTCATGGCCATCGGGGCCGGCATGGCGGGCACGTTCAGCCCGCTCATGGCGGTGGCGCTGGCCCGGGTCGCGCCCGCCGACGCGGCCGACGCCAGCGGCCTGCTGGCGATGATGCTCCAGCTCGGCCAGGTCGTCGGCGTGGCCGTCTTCGGCACGCTGTTCCTCAGCCTCGCCCCGTCCACGCACGCCGCCACGGTGACATCGCTGTGGCTGGCCGCGGTGTCGCTGGCTGCGGGCGGGTTCGCGCTTCCCCTCCTGCGCACCCGCCGGGTCAACCGATGAGCACTCGGTGAGTGCTCAGATGAGGCCGAGGGCGAGCATCGCGTCCGCCACCCTCCTGAAGCCGTCGATGTTGGCGCCGGCCACGTAGTCGCCCGGCATGCCGTACGCGTCGGCCGTCTCCAGGCAGCGGGCGTGGATGTCGCTCATGATCTCCTGGAGCCGCCGCTCGGAGAACTCGAACGTCCATGAATCGCGGCTGGCGTTCTGCTGCATCTCCAGGGCGCTGGTGGCCACGCCGCCCGCGTTGGCGGCCTTGCCGGGGCCGAAGGCCACTCCGGCCTCCTGGAACACCCGGATGCCCTCGGGCGTGGTGGGCATGTTGGCGCCCTCGCCGACCGCGACGCACCCGGCCCGCACCAGCGCCTCGGCGTCCTTGCCGGTGATCTCGTTCTGCGTGGCCGACGGCAGCGCCACCTCGCAGGGCACCTCCCACACACTGCGCCCGGCGACGTACGCCGCATCGGCGCCGCGACGCTCGGCGTAGTCGCTGAGACGGCGCCGCTCGACCTGCTTGACCTGCTTGAGGAGATCGAGGTCGAGGCCCTTCTCGTCCACCACGTAGCCGGAGGAGTCGGAGCAGGCCACGACGACGCCGCCCATCTCGCGCACCTTCTCGATCGCGTGGACGGCGACGTTGCCCGAGCCCGAGACGACCACGCGCCTGCCCTCGAACGACGTGCCCTTCGCCTTGAGCATCTCCTCGACGAAGAAGGCGCAGCCGTAGCCGGTGGCCTCGGTGCGCACCTGCACGCCGCCGTAACTCAGCCCCTTGCCGGTGATGACGCCGGACTCGTACCGGTTGGTGATGCGCTTGTACTGGCCGAACAGGTAGCCGACCTCCCGCTGCCCGACGCCGATGTCCCCCGCGGGCACATCGGTGTACTCGCCCAGGTGCCGGTACAGCTCGGTCATGAAGCTCTGGCAGAAGCGCATGATCTCCCGGTCGGAGCGGCCCTTCGGGTCGAAGTCCGCACCTCCCTTGCCCGCGCCGATCGGCAGGCCGGTCAGGCTGTTCTTGAAGATCTGCTCCACCGCGAGGAACTTGACGATGCCGAGGTAGACCGAGGGGTGGAAGCGCAGCCCGCCCTTGTACGGCCCGAGCGCGCTGTTGAACTCGACCCGGAAGCCGCGGTTGATGTGCACCTCGCCCCGGTCGTCCTCCCAGGGCACGCGGAAGATGATCTGCCGCTCGGGCTCGAAGATGCGCTCGATGATCTTCTGCTCCGCGTATTCCGGATGCTTGCCCAGCGCGGGACCGATGCTCTCCAGGACCTCGCGCGCGGCCTGGTGGAACTCCGCCTCCCCCGGGTTGCGGCGCAGAATGTTGTCGTAAACGCCCTCGAGCCTCTCGTGCAGCACTCGATCGCTCCTAGCCTCTGCCTGATTTCTCCCGATTCACTGTATCGATGCCGAAGTTGTGAGAAAGACCGTCTCACCGGCCGGGACGGACGACGGCCCGCCAGACGTCGATGACCAGGACCGGCCGCATGCCGACCGACTCGTACAGGCCGAGCGCCGGGGTGACGTTGTTGGAGTCGACGTGCAGGATCGTCCCCACCCGACCCCTCCGCTCGTCGGCGGCGAAGGCTCTGCTGAGCAGCAGCTTCCCGAGGCCGCGACCGCGGAAACCGGGCCGCACCGCGAGCGTGCGGACATATCCGCAGTTCTCGTCGGACACGAAATGGTCGGTCCCGAGCAGCATCGCCGCCGGCTCCCCGTGGACGCGGGCCAGCAGAAGCTGCCGCCAGTCGTTCGCGCTGGACGACTCCATCTCGGCGGTCCACTCCTCGAACGTCTTCGGCACGAACCCGAAGTGCTCGGCGAAGCCCTCCTGGTGCACCCGATGGGCCGTCCGGAGCACCGCCTCGCACCCGGGGGCGCCGGCCTCGACCCCGACCCCGGGCAGGAACACCGGCCGTACGCCGGAGTGGTCGGCCCGCATGCGGTGGAAGCTGGTGGCGGGGGCGAAGCCGCGCCGCTCGGCGGCCTCGCGCATGGCCTTGTCCTGCTCGTAGAGGCTGATGTCCACCACCGCGTGGTCGTGCCCCGCCTCGCGGGCGAGATCGGCGGCCCGGCCGAGCGCCAGGTCCCACAGGAGGGCGGCCGCGCCGGGCTCCCGGGCCTGCACGTCGATGTCGACGTTCTCGCTGGCGCCGTTGCGCCTGGCGTAGCCCCAGCCGAGGAGCCGCCCGTCCGAGCGGACCAGCCAGCTGTCGTGGTCCAGGTCGAGCTCCTTCAGGGTGTCGGCGATGTCATCGAGCGTCCAGTCGGGCCTGCCGGTCACCTCGATGTCGTGCTCGGCGACCAGTTCGTGCACGGTCGCCGCGTCGGCGACCGCCGGCCGCCGGATTTCGTAGTCGTTCACGTCGCATTTGTACGTTGAGTGACTTGTGAGGGACTTGCCGGAGCCTTGTGCCGCCATGAAAGTTTCCCGCACCCCGGGGCGCCCCGCATGCGGGCGCCCGTCGTAGGCGCTGATCAGAGGGGGCGATACCGAAAGACATCCGCCTCGCGGTTGATCCGGGCGCGACGGTGTGGATTCCATGGTCCCGCAGTGGCAGGCGGCTGCACGCGATCGGAGGCAGCCGCGGGGTTCACGAGCCGCACGGCGGCCCGCCGTCCCGGGAGCATCGATGTCCAAGCGTCTCACCGAGCGTCTCAGCGCGTGTCTCAGGGCACGTCCCACCGTGGCGCTCGCGACCGCCGTCGCCGCGCTGGCCGCCGGCGCCGCGTTCGTCACGGCCCGCCCCACGGCGGCGGTGGCCGCGACCGGCGGGTTCGACTTCACGCGGGCCCAGGTCGCCGCCACCGGCCTGCAGACGCCGTGGGGACTGACCTTCCTCCCGGACGGCAGCGCCCTCGTCTCCGAACGCGACACGGCGAACATCATGCAGGTGCGCCCCGGTTCGTCGCCCGTACGGGTGGCGACCGTCCCGAACGTGTCGCCCGGCGGAGAGGCGGGCCTGCTCGGCATCGCGGTCTCCCCCACCTACGCCGAGGACCAGTGGGTCTACGCCTACTTCACCGCCGCGTCCGACAACCGGCTGGTCAGGTTCAGGCTGAACGCCCCGCAGACGCAGCAGGTGCTCCTCTCCGGCGTGCCGAAGGCCCAGTTCCACGACGGCGGGCGGATCGCGTTCGGCCCCGACGGCATGCTGTACCTCTCCACGGGCGACGCCGGCACCTCCGCCAACGCGCAGAACCTGAACAGCCTTGGCGGCAAGATCCTGCGGATGCGGCCCGACGGCAGCGTGCCGCCGGACAACCCGTACGGCTCGCGCGTGTACAGCTACGGCCACCGCAACGTCCAGGGGCTCGCCTGGGACGAGGGCGGACGGCTGTACGCCAGCGAGTTCGGCCAGAACACCTGGGACGAGCTCAACTACATCGTCCCCGGCGGCAACTACGGCTGGCCCACCTGCGAGGGCGTCTGCACCGACTCGCGCTTCCGCAACCCCATCGTCACCTGGAGCACGTCCGAGGCGTCGCCCAGCGGCCTGGCGTACGCCAACGGCACGCTCTTCGCCGGGGCCCTGGCCGGGAAGCGGCTGTGGACGGTGCCGGTCAGCGGCGGCAGCAGGACCGGCAACCCGGTGGTCGAGTTCCAGGGCACGTACGGACGGCTGCGCGCCGTCGCCGTCGGGCCGGACGGGTGGCTCTGGGTCGGCACGAGCAACCGCGACGGCAGGGGGACCCCCGCCGCGAACGACGACCGGATCCTCCGCGTCCCGCCCGCCGGCGGCTCGTCGCCCAGCCCCTCTCCCAGCCCTTCGGCCTCGCCGTCGCGCAGCCCCTCCGCGTCGCCGAGCCCGTCGGTCAGCCCGTCCGTCAGCCCGTCCGCGAGCCCGTCGGCCGGCCCGCGCGCGTGCTCCGCGACGTACCGGATCGTGAACCAGTGGCAGGGCGGGTTCCAGGGCGAGCTCGCGGTGCGCAACTCGGGGACGGCGGCCATCACGTCGTGGACCGTCACCTTCGCCTTCCCCGACGGCCAGCGCGTCACGCAGTCCTGGAGTGGCCGCTTCACCCAGTCGGGCGCCGCGGTGACGGTCGCCAACGAGACGTACAACGGCACGCTGGCACCGAACGCCTCGACGACGGCCGGCTTCAACGCGAGCTGGTCCGGCGCCAACCGGGTCCCGTCCCCGATCAGCTGCACCGCCGGGTAACCGGCACGCTCATCGGTCTTCCTGACGCACGGCGTTCGGACGGCGATCACTCCTCGTAGTCGTCGTCCCAGTCCGGCCAGGGGAGACCGAGCCTCTCGGCGAACTCCGGGCCGCCGCCGACGGTCCTGGCGTGCGGCCTGGGGTCGTTGCCGCGCAGCCAGTCCACCAGACGCGCCGCCTGGTCGCCCGCGTCCGTATCGTCGATGAGGACGGTCCACTGAAACAGCACCCACGGCTCGTCGTCCGGCTGATCCTCCCCGTCGGCCGACGGCTCACGCGGATGCCAGAAGACGACCTGGATCTCGTCCCGCCGGTCGGCCTCCGCGTACGTTCCGCCCGCTTCGCACTCCCACGCCGCCAGGAGGCCGGGATCCTCGCGCAGCGAGCGACGCACCTCACGGGCGACCGTACGGGCGGGCCACTCCCAGCCGTCATCGTCCACGGCCCGGGCGACGACCTCGTCGTAGGAGCCGGCGGCGAAGCGGAACGGCTCCAGCTCGACCGCCGGCGAATCGGGGTCGCGCCAGCCGCGCCAGACGACCGTGTCACCGTCACGGACGATCGTGACATAGAGGGCTCCACAGCACCCCTCGGTGCAGTACGCCTCGGCCAGCCGTACCTCCCAGCCCTCCTCGGTCGCCTCAAGCCCGCCCGGCAGGTGCTCCGGCTCGTACGGCCGGCCGTTGACCAGCGGCCTCGTCTCCACGCGGCCCGGCAGCGCCGGATCGGGGACGACGACATGCACCGCCAGCCGGTCTCCCCCGTCCCCCGCAGGCCACGAGGGGAATCGTGGCACGACCGGCAGGGCGGCGATCGCCCGACGGTCTCGTCGTCTTCGAGGACGTCCGCGAGGCGTACGGCCTGGGCCACCCGCAGCGCGTGGCCACCGGCCGTGGGATCCTGGTCCGTGGCGTGCCGGAGCAGCCAGGCGACGGCGACGGGATCCTCCGCCCGGCACATCGCCTCGATGGCACGGCTGAGGGTGAGCAGTGCCGACCGCTCCGCCAGCCACACCAGCGCCCCGGCCGAACCGGGGATCGACTCCAGTACGGCCACGGCCACGGGCCCGAGACAGCGCAGCAGGCCGAGCGTACGGACCAGGGGGACGTCCTCCGGGCCTGCCCTGCCCGCCAGCAGGCACAAACCGGTCAGCGCGGGACGGCGGTCCCTCGCGTGCCGGGCCAGCCAGACGCCCGTCTCGCGGGCGGGCTCGGTGGCGAGCCAGGGCAGGTCGTCCAGGACGTCGGGCCTGATCGCCCACGCGGGGACGTCCAGGGCTCGGAGGTCCTCGTGCAGCTCGTCGAAGGAGCGACCGGGGCCGCCGAAGTGGGCGCGGAGCACCGCGGCCAGCGCGGCTCTGGCCTGCTCGACGGAGAAGAAGTCACCGCCGGGCCGGGGATCCCGGTGGTCGGTGTCGTCGGGATACGGACGCCCGCCGCCGGGAAGGGGCGCGTCAGGAGTCAGCGCGTGCAGGCGGGACGCGTGATCGAACAGGGAAAGCCGGTGGTCGAGCGCCCTGCGCTCGGGTGCCAGGCTCACCGGCCGGAGACGAACTCGATTCTCTCGTTCATGCCCCACACGATTCCATCCCCGCCTGCCGACGACAAGATCCAATGCGTGGGCGGCCGTGCGCGCGACAGAGTCACGGCCCGCGCTCCCCGACCGCTGTACTGGAACCGGCGGAGCGGCAGCGGTCCGGTTCGCGTCAGGTGGTTCGCGTCCCGCGGGCGGCGGCCCTGGCCCGCCCGTATTCGGCCAGGGCGAGGAAGGCGTTCACGCGGGCACGCGCTTCGGGGACGGTGACTGTCCTGCGCTCCGGGTAGGCCGGCGCGCGAAGCCGCTCCTCGTGATCGTCACCGGGGATGAAGCCGCCGTCCCGGCCACGCGAGGCCGGTCATGTTTCCATGGGTGCCGTCAAGCATGTGGTGGGACAGAACCGCCAATCATCTCGTGGGACCAGACAAGTCCTTAGATAAATTCCTATATAAGTCTTAACGGGATGAGAAGGGGGATACGTCCCCTTACGGGAGGCGGTGGACGTGGAGTTGCGTGCCCAACTGCAAGATTGCGTCAGCGAGCTCGATGGCCTCGAACGCGGCCTGGAACGGTCCCTTGGCGTCATGCGTGGCAAGCTGGAGGCTGCGATCAACGTGCAGCGCCGGTACGAGGCGGACGCCGCCCATGAGCTGCGCACTCCTGTGGCCGGACTGCGGGCCCAGCTTGAGGAGGCCCGGCTCAACCGCGCAGAGATCGACCTGGACAGCTTGCTCGAACGTGCCCTGAGCGACGTGAACCGGCTGCAGGCGATAATCGAGGACCTCCATCTGCTCTGCGAGCTCCAGGAGGCCGCGCGACTGGTCGAGCCGGTGCCTGTGGACCTGGCGGAGGTCGCCCGGGCCCAGGTACCCCGGTGCGTCGGCAGGCACGAGGTCAAGGTGGAGTCGGAGCCCGGGCTGATCGTCTCCTCGGTGCCCGCGAGGCTCGGCCGCCTGCTCGCGGAACTGCTCGACAACGCCCAGCGTCACGCGCGCTTCCTGGTGCGGGTGGAGATTCGGCGCGCCGGAGACCTGGGCGAACTGGTGATCAGCGACGACGGGCCGGGGATCCCCGCGCACGAGCGCGAGCGCGTCTTCGGCCGCTTCACGCGGCTCGACGACGCCCGGTCCCGCGACCGCGGCGGCACCGGCCTCGGCTTGGCGATCGTCCGGAACATCGCCGAGATGTACGGCGGCAGCGTACACGCCGAGGAGGCGGCCGGCGGCGGCGGCGCACTGGTCGTACGCCTGCCGCTCGCCCACCCCGCGGCCCCAGGCTGAGCAGTTCGCCAGATGACATCGACAGCGCGGCGCGGTAGGACGGCACCCCCCGGACCCTCGCGGAAGATCATCACCATAAATCCACAAATGTCCAAAAAGTGAGTATTAGTCAATAGATAAGTTGACTCGTGGTTGATTAGAACTGAAACACATGGTTCCAGAGTGACTGTCTGTTCTTGGTCGTGACGTGGTGCTACGGTATGTGCCTGTTCACCGCCCTGCTGTGAAACGGCACCGCATGGCCGTCCCGCCTTACAGGGAGAACAGCAGGTTCGACGCGGCCTTGTCATGCTCTGCCGCCACCCCGAGGACGCCGATGTCAGTAGATGTACCCCACCGGGCGCGGAGAAGGTTTTCACCAAAGGAACTGGTGGTCCTCGCCTTTCTCGGCACCGTGATCATTACGGCCTGCGCGTGGTTGTGGGCGATGTCCATCGCCCCTTATGAGGCCAGAGAGCTTATGGCGCTCGTCGGCGGGGTCTCGGCCGTACTCCTGTCCGGCGCCGTCGCGGCCGCCGTCCACTACGCCGGCACCGGTCGCCGGCTGCGTGAGCGGGCCGAGTGGGCCGGCGCGCGGTTCGCCTGGCTGGAGCGGGAGACGCTGCGGACGGCCGAGGAGTCGCTGCCCGCGCTGGGACGTCAGGTGCGGGACGGCGCCTCGGTCGCCGAAGCGCTCTCCCGGATACCGCAGCCCCAGGACGGCCCGCTGCGGCTCCTGCTCGAAGCGGCCGGGCACGAGCTCGAACTGCTCGGACGCGAGCGCGCCGCCGCCCAGGTGTCCCGCGATGCGACCGAGAGCGAGATCTCCCGGCTGATCGACGACACGCTGCCGGAGCTGTTCCGGCGGATCCAGACGGACCGGATGTCGGTGAGCGCCGCACTGGCCGAGATACGCCAGCCGGGGCTGGACCCGCTACGCGACCTGCTGCGCGAGACCGCGCGGCAGCTCTCCGAGAGCGAGCGCAGGGGCACCGCCGTGATGGCGGCGTGCGCCGGGGCCGCGGCCCGGGTGCAGGCACAGGCCACCAGCCTGCTCGCCCGGCTGCGCGAACTGGAGGAGCAGTACGGCGAGCATGAGGAGGTGTTCGCCGACCTGCTGGACCTGGACCACCGCGTCTCCCAGATGAGCCGGCTGGCGGACAACATCGCGCTGCTGAGCGGCGGCCGTTCCGGGCGGCGATGGACCCGGCCGATCGTCATGGAGAGCGTCCTGCGCGGCGCGATGGGCCGCATCAGCGCCTACCGGCGCATCCGGCTGCACTCCACCAGCACCGTCGCCGTCGCGGGGTACGCGGCCGAGGGCGTGATGCACGCGCTGGCCGAGCTGATGGACAACGCCGCCACGTTCTCGGCGCACGGCACCGAGGTCCACGTGTACGTGGACGAGGAGGACGCCGGCGTCGTGATCACGATCGAGGACAGTGGCCTGGGGATGCGCCCGCGCGAGCGGCAGCACGCCACCAGGCTCGTGTCCGAGCCGCTCGACCTGCGGACGCTGTCCGGTACCCGGCTGGGCCTGGCGGTCGTGGGACGCCTGGTCGACAAGTACGGCCTGACGGTCAGCTTCCGGTCGTCCGCCCGCGGTGGCATGGGGGTCGTGATGCTGATCCCGCGCCTGCTGATCACGCAGCCCCTGCCGGCCACCGTGCCGCCCGACGCCGAGGCGTCGGTCCGTCACCCCGTGCGGGCCGCCGTACAGGCCGCCGTGCAGGCACCGGCCGTACCCGCGCAGGAGGGGCCGGCCGACGCGTCCGAAGACCTGCTGCCCAGACGGCGCCGGGGACAGACGCTGGCCGAGGCGACCAGGGCGCGGCAGGCGTCGCCGGCCAAGCCCGCGCGCGAGGGGCCTGACTCGGCTGCGAGGTTCGCCGCGTTCCGCCAGGCCGGCGGCCGTGGGCGTACTTCCCCCTCAGCCCCTCCCCCGGCCCCGGGCGACTCTTGACACGCGTCCGCCGACCACCGGACGTCTTTGGATTCACAGATGAGGAGGCAGGGGGCGTCCCTCCCGCGCCGAAGGGGCACCCCGTCGTTTCTATGAGCACAACCGACGCTTCGCACACCACCGACAGTGACTTCGACTGGCTACTGGAGAACCTCAAGAACAAGACCCCGGGGATCAGGCATGTGCTGGTGCTGACCAGGGACGGCCTGAAGATGAGCTTCACCGCCGGCCTCGGCCGGGACGGGGCCGACCAGCTCTCCGCCCTGGCCGCCGGGATCCAGAGCCTCTCGCTGAGCGCCTCCGCCGAGTTCGGGGACGGCATCGGAGCGGGGCAGGCGATGGTGGAGTTCGCCGGCGGACTGCTGCTCATCGTGCCGGCCGGGGACGGCGCCCACCTGGCCGTGGTGGCCGAGGAGGACGGCGAGGTGGGGCTCATCGCGCACAACATGAACGAACTGGTGGAACAGATCGGGGTGTACCTCACCGCGGCACCGCGGCAGGCGGAGAACAGCGACGAACGCGGATGACACGGCGAGCCATCGACCAAGAAGACCCTGACCGGCTCTACACGGTCACCGGTGGGCGTACCAGCGCCGATGAGAAGACCTTCGACTCCGTCTCCCTCATCGTCAGCGAGTGCGCCCCGACCCCCGGTATGCAGTCCGAGCACATCAAGATCCTGCGGATGGCCCAGCGGCCGACGGCGGTGGTGGAGATCTCGGCGGAACTGCGGCTGCCGGTCAGCGTGGTGAAGATCCTGCTGTGCGACCTGCTGGACACCGGTCGCATCACCGTCCGTCATCCGTCGATCGCCGCACAGGCCGGACGACCGGATCCCGAAATCCTCAGGCAGGTGCTCGTTGCACTCCACAACCTCTGACCAGATGGCGGCCACCACGCGAACGCCGCTACGCACGACCGCCGCGGACGCCCTGAAGATCGTGATCGTCGGCGGGTTCGGGGCGGGAAAGACGACCATGGTCGGCTCGGTGAGCGAGATCCGCCCGCTGAGCACCGAGGAGCTCATGACCCAGGCGAGCGTGGGCATCGACGACGCCAGCCGGGTACGGACCAAGTCGACCACCACGGTTGCCTTCGACTTCGGCCGGATCACGCTGAACGAGAGCAGGGTGCTCTACCTGTTCGGCGCGCCCGGTCAGCAGCGGTTCTGGTTCGTGTGGGACCAGTTGTTCGCCGGCAGCCTGGGCGCGGTCGTCCTGGTGGACGCCCGCCGCCTGGAGGATTCCTGGTACTCCATCGACCGGCTGGAGCACCACCAGACCCCGTTCGTCGTCGCGGTCAACCGCTTCACCGACGGGCCCACCCTGGATTCGGTGCGCGAGGCGCTGGCACTGTCGCCCGAGGTCCCGCTCATCGAATGCGACGCGAGAGAGCGGTCCTCGTCCAAGCACGTGCTGATCACGCTCATCGAGCACCTCACCCGCACCTACGACCAGTTGCCCGCCCGAGAGAGCATGCCGTGACGAACTCCCCTCCCCTGCCCGACCCCACCGACCCGTACGCCGCCTCGCCCGCATCGCGGCATGCCGAGCGGAGACGGGAGCCGCTGGAGGGATACGCCGACCACGCCGATGCCGTACCACTGCACGCGTCACTGATCGGCGACGACCCGACCGCGCTGTTCCAGGAGATGCGCCGCGAGCACGGCCCCGTCGTCCCCGTTCTCCTCGACGGAATGCCCGTCTGGTACGTGATCGGTTATCGCGAGCTGCACCATGTCACCAGCCAGCCGCAGTTGTTCAGCCGCGACCCCAGGCGCTGGAACCTGCAGGACCTCCTCCCCCCTGACTGGCCGGCGCGCCCCTACGTGACATGGCAACCGTCCGTGATGTACACGGAGGGGGCCGAGCACCAGCGGCGGATCGGCGCCATCAGCGACGCGCTGGACAGCGTCGACCGCACCGAGCTCGCCCTGATCTGCGAGCAGATCGCCGACCGCGCGATCGACGAGTTCTCCGGGGACGGCCAGACCGACCTGATCTCCCGGTACGCCGACCGGATTCCGGCTCAGGTCATCACCCGGCTGTTCGGGCTGGCGGAGACCGACCTGCCGGAGCTGGTCAAGGACGTCAACCACGTGCTGAGCGGGGGCGAGGAGGCCCTCCCGGCGGTCACCCGGATTCTGGACAAGCTAAGCCGGCTCATCGCCGACAAGCGCGCCCTGCCGGGCCACGACCTCACCTCGCACATGCTGGCACACCACGCGCGGCTCGCCGACGAGGAGATCGTCCAGGACCTGATCATGACGATGATCTCCTCCCATGACAACTGCTCCAACTGGATCGGCAGCACCCTGCGGCTGATGCTGATGGACGACCACTTCTCGATGAGCCTGCAGGGCGGCCGCAGCAGCGTCGGCGAGGCGCTGAACGATGTGCTGTGGAAGGACCCGCCCACGCCGAACATGCCCAATCGCTGGGCCGTGCAGGACTGCGAGCTGGCCGGGCGGCGCATCCGCCGGGGCGACATGCTGGTGCTCGGTGTCGCCGCGGCCAACGCCGATCCGCAGGTGCAACCGGCCGCGCATGCCGGCTCCGGCGCCAACCGGGCGCACCTGGCCTTCGGCCACGGTGAGTACGGTTGTCCCTTCCCCGCGCCCGAACTCGGCGGGATCATCGCCAAGACGGCCGTGGAGGTCCTCCTCGACCGGCTGCCCGACGTCTATCTCACCGTGAAACCGGACGCGCTGCGATGGCGCCCTTCGCTGTGGGTTCGCAGCCTGGAGGCCCTGCCCGTACGGTTCAGCCCGGCCGTGCCGACCGGCCGGGGCCCGTGGGGTGAATAGGGTGCTCACATGGAATACGGACGACTTGGCACCACTGGTTTGAAGGTCAGCAGGCTCTGCCTCGGCATGATGAGCTACGGGGAGCCCTCCAAGTGGGGCGGCTGGGCCCTGGAGGAGGATCTCGCCGAGCCCATCGTCCGCAGGGCCGCCGAGGGCGGGGTGACGTTCTTCGACACCGCCGACATGTACTCCGCCGGGGTCAGCGAGGAGGTCACCGGGCGGCTGCTGCGCAAGATCTTCCCCCGGCGCGACGACTACGTGCTCGCCACCAAGGTCTACTTCCCGATGGGCGAGGGCCAGAACGACGGGGGCCTGTCCCGCAAGCACATCATGTCGGCCGTCGACGCCTCTCTCACCCGCCTGGGCACCGACCACGTCGACCTGTACCAGATCCACCGGTGGGACGACGAGACGCCGATCGAGGAGACGATGGAGGCGCTGCACGACGTCGTCAAGGCCGGCAAGGCCCGCTACATCGGCGCCTCCAGCATGCGGGCCTGGCAGTTCGCCAAGGCCCAGCACACCGCCGACAGGCGCGGCTGGACCCGGTTCGTCTCGATGCAGAACCACTACAACCTCCTGGACCGCGAGGAGGAGCGGGAGATGATCCCGCAGTGCCTCGACCAGGGCGTGGGACTCATCCCGTGGAGCCCGCTCGCCCGCGGCCTGCTCGCCCGCGCCGGCCAGACGGCCGACACCGCGCGGCAGACCGGCGACGGCGCCCGGCAGCGGCAGCTGTACGGCGGACCGGCCGTCGAGGAGATCCTGGACCGGGTGGCGCGGACCGCCGCCGACAGGGGCGTCTCGCCCGCCACCGTCGCCCTCGCGTGGCTGCTCGGCCGTCCGGGCGTGACCGCCCCCATCATCGGCGCGACCAAGGAGCATCACGTGGACGACGCGCTCGCCGCGGTGGACCTCACGCTGACCGAGGAGGAGATCGCCTTCCTGCAGGAGCCCTACCAGGCCAGGTCGCCGCAGTACTAGCGGGCCGCCCGCCGCGGAGCGGCGTGCGGGTCACGGCCGAAATGCGTTGCCGGGGCCGATGACGGGCGGCAGGCTGTACGGGTGCTGATCCGACGTGAGAACCCCGGCGACGCCGAGGCCGTGCGCGAGGTGGTCGCCGCCGCCTTCGCTCCCCACCAGGAGGCCCGCCACCCGGGCCGGCCGCACGTGCCGCCGGTCGAGGCCGTCCTGCTCGACGAGCTGCGTACGGACCCGGGCTGGCTGCCGGAGCTGTCGCTCGTCGCGCCGGCGCGGGACGGCGGGATCGCGGGTCACGTCCTCTGCACCAGGGCCCACGTGGGGACCCTGCCCGTGGTCGGCCTCGGCCCGCTGTCCGTGCATCCCGCCCACCAGCGGCGGGGAGTCGGATCGGCGCTGGTGCACGCCGTGCTCGGGGCGGCCGAGGCGCTCGGCGAGCCGCTGGTGGGGCTCCTCGGCGACCCCGCCTACTACCGGCGGTTCGGCTTCGAGCCGGCCTCGGCGCACGGCGTCGCGGCGCCGGACCCGTCCTGGGGCGAGTTCTTCCAGGTGCGCGTCTTCGGGCGGTCCGCGCCGCGCGGACCGTTCACGTACGCCGAGCCGTTCTCCCGCGTGTGACCGGCCTCTGGCCATGCCCTCTGACCATGCCCTCTGACCATGCGCCTGGCCCCGGTTCCTGTCGTACGGCTGCCGTACGCTGGCGGACATGGGACGGGCCAATGACGAGGCGGCCGCGGCGCTGCAGGAGTACGCCGAGCTTTTCGCGCTGAACGGCGGGGACGCGTTCCGGGTGCGCAGCTACCAGAAGGCGGCCAAGTCGATCGCGGGGTTCCCCGGAGACCTCGGCGAGACCGACGTCCGGTCGATCCCCGGGGTGGGCGAGGCCATCGCCAAGAAGGTCGAGGAGTTCCTCGCGCGGGGCAGCTTCCGGCAGCTCGACGACCTGCGCGCGCGGGTGCCTGAGGGGGTGCGCAGGCTGACCCGGATCCCCTCGCTCGGCCCGAAGAAGGCGCTGTTCCTGTTCCAGGAGCTGGGCATCGACTCCCCCGCCGCCCTGGCCGAGGCCATCCGGGCCGGCCGCCTCGGCGGCGTGCGCGGGTTCGGCGCCAGGACCGAGGAGAACCTGCTCAAGGGCATCGAGCACATGGAGCGGTCGGGCGACCGGGTCCACCTCGGGATCGCGACGGACCTCGCCGAGCGGGTCGTCGCCTCGCTGCCCGCCGAGCGGATCGCCGTCGCGGGGTCGCTGCGGCGGATGCGCGAGACGATCGGCGACATCGACGTCCTCGCCGTCGGCGACCCCGGCCTGATGGACCTGTTCGCCCGGCAGCCGTACGTCACCGAGGTCATCGCGAAGGGCGAGCGGAAGACCTCGGTGCGGACCGACCGCGGCCTGCAGGTCGATCTGCGGCTGGTCCCGGCCGAGTCGTGGGGCGCCGCGATGGTCTACTTCACCGGCAGCAAGGAGCACAACGTCCGCATCCGGGAGATGGCGGTCAGGAAGGGCTGGAAGCTCTCGGAGTACGGCCTGTTCGACGGGGAGCGGCTGATCGCGTCGGAGACCGAGGAGGACATCTACCAGGCGCTCGGCATGCGGTGGGTGCCTCCCACGCTGCGTGAGGACGGCGGGGAGGTGGAGGCCGCGCTGCGCGGCGAGCTGCCGCGCCTGGTGGAGCTGGGCGACCTGCGGGGCGACCTGCACACTCACACCGACCTCACCGACGGGATCGCCTCGCTGGAGGACATGGTCGCCGCCGCGGCCGCCCGGGGCTACTCCTACTACGCGGTGACCGACCACGCGCCCGACCTCGTCATGCAGCGGATGACGCTCGACAAGGCCCTCGCCCAGCGGGCCCGCATCGCCGACCTTCAGGCGAAATATCCGGACATGCGGTTGCTGCACGGCAGCGAGCTGAACATCGCCCCCGACGGCTCGGTGGACTGGCCGGCCGAGGTGCTGGCCGGGTTCGACGTCTGCGTGGCCTCGGTGCACTCGCACTTCACCCAGTCGCGGGAGGAGATGACCCGCCGTTTCGTCACGGCCTGCGAGAACCCGCGCGTCCACGTCATCGGTCACCCCACGACCCGGAAGATCGGCAAGCGGCCTCCGGTGGACGCCGACTGGGACGCCGTGTTCCGCGCCGCCGCCCGGACCGGCACGATCATGGAGATCGACTCCTATCCCGACCGGGCCGATCTGCCCTCCGATCTCGTACGGCTCGCGCGCCACCACGGCGTGACGTTCTCCATCGACAGCGACTCCCACGCCATCCCGCATCTGGCCCACCAGAGGTACGGCGTGGGCATCGCCCAGCGGGCCTGGCTCACGCCGGACGACGTCGTCAACACCTGGCCGCTCGACCGGCTGCTGGCCCGTCTCGGCGGCCGGTGACCGGATCTCGGGTCCCCCGGCCTCAGATCTCCCGGAGGATCGCGTGGAGCAGGGACTCGGTGTTCCCGGCCGGCTCGGCCTGCACGCTGAGCTCGCTCATCACGACGGTGTAGTCGTCGACGTCCTCCTGCTTGTCGAGGTAGAGAGCGCCGCTCAGCTGCTCCAGGTAGACGACGTCGGAGAGATCGGGCTCGGCGAACCGCAGGATCGTGAAGGAACCCCCGGCGGCGGCGTGACCACCGGCCCGGAACGGCAGGATCTGCAGGGTCACGTCCGGGCGCGCGGAGACCTCGATCAGGCGCTTGATCTGGCCGCGCTGCACGGCCCGGCCGCCGACTGGACGGCGGAGCGCCGCCTCGTCCATGACGGACCACAGCCGGGGCCCGTCGGGGTGGTCGAGCAGCCGCTGACGCCGCAGGCGGAGGCTGACCCGGCGGTCGATGTCGGATATCGACGCCCTTCTGTGGCGTACGCGGAAGACCGCGCGGGCGTACTCCTCGGTCTGCAACAGGTCGTTGACGAACTGCGCCTCGAAGGTGCGGATGGTGGAGGCGGCCTCCTCCAGCCCGACGTACGGCCCGAACCAGCTGGGCAGCAGGTCGTTGTACTGGTGCCACCAGCCGGGCACGGCGGCCTGCCGCGCCAGTTCCAGCATCGTCTCCCGCTCGGCGCTGTCGGTGACGCCGTAGAGGGTGAGCAGTTCGGCCAGGTCGTGCTGCTTGAAGGGAATGCGGCCGAGCTCCAACCGGCAGATCTTGGAGTTGGAGGCGCGGATCGCCCGCCCCGCCTCGTCCCGGCTGATGTTCCTGCTCTCACGGAGGCGGCGTAACTGCCCGCCGAGCATCATGCGCAGGACCGTCGGTCCGCCCCGCGGCTGAGCCGGTCGTCCGTCCGTGAAGGTCGTCCCCGCTCCAGCCGAGATCATCTCTGTCCTCTCCTCGCTCCGCACGTGGCGCATGGCCAAGTGATGCGCCTGTACCGGCGCTTTCGAACAACCATGTCATATCGGATCACCATTCGTGAGGCGGCGGCTGTAACCGGTTGCAAGGGAATCCTGACCGGCCGCGATCGTCTGGCCCAGGTCACGGCCACACCTCGACATCCCCCGGCGGCACCCGGGAGAAATGCGGCGGTAACGCGCCACTGCCATGATGGTCACGGTACGCAGGCGAGTGATCGCCGAGCGCCGGGGAGGAGTGCCAGGAGGATGACGAGATGCGCCAGCTGACGGCACTCGACGCGCAGTTCCTGTCCGTGGAGTCGGCGACGACCGCGGCCCACGTGGCCGGCGTGGCCGTCTTCGACCCGTCCTCCTCGCCCTCGGGGATCCTGACCCGCGAGGCCCTGCTCACCCTGCTGCGCGAGCGGCTGCACCTCGCCGCGCCGTTGCGGATGCGGCTGGCCGACGTGCCCTTCGGCCTGGACCGGCCGTACTGGATCGACGACCCGGACGTGGACCTCGGCGCGCACGTGCACGAGACCACCCTGCCCGCGCCGGGCGGCGAAGGGGAGCTCGCGGCGTACGTGGCGGACGTCCACGCGCGGCGGCTCGACCGGAGCCGCCCGCTGTGGGAGGCGCACCTCATCGACGGCCTGGCCGGCGGGCGGGTCGCCCTCTACATGAAGGTGCACCACTGCGCGATCGACGGCGTGACGGGGTCGGAGATCCTGACGGCGCTGCTCGACCCCTCACCGCAACCGCGCCTCGTGAAGGCGCCCGCGTCCCCGAGCCCCGCGCCGCCGCAGCCGCCCGGGCTGCTCGCGATGCTCGCCGGGGCGATCACCCGGACGATCGTGCAGCCGGTGGAGGCGCTCTGCTCGCTCGCCCGCGCCGCCGCCGACCTGGACGCGATCCCGGTGCTGTCGGCGCTGCCCGACGCGCGGCTGGTGGCCCAGGCGGCCCGAGCGCTCGCGGGAGACCCGCGCCGACTGCCGGAGATGCCGCCGCTGGCCGCGCCGCGCACGCCGTTCAACGGCCCTATCTCGGCGGCGCGCGCGGTCGCGTTCGGGTCGGTGCCGCTCGCGGAGGTCAGAAGGGTGGCCAGGGCCTTCGGCATGGGCCCGAACGACGTGGTCATGACGCTGTGCGCCTCGGCGCTGCGACGCTGGCTCCTCGCGCACGACGCGCTGCCCGACCGGCCACTGGTCGCCGCCGTGCCGGTCGCGCTGCGCGCCGCGGCGGCATCGCCCGGCACGGCGGACGGCACGGCGGACGGGCGGGTCGGCAACCGCATCTCGGCGATGATCACGCCGCTCGCGACCGACGTCGCCCGTCCCGGGGAGCGCCTGGCGGCCGTACGCGCCGCGCTGGGCGCCGCCAAGCGGCGTTTCGCCGTCTCCCACCGCAGCTGGCTGGACGACGTGTGCGCGATGGTGCCGAACGCGTTCGCCGCGCTGGCCACGCCGCTCGTGTTCCGGCTCGCGGGAGTGGCGGGGGCGGGCGTGAACCTCGTCGTGTCGAACGTGCCCGGCCCGCGCCGGCCTCTCTACCTGTGCGGCGCGCGGATGCTCTCCTATCACCCGTTGTCGGTGGTCACCGACGCCACCGGCGGGATCAGCATCACCTGCGCGTCGTACGACGACCGGCTGGACTTCGGCGTCGTCGTGTGCCCCACCCGGGTGCCGGACGTGTGGAGCGTGACCGGCCACCTGCGCGAGGCGATGGACGAGCTCGTCGCGTTGCTCGACGACCCCTCCCGAGACGAGGCCCCGGACGACGCGAGCCCGCGGGACGGGCTCGGGCACGACCCCGCCCCCGCCGTAAGGCAGACCGCGCAGGAGAAGCAGCGGGAGGAGCGGGAGAACGAGAAACGGGAGGACATGGTGCCGGCCTGATCTGACGCAGAACCGCTCGCCGCCCCACTCATCGCCGCTCATTGTGCGGATACAGCGAAACGCCATCGACACGCGAGGAAGCCAGGCCGGTCACTTCAGGGCGTTTGCGGCGAGCCGTAGATCGGTGAAGGTCCGGTCGAGGTGGGTGTGCAGATCGTCGGAGCGGTCGGCTCCCCACCGACGGATGGCGATCGAGTAGGCGTCCATGCCCACCTGGGCACACAGGGCCGCGAGCGGCTCGGCGACGCCGCGGGCCCGGAGGGCGTCGGTGAGCGCGGCGACGAGGGCCGCGCTCTTGGCCAGCGCCCGTTCCTGCAGGGCCGGCGTGGCGGCGATGACCGGCGCCCGCCGCTGGGTGATGGGGAGGTTGCCTTCGATCAGCGGCACGGTCTGGTGGAACGCGGCCCGCAGGGTGGGCAGTGGTTTCGTGCCGGCCGGCACTGCTGCGACCGCGCCCGTCAGCAGGTCCCGTAGCTGCGTCTCGCCGTCGAAGAAGACCTCACGCTTGTCGGCGAAGTGGCGAAAAAAGGTCCGCTCGGTGACCCCGGCGCGGGCGGCGATGTCCCCGGTCGTGGTTTTGTCGTAGCCACGCTCCAGATACAGCTCGAGCGCGGCCTCCTGGAGTCGCAGCCGCACCTCATCCCCGTTCCGTGGCACGGTTTTGACGCTACCACAAGCGTCTGTGACTGACACATATTGCGTCAGTCACTGATGCAATATAGAGTCAGTTACTGACGTAAATGCGTCAGTAACTGACGTTAAGAAGGTCACCGTGGAACAGCGTTTCACCGGCAAGACAGTCGTGGTCACCGGAGCCAGCTCCGGCATCGGCGAGGGCATCGCGCGGCGGTTCGCCGCCGAAGGGGCCAACCTCGTCCTCGCCGCGCGGCGCAAGGACCCGTTGGAAGCCCTCGCGGCCGAGTTCGGCACCCACCGTGCGCTCCCGGTCGCTACCGACGTCACCAGCCAGGACGAGGTACAGGCGATGATCGACGCCGGCGCCGCCCGGTTCGGCGGCATCGACGTCCTGGTTTCCAACGCCGGCGTCGGCCTCGGCAAGGAGTTCGCGGAGACGACGCTGGCGGACTGGCGGCTGGTCATGTGCACCGACGTCGACAGTTGCTTCTTCGGCGCGCAGGCGGCGCTGCCGTACCTGAAGGACAGCCGCGGCAGCGTCGTCCAGATCGCCTCGGCCTCCGGCCTCGGCGGCGACCGCCGGCTCACCGCCTACAACGCGGCCAAGGGTGCGGTCGTGAACTTCACCCGCGGGCTCGCCTTCGACCTCGGCCAGTTCGGTATCCGGGTGAACACCGTCGCCCCGTCGCTGACCGGACCGGAAGAACTGGCGACGAGGCACGCCGACCTGATCGAACGCTTCAACCAGCGCCGGGCAATCGCCGGCTTCAGCACCCCAGCCGACGTCGCCGCCGCAGTCAGCTTCCTGGCCTCGGACGACGCCCGTTTCATCACGGGCGCCATCCTGCCCGTCGACGGCGGCATCACCGCCGGCAGCGGCCAGCCCTCCCTGTTCTGAAAGGACCTCCCATGCCTGGAACCATCGACGCGCTCGACCCGGAACTCGCCGCCGCGTTCGCCGCGATGCCCAAGGCCGCGAACGGCACCCTGCTCGAACTCTCCGACATCCCGGGCCTGCGTGCGCGATTGCGCGCGGCCCGCGCCCAGTCGGCCCCGACCCCGGCGGACCCGCGGGTCACGATCGAGACGCTGCGCATCCCCCGAGCCGATCGGACCGAACTCGAGGTGGTCCTCTATCGCCCAGCCGGTGCCGAGCACGCCCTCCCGGCCCTGGTCTGGTTCCACGCCGGAGCCCAAGTCCTCGGCGACAACGCCCGCGACGACGACGCCTACCACTCCGCTCTGGCCCTGCACCTCGACTGCGTCCTGGCCGCCGTTGCCTACCGGCTCGCCCCGGAGACCCCGGCTCCCGGTGCCGCCGAGGACGGCTACCTCGCCTACACCCACCTCACCGAGCACGCTGTCGAGCACCGGATCGACCCGCACCGGATCGGGCTCGCCGGTGCCAGCGGCGGCGGAGCACCCGCCGCGGCCACCGCGCTCATGGTGCGCGACCGGCAGGCTGTACGGCCGTGCTCGCTGTCCCTGCTCTACCCGATGCTCGACGACCGCCTGGAGACGCCGTCGAGCTTCGAGGCCATCTCCGAGGTGGTCTTCTCCCGTCCGGACATCCGGCTCGCGTGGGCCGCGGTCCTGGGCGACCGATTGGGCACGGACGACGTGCACCCGTACTCCGCGCCCGGCCGGGCCACAAACCTCGCCGACCTGCCGGACACATTCGTCGCCGTCGCCCAGTTCGATTTGCTGCGGGACGAGGGCATCGACTTCGCCCGCAGGCTGACCGCCGTCGGTGTGCCGGTCGACCTGCACCTCTACGCTCGGGCGTTCCACGCCTGGGACCGCTTCGCGGCCACGTCGACCCTAACCCACTCGTTCGAGCAGACCTGGCACACCTTCCTCCGCCGCAACTTGCACGGCTGAGCGGCGAACTGACCAGATGGACAGAGGTACGCCATGGGTATTCAGAGCCGGGTCACCCCAGGGCTCGGGCGATCAGTTCCGCGACCGCGTCGGGGTCGATGTGGTGGCCGGTGAGCAGGCAGATGCTCTCCTGGTAGAGCAGGACCGCGGCGAAGGTGGCGGCGGCGGCCTCCACCCGGGCGGCGTCGCCGCGCCCGCCCGGCAGGGCGAGCTCCAGGGCGAACCTGGCCCTTCGGATGATCTCGCTGTTGAGACGGCCCAGCCGTTCCCGTACGGACAGGTGGGTGTCGGCCTCCCGGAACAGGATGCGCCGCATCGCGGGGGACGCCCGCAGCGGCAGCCCGCGGGCGAGACGCGACAGCGTGCCCGCCGCGTCGCCGGGCAGGGCCTCGACCTCCTCCTCCGTGACGACCGTGCGCTCGTCCACCAGCGAGACCAGCACGTCGATCTTGCGCGGGAAGTAGTGGAAGACCAGTCCCTTGGGCACCCCGGCGAGCTCGGCGATCCGCGCCGTCGGCGTCGCCTCGTAGCCGCCGCCCGCGAACAGTTCCTCGGCGGCGTCGAGGATGCGGGTGCGGGCGTCGCCGTCCTGCGGGCGTGCCCTTCTCCGGGAACGGGACCAGGCCTTGGCGGTCTGGAGGGGGTGGTCCACGGACCGAACCCTAACCAGAGCGGGTGCTCCAGCACCATGACGCGAGGGACAGGGCAGTCATACGCCCGGCCGCGGGCGGGTGGCTCGCGGCCGGGCGTACGGGGGCGTCGGCGGGGTGCGGCCGGCGTCCCATGTCAGTGCGTCACCTCGGCGGCTCGACTCAGCGGCTCACCTCAGTGACCCGCGTAAGTGGCTCGCGTCAGTGACCGGTGGCCTGCTCGGCGCCGATGCCGGTGAGCGACCGGACCTCGATCTCGGCGTACTTCGACGCGCTGTACTCCTTGCTCAGGATCGTGCCGAGGTATCCGCACAGGAAGCCGATCGGGATCGAGAAGATGCCGGGGTTCGACAGCGCGATCAGGTGGAAGTCCACGTCGGGGAACATCGCCGTCTTCGCGCCGGAGACGACCGGCGAGAAGATCACCATCACCAGGGCGGTGATCAGGCCGCCGTAGATGGCCGAGACCGCACCCGCGGTGTTGAACCTCTTCCAGAACAGGCTGTAGAGGATCGCGGGCAGGTTGCCCGACGCGGCGACCGCGAAGGCCAGCGAGACGAGGAAGGCCACGTTGAGCGACTGGGCGAAGATGCTCAGCGCGATCGCGACCGCGCCGATCACGAAGGCGGCGATCCGGGCGACCACGACCTCCTGCCGGTCGGTCACCTGGCCGCGCTTGAACACGTGGGCGTACAGGTCGTGGGCGAAGCTGGAGGACGAGGCGAGCGTGAGCCCGGCGACGACCGCGAGGATCGTGGCGAACGCGACCGCCGCGATGACCGCGAGCAGCACCGTGCCGCCGACGTCGCCGAAGACCTGCGTGCCGATCTCCTTCGCGAGCAGCGGCGCCGCCGTGTTGCCCGACTTGTCGATCTGCCCGTGGACCAGGGCCGCCGCGCCGAAGCCGAGGACCAGCGTCAGCAGGTAGAAGACGCCGATGATGCCGATGCCCCACAGGACCGACTTGCGGGCGTCCCTGGCGGTCGGCACGGTGTAGAAGCGGATGAGGACGTGCGGCAGACCGGCCGTGCCGAGAACCAGGGCCAGGCCGAGGCTGATCAGGTCGATCTTGCCCCAGATGCCCTGTGCCTCGGTGCCGTACTTGAGGCCGGGCTTGAGGAACGCCTCACCCTTGCCGCTCGCACCGGCGGCGTCGCCGAGCAGGCCGGACAGGTTGAAGCCGAACTTGCCCAGCACGAGCAGGGTGATGAGCGCGGCGCCGACCATCAGCATGACGGCCTTGACGATCTGCACCCAGGTGGTGCCCTTCATGCCGCCGAAGACGACGTAGACGATCATCAGCAGGCCGACCGCGATGATCGTCCAGACCTTGCCGGTCTGCGAGGTGACGCCCAGCAGCAGCCCGACCAGGGAGCCCGCGCCGACCATCTGCGCGAGCAGGTAGAAGATGCTGACGACGATCGTGGACACTCCGGCCGCCGTACGGACAGGGCGCGGCGACATCCGGAACGCCAGCACGTCGGCCATCGTGTACTTGCCGGAGTTGCGCATGAGCTCGGCGACGAGCAGCAGCGCGACCAGCCAGGCGACGAGGAAGCCGATCGAGTAGAGGAAGCCGTCGTAGCCCGACAGCGCGATGATGCCGGCGATGCCGAGGAACGACGCGGCCGACATGTAGTCGCCGCCGATCGCCAGGCCGTTCTGCAGGCCGCTGAACGAGCGGCCGCCCGCGTAGAAGTCGGACGCGGTCTTGGTGTTGCGGCTCGCCCAGAACGTGATGCCGAGCGTGCCGGCGACGAAGACCACGAAGAGGATCGTGGACAGGGTCTCATGGCTCACTTGGCGCCCTCCCCGATCTCGTCGCGGCTCTCGGCCCCGGCGCGCAGCTCGTCGGCGATCGGGTCGAGCTTGGCCGCCGCGTGCCGTGAGTACGCCCAGGCGATCAGGAACGTCGAGACGAACTGCAGCACGCCGAAGACGAGGGCGACGTTGATGTTGCCGAACAGCTTGGTGCCCATGAAGTCCCGGGCGAAGCCGGACAGAAGCACATAGAGGAGGTACCACACCAGGAAGGCGATGGTCATGGGGAAGGCCCAGGACCGGTAGCGGCGACGCAGCTCCTGGAACTGCTCACCCGCCTGTATACGTTCATAGACCGATGGATCGTGCTGGACGGTCACAAGATCTCCTTGGGCAAGTGATCTGAATCACCACAACGTAGGAGCGTGGTGCGCCCGCCGACGAGCCCCGGGGGCCGCCGCGTCGCCCAGCCGTACCGCCCGATCGTTCACATGGCGCGACGATGCGACGAATGGTCGGTTGCGCGCGCCGAACGGCCGACCGGCGCGGGGAAACCGGTCACATGTGACGAGGACGCCAGTCGCCGCGGTCGACGTTCAGCGTCTCCGGCGTGTGCAGGCGGACCATCGTGCGCGCCACGCCGCGCGGCACCCGTGAGGGCGTCAGCAGCGACACCGTCACCATGACCGTGAACGACACGGGCACCGTCCAGGCGGCCGGCTCGGCCAGCAGCGAGCCCGCCCAGCCGGTGTGCGGGCCACCGCTGATCGTCACCACCACGGCGGCGCAGGCGAGCCCTCCCCCGGCCAGCAGTCCGGCGAACGCCCCCGTCGTGGTCAGCCTGCGCCACCAGATGCCGAGCACGAGCAGCGGGCAGAACGACGAGGCGGCCACGGCGAACGCGAGCCCCACCACGGTCGCCACCGGAAGCGATCTCGCCGCGCCCGCCAGCGCGAACGGCACGACCACCGCGAGCACGGTCGCGTAGCGGAACGAGCGCACCCCGCCGCGCAGGATGTCCTGCGCGATCACCCCGGCGACCGACACCGTCAGCCCCGACGAGGTGGACAGGAACGCCGCGAACGCGCCCGCCGTCACCAGCGCCGTGAGGAACTCGCCCACCGGGCCGCCGACCAGCCGCCCGGGCAGGGTGAGGACCACGGTGTCGCCCGCCGGCATGCCGTAGACGTGACCGAGGTATCCGTACACGGCGGGCATCACGTAGAAGGCGCCGAGCAGGGTGAGCACGACCAGCGTGGTGCGGCGCGCGGCCCGGCCGTCGGGGTTGGTGTAGAAGCGGACGAGCACGTGCGGCAGTCCCATGGTCCCGAGGAATGTCGCCAGGATCATCGAGTACGTCTCGTACACCGGGTGGTCGCGGCCGTGCAGCGGCAGCGCCCACTCGTCTCCGGCGGCGAGCCCCGGCGCGCCGCCGGACCACCAGGCCATCAGCATGAACACCAGCGGCAGGGCCAGCGCGCTGAGCTTCAGCCAGTACTGGAACGCCTGCACGAAGGTGATCGACCGCATGCCGCCCGACAGCACGTTCGCCGCCACCACCGCCGCCACCAGCAGGCTGCCCGCCCACGGCGGCGCCCCCGTGATCGTACGGAAGACCAGCCCGGCGCTCTGGAACTGCGGCATGAGGTAGAGCCAGCCGATCAGCACGACGAGGACGCTCGACAGCCGCCGCACGGCCATCGACTCCAGCCGCGCCTCGGCGAAGTCGGGCAGCGTGTAGGCCCCCGAACGGCGGAGCGGCGCCGACACCAGCACCAGCAGCACGAGGTAGCCGCCGGTCCAGCCGACCGGCAGCCACAGCATGTCGGCGCCGAACGTGAGGATGAGCCCCGCGACGCCGAGGAACGAGGCCGCCGACAGGTACTCCCCGCCGATCGCCGAGGCGTTCCACAGCGGCGACACGGTGCGGGACGCGACGTAGAAGTCCGAGGTGGTGCGGGACATGCGGATACCGAACGCGCCGATGAGGACGGTCGCCAGCAGCACCACGCCGACGGCGGCGATCTGGCCCACCTACGCTCCGTTCTCTCTCACCGGCGCACCGTGCTCACCGGCGCACCGGCGCACCGTGCTCACCGGCACGGTCCTCACCCGGCGCACGGTCCTCACCGGCGCTCCACGAGGTCGGCGAAGTCGCGTTCGTTACGCTCGGCCTGCCGGACGTAAAGCCAGGCCCCGACGACGAGCGCGGGGTAGATCAGCCCGGCGAGGACCACCCACGGCAGCGGCAGCCCGAACAGGTCGGCCGCGCGCAGTTCCGGGGCCAGCAGGAACAGCAGCGGCAGCCCGCCCACCACGCACGCCAGCACCGTGCACACGAAAAGGGCCAGCCGGAACTGCGTGCGCACCAGTGAGCGCATGTAGACCTCACCCAGGTGGGTCTGCTCGTCGATCTCCCGGGTGAGCGGATGGCGGCGCCGGCGCGCCGCCGCCGTGCGCGGGCTGGTCACCGTCACCCGGCGCGGTCTGCCCGTCACCGGGCCTGGCCCTTGCGCGCCCGGCGGACGAGCAGGTCGCGTAACTCCCGGGTGTGCCGCCGGCTCACCGGGATCTCGGTGTCCCCCACGCGCACCACGCACTTGCCCGAGTCGATGTGCAGTTCGTCGATGTGCCTGACCGCGACGAGATGGCTGCGGTGCACCCGCAGGAACCCGGCCGACGCCCAGCGCTCCTCCAGCGTCGCCAGCGGGATGCGGACCAGATGGCTGCCGGTCGCGGTGTGCAGCCGCGCGTAGTCGCCCTGCGCCTCGACGTACCGCACCTCGGTGCTGGCCACGAACCGGGTCACTCCGCCCAGCTCGACCGGGATGGTGTCGGCCTGCGGCCCCTCACCCGGCTCTCCGCGGCTGCCGCAGACCCGGCGGATCGCCTCCGCGAGCCGCTCCGGCCGTACGGGTTTGAGCAGGTAGTCCTCGGCCTTGAGCTCGAAGGCGTCCACGGCGTGGTCATCGTACGCCGTGACGAACACGATCTTCGGCGGCCGGGTGAACTGGGTCAGCAGCCGGCCCAGCACCACTCCGTCCAGCCCGCGCATCCGGATGTCGAGGAACACCGCGTCGACCGGCCTGCCGTCCGCGATGGCGCGGTCGAGCAGCTTGAGCGCCGCGGCGCCGTCGCGGGCGGTCAGCACCTCGCCGATGCGGGGGTCCGCTCTGAGCAGGTAGGCGACGTCCTCCAGCGCGGGCTGCTCGTCGTCCACAGCCAGGACCCGCAGGCCGCTCACGATCACCCCTTTCACCGGCCGATGCTCTAGAGGGTGATGACCAGGACGACCGGAAGTCAACGTTTGCGCGTGTCACGAGACGGTGTCAGAGCACCGACACCCCGGGGTGGTATTTGGGGATCCGCACGGTGACCTTGGTGCCCGCGCCGGGGCCGGTCTCGACGACCAGCCCGTACTCGTCGCCGTAGACCTGGCGCAGCCGCTCGTCCACGTTGGCCACCCCGATGCCGCCCGCCCCCGAGCGGTCCTCCCCGGCCAGCGCGCGCCGCAGCCGTTCGGGGTCCATGCCGACGCCGTCGTCCTCGACCGTGATGCCGCACTCGGCGCCGTCGTCCTCGGCGATGATCGTGATCCGGCCGGCGCCGGGCTTCGCCTCCAGGCCGTGCCTCACGGCGTTCTCCACCAGCGGCTGCAGGCACAGGAACGGCACCGCCACCGGCAGGACCTCCGGGGCGATGCGCAACGTCACCAGAAGCTGGTCGCCGAACCGGGCCCGCTCCAGGGTGAGGTAGCGGTCGATGGACCGCAGTTCCTCGGCCAGCGTCGTGAAGTCGCCGTGCCGCCGGAAGGAGTATCGGGTGAAGTCGGCGAACTCCAGCAGCAGCTCCCTGGCCTGCTCGGGGTCGCTGCGGACGAACGACGCGATCGTGGTCAGCGAGTTGTAGATGAAGTGCGGGGATATCTGCGCCCGCAGCGCCCGCACCTCGGCCTCCATCAGCATCGTCCGGGACCGGTCGAGCTCGGCCAGCTCAAGCTGGGAGTCGACCCACCGCGCGACCTCCTGCGCCGCCCGCACCAGCCCGGCCGAGGCGTGGTCGCCGTACGCCGCGAGCGAGCCGACCACCCGGTCGTCGGTGGTGAGCGGGACGACCACGGCGTGCCGGACGGGACACTCGGGCAGCGCGCAGGCGAGCGCCCGCACCTGGGTGCGGCCGTCCTTCAGCGTCTCCGCCGCGTGCTCGAACGCGTCGGCGGCGTGGTGGTCGCCCGCGCCGTCGTACACGAGCAGTTCCTCGCCGTTGGTGATGGCGATGGCCGGGGAGCCGAGCAGCTCACGCAGGTGCCGCGACGCCTTGAGCGCGCCGGCCTGGGTGAGCCCGGCGCGCAGCGGCGGCGCGGCCAGCGACGCGGTGTGCAGCGTCTCGAAGGTCGCCCGCTCCGCGGGGCTGCTGCCGAGGTCGCGCCGCCCGCGCAGAACCCGCCAGAGCACGACGGCCGGCACACTGACGAGTACGGCGACGACGAGCGCCGTGACGACCGGTTCCACGCCGCCGCAGCCTACCCCCCGTCACCCGCACGGCTTGAGCATCAGCCCCGGCGCTACAGGTCCTGCAGATCCAGCTGTGCGGTATCAGCGGGCGCCGGGCGGGGACCAGCATATCTGAACTACTTCAGATATGCTGGTCACATGAGTACGAGAAGGGTTCCCTACAGCGCCTTCCTTCGCGGTCCTTCGCAGGTGCTTCCCTCACTCGACAGCGCCGACGTCATCCTTGAGCGACGCGACGACGAAGACCTCGTACTGATGCGCGCGGAGCGTTTCGAGGCGGGGGCGGCCAGCCTGCGCATCGCTGCCCGCGCTTTGGCGATCGTCGCGCGCCGGAACAACAGCCTCGCCGAAGATGTCCTGGCCGAGGAACTCCCCTGGCTCACCTGGCTTCCGGACACTGAGCGTCCTGCCTGTGTGAGCGAGCTGCTCAACCACCTGATCGCCGGGGCGGACACAGGAGAGCTGCTCCCGTTCGCGCGTGCGTTGACGGCCTGGCGATCGACTGCCGTGGTGTGGAGTGATCCGGAACTGGCCCGGGAATTGCAGGGTCCCTTCCCTGGTGACGGTCCCGAGGTCCCTCGTCCATCCGAGAGTTCGTGATGCCGGGGCGCGGTGACGACGTCCCACGGCCGAATCCCTGGACAGTACGGTTCGCTGATCGTCGCGCGGCTGAAGGCTGGACACATCTCCTTCGCCACGCCGCTGAGAATCTCGACCGAGCGTGGGTGGCCATCACTGCCAATCCGCGTCGTGTGGACAGCCGTCAGCACCGGCTCAAGGGCTCCCTCGGTACCGTGAAAATGGTCGGCGTAGTGCTGGAGCAGTGGCAGTACGAAGCAACCTCGGGTGGACGTATCTTGTACGCGATCGATGACGGCGAGCGCACGATCTGGATCACCCGGGCTGGGGCGGGACACCCCAGGCAGACCGATGCGTGAGAGAGTTTCCGGGTGCCGCCGGACCGGCCGGGAGCGCACAGCCGCACGTCCAGGGCGAGGTCGACGGTGCGCCGGCGGCCGGCAGGACGAGGCGGGCGAGGGTGCGCACGGACACCGTCCGGTCCGGCGTCTCACTCAGTCGCCGGCGTCCAGCGCGGCGCGGATGCGGGCGGCGTAGTCCGCGATCTCGGCGTCGCCGTCGTACTTGACGCGGGGCCAGAAGAAGCCGCGCAGGCCGTCCTTGCGGTTGCGCGGCACGACGTGGACGTGCAGGTGGGGGACGCTCTGGCTGACCCGGTTGTTCATCGCGACGAACGTGCCGGCCGCGCCGATGCCCGCCTCGACCGCCCGCGTGACGGCCTGGACCCGGGCGAAGAACGGCCCGACCTCCTCCGGCGGAAGGTCCGGGAGGGTCTCGACGTGGCCGCGCGGGACGACGAGCACGTGCCCCTTGAACACCGGGCGGGTGTCGAGGAAGGCGGCGGCGACCTCGTCGTCCAGCACCACCCGCGCGGGCCGCTCCCCCGCCACGATCTCACAGAACACGCAGCCGTCCACGAGACCCATTCTGGATCACGCACGGGCTCGTGGACGTGCCACGCGGAGGCCGGGCACCGCCGCCGCCTTCCCGCCGCCGCCTTCCCGCGGCCGGCGTACGGCGGATGCCCGGCCGGGGATCACTCCTGGGCGTTCTTCGCGGCCTGCTGAGCGTCCTTCTGGACCCGTTCGATCTGGTCCTGCGTGACGTTCAGCGCGCCGAACTGCTTGACCGCCTGGTAGTAGGTCCAGGCGAGGCCGTCGCAGGTGCTCTTGCTGACGCCGGAGTATCCCGCGCAGACCTGCCGCATGTCGAAGTAGAAGCCGTCGTCCACATGCGACTTGTTGCCGGAGAACTGGTTCACGGCCTTGTAGTTGCGGTAGCCGAAGTCGTGCCGGCGGCAGGGCATCCTGAAGTCGAACCCGAGCGGCTGGTCGGGACTGCTGGAGCACAGGTCCGTCGACCAGTCGAAGGCGTAGGCGGCCCAGGCCGCCTGGTCCTGCCAGGCCGAGCGCCAGCTGGCGGCGCTGGAGGCGGTGGGCTGGGTGAAGGTGGACAGTGCCGCGAGCTTCTGTTCGAGGGTCACGGCGTGTGCGGGGAGAGGCGACGCGAGTAACGCGGCGAAGGACAGGGCGGCGGCGGTGAGGGCGCGTTTGACCATGGGCTCTGCCTTTGGGTGGGGGGTGCTCTCACGGCAGGAATCTGCCACCGCCCAAGAATGAGCCCATATATCCGGAAATTCTCGCGCCAGACCAAATCGAGATGACAGCGGACGTTCGTGAACAATCGCCCTTTACAGCAATGATGGATTCTTGTAATCGGACTCCTGCCCTTTACCGGCCGGCCCGGATCTGTTCATTGTCCGCACCCGCGGTCGCCGCCCGGTTCGGCGTACGCGGCCTGGCCACAGCGTCCCTCAGCCAGTGGCGACATCCGGAGCCGCCTTGTGATGGACGGGAGATCAGACAAGGGTGGCGAAGTTGCTCATGCGCTCCCGCAGAAGGAGAGCTTCCTTGACCCGTTGCTGCCTTTGCAGCAGGTCGAGTGCCTGCTGCCAGACCTGGAGGGCGTCAGCGTATCGGCTGAGCGCGGCATAGACGTCACCGAGGCTGGCGAGGGATTCCGCCTCCCCTCTGGTGTTGCCGACTCCGCGATACGTCGTCAATGCCTGACCGTAGTAGGTCAAGGATTCGGCGTGTTTCCCATTGCTCTGCGCGATCAGGCCGAGACTGTGCAAGGTGTCCGCTTCACCGTCCGGATGCTCATGCCGGCGGAACAGGGCGAGAGCCCGCCGACAGCTCGCCTCGGCCTCTTCGTAACGCCGGAGTCCGGCGCAGATCCAGCCGATCGCGTTCAGGGCCCGCGCCTCCTCCACCAGATCGGAGATACTCCGGAAGAGCGTAAGCGCCTGACGCGCGTGGACCAGCGCCCGTTCCAGGTCGCCGTACCGTTCCCACCCCACCGCGAGCGCGTAATGGGTTCGGGCCTCCTCCCCCGTCACACCGCCCGATCTGGCGCAGACCAGGGCCAGGTCAAGTTGCTCGAAAGCATCGTCGCCCTGGCGTTCCGCCGTGTATGCCTGACCGAGATAGCGATGCGCCATCGCCTGCATGGCCAGGTCTTTTCCTATTTCCGCCGCCTCCAGCCCAAGCTGCCAGACGGCCAGCTGATCGCGGCTCCGCCTGCGACGCGCGTGAAAGGTGACCAGCGTGCGAGCCAGCTGCCATACCTGCGGATACCACCCTCGGCGCATCGCGACCTGCTGCATCTCGATGAGGCGGGGGTGTTCGAGGTCGAACCAGGCCATCGCCTCCGCCGTGTCGCGAAGCGGCTGAGGCGCGCATCCCGCCGACGGCGGGGCGAGGGCGACCGGTGGACGGCGTGAGTCCAGCAGCCGGTCCGCCGCGTAGGCGGTGTGAAGGTAATGATCGACCAGCCGGCGCAGCGCCGCGTCGCGGCTCTTACGCCGCGACCTCGGCTGTGCCCCGTCCGCGCTGTACAGGTGAACCAGATCATGCATGCGGTAGCGGCCCGGTACGTACTGGTGCACCAGCGATGTGTCCTCCAGTTGCTGCAGCAACTCCCGGCACGTCGCCAAGGGTGTGGCGGTCAGGCCGGCTACGGCGGCAAGGCCGAGGTCCACGGTGGGAACCGCGCCGAGCAGGTCGAAAACCGTCGCGGCCTGGGGCTCCAGCGCGTGATAAGACCAGGAGAAGACTGCGCGCAGGTCGGTTCTCGCCTCGCCGGCACTCAGGGCGCTGAGCCGGGCAGAGGCATCACGGAGCTCCTGAGCGAGCGCGTCAAGGGGATGGGCGGGATTCGCGGCCGCCCTCGCGGCGACGATGCCCAGCGCCAGAGGCAGGCCGCCGCAGTGCTCGACGAGCGTGTCAAGTGACTGCTGCTGGTCGGCCACGCGCCGTCGGCCCAGATGTCCCGCCAGCATGTCCCGGGCCTCGCGGGCCGAGAGGAGGTCCAGGGTCAGCAGGCGCGCGCCGTGAGTCACGGTGAGGCCTCGTAGCCGGTGCCGGCTGGTCACCAGCACGGTGCATGTGGGGCTGCCGGGTAGCAGCGGGACGACCTGAGTGGTGTCCCGAGCGTTGTCCAAGACGACCAGCATCCGTCGCCCGGCGACGACACTCCGGTAGAGCGCCGCCTGCACGTCGAGGTCTTTCGGCACAGAAGCCGGGGGAACGCCCAGCGCCTCGAGGAAATTCCGCAACGTCACCTGTGGCGCCACCGGCGCCAGTTCCGGACCGTACCCGCGAAGGTCGGCATAGAGCTGCCCGTCGGGAAAACGATCGAGGCGCATGTGTGCCCATTGCAGCGCCAGCGATGTCTTGCCGATGCCGCCGGCACCACCGATCGCGGAGATGACGACGGTCTCACCCCGGTCCTCCGCCGCCTCGTCCAGATGAGCGAGCTCATCCACTCTTCCCGCGAAGAACGCGGGCGGTGCCGGAAGCTGTCGCGGAACCACCGGCCGGTCGGCGCCCGGACCTCTCCCCGTGTGCTGCGACGCGTTCGGCACGCACGGGCTCGAGGCGGCCGAGTCGCCTCGGGCAGGCGCGGCCTGGCGGGCGAGACGGCTTCTTGCCTCCAGCCAGATCGCGACCTCCTCAGCGGGCGCGCAGGCGTGGAGGAAGGCGACCAGCGTCTCCGTCCGTGGCAGCGCCTGCCGGCGCAGGGTGTCGGCGACGGTGCTGCGCGCGAGGACCTCTCCTCGGCGTGCCGCCCGCTCCTCCAGTTGCCGGTACGTGAAGCCCGAGCGCTCCTTGAGCTGCCGTAGTAAAGCGACGAACTCAGCCGCGCTACCCGCCTGGCGCGGGTCCCCCGTTACCGCAGTCATCCCCGCAATGCTTCTGGTCGACTGTGGTCGGCGTCAACCGCGGACCGCGGCGTCCTGTCCGGGCTGTCCGGGACCATCGCCGGACACGACCGTGACCAGGGGCTCCTGTCGCGCTGTGTCCGGGACGGCCGGCGTTCCTTGTGACCGCTCCAGTGCCACGCCGAAGCTGTCAATCAGATGATCGGCAAACGGGGGAGCGCCGGTGTGAGGTCACCGGAAAAGAATGGCCGCGTTCGGGGCGACGGCGCTGTGTTCCTGCCCGGCGCGGAGATTCAGGCCTTTGGCACTGTCGCCGGCAGGCGCGGCCCACGACTGACGGGGTGAGGGAATCGGCGATGCAGGAAACGGTGTTCCGGAGTGAGGATCTCCCCGTGACGGACCGGTTCACGAGGTGGCGCGACATGGCCTGCCAGGCCCATGTGCCCACCATGGTCCGCAGTGAACACGAGAGGGACTTCCGGGCCACGCTGCGCGTGCTCCAGCTCGGCGCGATACAGATATCCTCACTGACCCACCCGTCGTTGCGGGCGGAGCGAACCAGGAAAGGCATCCGGCAGTCCGATCCCGGCACGTACTGCCTGGCGCTTCCGCTCCGCGGCACAGTGCGATTCGCCCAGTCCGGCAGGGAAGCCGAATGCGGCCCGCAGGATCTGATGTTCTACGAGACCTCGCAGCCCTTCCACGGATGGATCGCCCCCCACGACGACGGCGACGTCTCACACATGGTCATCCAGATCTCCAGGGACGCGCTGCCACAGTCCTCCTCCGAGCTCGGCCGGCTCACCGCGGTCCGCCTGCCCGCCCGGGAGGGGATCGGCGCCCTGTTGTCGAACCACCTCCGTGAAACGGTCCGGCAGGCCGGCACTCTGACCCCGGCCGACGCCGCTCGCCTGTCCTCTGTCACTCTGGACCTACTGGGCGCATTGTGCGCTCACCACCTCCATGCCGAGCCCGGCGCCGGCGTAGGGCCGGAGACGCGTCGGCAGGTCCTGCGCGCGCAGATTCACGACTTCATCCAGCGACGGCTCGGCGATTCCAGCCTCACGGCGGACGTCATCGCCTCCGCTCACCACATCTCGACCCGCTACCTCTACACGCTCTTCGACGACCAGGACCTCGGCGTCGCCGGATGGGTACGCCGGCAGAGGCTGGAGCGCTGCCGGCGCGATCTCGGCGACCCCCACCTGCGCTCGCGTCCGATCCGTTCGATAGCGGCCCGCTGGGGTTTCCCCGACAGCGCGCACTTCAGCCGGACCTTCCGCGCCGCCTACGGCAAGTCTCCCCAGGATTACCGGAATTCCGTCCAGTACGACGACGGCTGCGCATGAACCGACAAGAACCGCGCAGACAACGGCAACGACGCCTTGATGGCGAAACAGAACACCGACGCATGAACTCGGGCCTGTTCGCCCGGCACAAGCGTTCATTGCAGAGGTAGTCAACTAGGGTGCGCAAATCGTCAACGACCTTCTGGTCAGTGTTGGGCATATTTAGAGAAGAGATCACCGAAGGGGTGATGTCAGTTGCATCTATCCTCGAAGGGGAAAAAATGCCCAACAAGTTCGCAGTAAGTATTCTCGCAAGCGCAGCACTTGCGGGATCACTCGCAGCGGCGGCTCCTGCTCTCGCCGAAGCGGCCGGCAACGCGAGCACCAGTAGGTGTAAGCATTCACGTCCTGCGCATTTCGGGTTCTGTTGATTGCGCTGTGTGATCGTCTCAAGGTGTGCGTCAGTACGCCTGCTGCCGGAGGATCAGGCCGTGGCGGGATCGGGCGGCATCCAGAGTCT